>JBDNIE010000077.1:0-13768 GCA_041688425.1 Halioglobus sp. | reverse complement strand
TGCCTTGCGGCGCCCCTCAGTTGCGACCTGCGCACCACATAGATAAAGCTGTTAAATGTATCTTTCAATTGTAACTGTTTCTACCAGTTACTGTAGTTCGTTACTGTTCGTTCGTTCGTTCGTTCGTTCGTTCGTTCGTTACTCTCAATTCAGTATTGCCCATGCCCAAGCGGAAACTCCTCCCGAATGGCACTTACTTACGCTTCTGGTTCGGCACTAAATTGAAGGGGATCGGGTTGAGACTCGCCGTGGACTCATATCCATAAACAGGGGCAGGCTCCATGGGGGCTTGGGGTGCGGAGGCGCCCAGTAGATCACCGCCCCCGTCCTCCTGTCTCGCACAGTCCCAATCCGATATCATTCCATTCACCGCCTAAGTGCCACTTTGGGGCATCAGTGAGCAGGTCGCAGATCAACCCCCTATTTGCAAGCAGACTAGCAATTGCTAGCGTGACAACGGGTAGGCTACCATTGTCACTCGTTTCACCCTCGGCGGATCATAGGCATATTCTGGAGATTATTATGGCTCGAAGTATTTCCGAGGCAATACTGGATGTCTTGGCAGAAGCAGGCGCCAGGGATGTATTTGGCGTGGTGGGCGACGTCATTAACCCTTTCGTATTGCAAACTATTAAGGACCCACGTTTCCGCTGGATCACCGTAAGACATGAAGAACATGCAGGTTATGCTGCTGCGGCTCAGTCACAGTTAACGGGCCGCATCGGCGTTTGCGCGGGCACTGCGGGGCCTGGCGCACTCCACTTGATTAACGGCTTGTATAACGCACAGAAAGAAGGCGCGGCGGTCGTCGCCATCACCGGGCAGGTTCCAACCGCGCAGCGCGGCAGTGATTTCCACAAGGAAATGGACCTCACCAAAGTGTTTGACGATGTCTGCGCCTACCAGGCCATTATCGACACGCCAGCGCAAGTCCCACGTATGGTTGAAATCGCAGTACAGAAGACCTTGACGGAGCGCGTCGTTACGCGGGTGGAGGTGGCCGCCGATGTCTTTACCAAAAACATTGCCAGTGAGCACTTCACGCATCCACTGGTACACGCTCTTCCCGTCGCAGCGGCGCCGCAGGCAGAGCTACAGAAGGCTGCTGAAATTCTTGCACAAGGAAGTCGGGTGACACTGTTTTGCGGTATCGGCTGTCGTGCTGCTAAAGCAGACGTGCTGGCACTCGCCGAAAAACTCGGGGCGCCTGTCGCCCACACCTTACGTGCGCTTGATATTTTTGATTACGATGACGGCCCGGTAGTCGGCCTCACCGGCAACATCGGTAATCCGGCAGGACTGCATGCTGTCAGTGATTGTGATGTGCTGTTGATGTTGGGCACGGATTTCCCGTACTCCGAGTTTCTTCCCGATGGACGACCCATCATCCAGGTAGATTCCAATGTCGATCATATAGGGCGTCGCGCTCCGGTCACACTCGGGCTGGTAGGTGATGTGGGAGAAACCGTGCGTGCGCTGCTGCCCCTGCTAAAAGACGAGAGAAAGTCGACTAAATTTCGTGATCACCTGGTGCAGGCGCGTCAGAAATGGACTAAACAGATGGACGCTCAAGCCAGCCTGTCGCGCACCGACGAACCCTTGCATCCGCAGCTATTTGCGCGCGCCATCAGCGATGCCGCCGCCGACAATGCCATCTTTGCAGTAGACGTCGGTGAATGTGCGATCTGGGTCGCGCGCCAGATGGTCATGAGCGGCGAGCGGCGCATGGTCGGGGGCTTCAATCACGGCTCGCTGGGTTCAGGACTCCCCACCGCACTCGGCGCGGCTGCACTCGATCCGTCTCGTCAAGTGTGGGCGCTGTGCGGGGACGGTGGTTTCGGCATGTCCATGAATGATTTTGTCACCGCAGTGCGCTACGGCTGGCCACTGAAGGTATTGATCTTCAACAACAGTGAACTGGGCTTTGTGGCGATGGAAATGCAGGTGGCTGGAATGCCCAAGAACGATGAGGCAACCGGATTAACGAATCCGGACTTCGCGGCGTATGCCAAGGCCTGCGGCGGGGATGGCGTGAGAGTTGAACACGCCGCCGACATTGTGCCCGCAATTCAACAAGCCATCGCATCGGACAAACCGTTTATCATCGACGCCATCGTCAGTTCCGGCGAGCTGTCAATGCCACCCCACATCGGGGCCGAGGAGTTTTACGGCTTCGGCATATCCAAAATCAAGGAAGGCATACTGGGCATCAAGGGAGACCATCGCGTCTGGCAAGAATGGCGCGATGAGTTCAAAGCCTTTTTTTCCTGACATAACACACTCATCTTTAATTGGGAGCAGATACTGTGACATTTATGCAGAAGCTTTACTGGATTATTGCACTGGTGGCCTTTCCCATCACTGTATACATTGGCAATACCGTCTGGGCACCGGCTCATGTGCTTACATTTATCCTGGCCGTTTACGTTATCGTGGGCATCTACGATCTCTGGTTCAGCCCTCACACTCTCAATCGACTGTATCCAGTAGCGGCCTACATCCGCTACGGTCTGGAATTTATCCGGCCCGAAATTCGGCAGTACTTCATTGCGGGTGATACCGAGGAACTACCGTTCAACCGCGAGCAACGCGATTTAGTCTATCGTCGCGCCAAAGGTCTGGACGACACGCAGCCTTTTGGGACGGAGCACGACATTACCGCCGCGGGCTGGCTGGGCGCAGCCCACTCCATCGCGCCTGTTGAGGTTCTCGAGGATACCAAACGCGTCTTGATTGGCGGCGAGCAGTGCACCCAACCCTATAGCGCAGCGCGTCTTAACTCTTCCGCCATGAGTTTCGGTGCGCTGAGTGCGAACGCCATTATGGCCATCAACAAGGGCGCCAAACTGGGCGCGTTCTACCACAATACCGGCGAGGGCGGCTTCAGTCCGTACCATAAGCAAGGTGGCGACATCGTCTGGCAAATTGGCACTGGCTATTTCGGCTGCCGCAACTCCGATGGCAGTTTCAACGCAGACGCTTTCAAACAATCAGCGACCCTGGAACAGGTCAAGATGATTGAGATCAAGATTTCCCAAGGCGCCAAACCCTCGCATGGCGGCGTGCTGCCAGCGGCCAAAGTGTCGGAAGAAATCGCCCGTATCCGTCTGGTCGATATGGGTAAGGATGTCATCTCACCACCCGCCCACCGCGAATTTAACAGCCCCAAGGGCCTGCTCGAGTTCGTTGTCAAACTGCGCGACTTGAGTGGCGGTAAGCCGGTTGGGTTCAAACTGTGCATCGGTCGCAAATACGAGTTTCTAGCGATCTGTAAAGCCATGCTGGACACGGGCATTACACCCGATTTCATTACCGTCGATGGCGCAGAAGGTGGCACTGGAGCGGCACCCGTTGAGTTCACTAACCGGCTCGGAGTACCTTGCCTTGAGGGCACCAGCTTCGTCCACAATTGCCTGGTCGGTATAGGCTTGCGGGATAAAATTCGCGTGATCTCCTCGGGTAAAACTGCGACCGGCTTTGATATCGTCACCAAGCTGGCCATCGGCGCGGATGTCGTCAATGCCGCTCGCACCATGATGCTGGCACTGGGCTGCCTGCAGTCACAGGCCTGTAACACCAATAAATGCCCAACAGGAATCGCGACGCAAGACCCCGTTCGAGGCAAGGCATTGGACGTCGAAACCCGGCACAAACGCGTGGCAAGCTTTCAACAACGCACCCTGCATGCGGCATTTGAAATGGTTGGCGCGATGGGCCTCGACGACCCTGACAAGTTGTTTCCCCATCTGATCTGGCGACGCGGAGCGGATGGAATCAACGTACATTTTGACGATGTGTTTCCGCTGCTGGCAGCAAACGCGTTGCTGGGCAATGCCATACCGGAGCGTTGGCAAAAAGACTGGAGCCTCGCGTCAGCGGAGACCTTCGCCCCCAACCTTGATGCGCTGGCGGTGCACGGCTAAGAGCTTGGGAGGCCTTTCGACTGGGCATGATGCTAATACGGCTCACTGGCATCGACATTACGGCGTGTTGTAATGGAATGTGTTGGAGACTCCACGAAATGCTGCGCCCTGATTATCGTACCCCATGTGCGTGAGGCGATACTCTCCGGCGGGGGCGTTGCTCGGCGCCTCCCAACTCAGTTGCGCAATGTAAGCATCACCATCGCGCCGCCAGCGCACGCGCGTACTCCAGTCGCCATCATCGGCCACCGCTTGCCAGCCGGAGGGCATCTTACGCTCCAGCAGCAAGTAATTGTTACCTGTTCTGTAATAGGCAGTGGGGTTGGCTGACAAGAACTCTGCAACAACAGTCTCCCCTTTGGCGTACTGCGTTTTTGACAGCGGCAGCGCGTCTCCGTAGCGTTTCCCTTGCTCTGGGAACCCCGCTTCGCCCGCAGGCAGAGGCAGGCCCGCGGATTTTCCGCGCCAGTCATCGTAAACGGTACTTTTATCCACGGCGGCCCCCGATTCAAGTGCAAGGGCCAATTGGCTCAGTACTTGCTGATAAGCCGCCAAACTCCACTGACCGTGCAGGGTGTGGCCTCCTTCATACTGTTGCAGTTGATACTCCTCGGACGTAGTGACATAACCGCCATACCCATTGGAATAACCCGCCAGTACGGCGTAACGCGCCCAGTCACCGAGTTCGCGCATTACGGTATCCCGTAACCGCCGACCCGCCATAGTGGTCGCCTCAATCGGCAGCGCTACGATTACCAACTGGCCGACCCGCGCCACGGTGACGGAGTGTATCTGTGATTGCATTGGCGGTTCGCCACTGCCGGTCTCAAACAGAATCGGTTTAGGTGCCTGGCACGCTTTCACGGGCTCAGTCCACTTGGGCACACCTGTCACCAGACGAATCACCCAATCCAGCCAAACACGCTGCTCAGTCATACCCTCTCGAAACAGGAAATGCCCGCCACCGTCCTCGGTTGAACCGCCCGCAAAGGAGTAACCGTAGGCTGAGGGGCAAGTATGCTGCTCCCCCTCGCCAGTAAAGTGAGCATCGACCGTATAATCACTGAGGTCGACATACATGCGCCGCGCTGCGATGGGCCCCTCCAGCGTTTCGTTCGCCTGCGCAAACAACTGCTGCGCGACCTGCAATTGTCGTTCGCCCATAATACGAGTGGTCGCTACATCGGTTTGCCCCGGCCCGGTATTGTCCAGGTTGGTGTTGGGGGTGACATCCCCCGGGTCAGACTGTGCAAAAGCAGCGACGAAATCCTCAGTGGAGGTATAGGTGGTGCCGCGTTGTCGCTCCATCTGCAGTGACGCGTAACCCTTGTGGTCTCCCGAAATCAGGTGGTTGTAGAAGTTCATCGCAGTGGGGTGCAACGCATACCAGTTGATCATGCCAATCTCACCAGAATCGTCGACAAACTTTAGCAGCACCATGCGGGTGTCGGTGTCTTCGCTGTACCGGGCACGCTCTTGTGCTGGATTCTCCAAATACGCAACAGCAGACCGATTGACACCAGCGTCCTTCACACTGCCGGTATTGATCAATATATTGCCCGGCTGCAGATCTTTATGGGCTTTTACTATCGACGCCATAATGCCGCTTGCTATGGCTTCAAAGTGTTCCGGGTACAGGCCGCCGTCCAGTCCGGTGGCCGTGCGCGATTGCCAATAGCCGCCCGGGCCGGAATGGGTGTGGGTGGCACTGATAATGACATTATCCAGATCGTAGAGGAGGCCAAAGCGCTGTTGTAATCGATCGACCACCTCCAGGGTTATATGATGGTCAACACTGCCCAGATCAACACTGACGAACACAAGACGCGCAGAGGGATCGTCAGTTTGTGCGATCACAAAGGCACGAGATCGCTGGCGTATGTGAATACCTTCGTCTATTTGGTCTGGCCGCCCAAAACCCCACAACTGCATTCCTACAGCAGGACCGGTAACATCGACCATGCCACGCCCGATCAAATAATTTTGTGTTTGGGCGCCAGAGGGCAGCGCATACATCAGAGCTAAAAGACCCACTAACCAGAGCTGCTTGATTACGCCAAACGGTCTAATCATTGCTACACCTGAAAATGTCGATGCCCGTAAAGCGTAATAAGGCCGGGCCGCTCGATCAGCTGAATAGGGAACGGGCCTACCACACGCCATTTACTCATCCCAATCAGCGGCTAGCTATACGTTGTTCGGGATGATTGGAGTAGGATTCTCTTGCGCTTTATCCTTAGCTTTTACGCTGACCAGCCAATACGTCACGCCCAACGCTAGCGTAACAGCACCAATCGCGAATACTTGCTCTGCAGAGGTGTCTGCCAAATCAAGAATGATCACCTTTCGCGCAATCGCCATCAGGGCGGTAGCAATCACCAGTTGGATAGGCAGGGTATTGGAGCCAAGATATAGCCGGATATTGATAAATATTTCTACCGCAATCAGCACCACCATAAACGTACCGAACAAATCAAAGATTTCGCTGACCGTCAGGTGCAGTAGCGGCGGTTTCATCAGTTCATTGTAGAGGTGATACAGAACATCCAGTACGCCCAGGTAGATTACCAAAACCATCAACACGGCCAGCATCTTGATAGCAACCCTGATCGCGCGGTGCAACGTGCGAATAAGAGGGTCGTCGACATCCGGGGATAATTCGTGGTGCGTAGGCGAGTCGCCATTCAGTTTCTCAGTCTTCATACCTGTTTTCCCGCGCTTAGCTGGCGCTAGCCGCCATGCTCTGGCGAAGAAAGTAACGGTATTTCGGACCTCAGGCAAGGGCCTTCATACAACGGGGAAATCGCTGCAACTCAGTCTTGCAGCAGATGCTGATAATGGTCACTACAGAATCCGCGATGCAGCATAAAACGAGCCCGCCGCGCCTTCTCTTTTATTTCTTGGGTGGGAAGAGCGCCAAACTTGATCTGCATGACTTCAATGGCGTGAGCGCACCAATCAATCTCTAGCGCGTCTATAGTTAGGGTGATGGTCGACCTGGATACCCCGCGCTGATGCAACTCTTCTTGCAGGCGCAGAGGCCCATATCCACGACTAACACGCTGCTTTACGTAGCTTTCGGCGAAGCGCGTATCACTCTGCAAGTTCTGTTCCGCCAGCCGATTGAGCTGTTCCTCCAATACAGCGTCATTCTTGTAGCGGCGCTTCAGTTTTCTGCGCAGCTCCCAGACAGAGTGCTCACGACGTGCCAGCAAGTTCATCGCCGCCAGACGAATTTCAGCAGGGTCTATGGCGGCATCCGCCGGTTCTTCATCAAACATAATAAAAAAAGGCGCCGAGTACGTAAATGGGGTGAGGGGAAACCCGACGCCTGTGGGAACTGTTCAAATCTTATGCTTCAGTCCGACGTCGATTACTCCTCCGGCACTGTCTCCTCTTCATCTTGGCTCTCAGAAGCCGCCGGCGCTTTTATCGGCGCGGATAGATTCAGCATCTGAGAGCGTATTTCAGTTTCAATCTCATTGGCTATAGCGGGATTGCTCGCCAAAAATTTGGCTGCATTGGACTTGCCCTGACCGATTTTATCGCCCTTATAGGCATACCATGCCCCCGCCTTGTCCACGAGATTGAGTTTAACGCCCCAATCGATCACTTCAGCCAAACGGTAGATACCGGAGCCGTACATAATTTGAAATTCCGCCTGCTTGAACGGCGGCGCCACCTTGTTCTTCACGACTTTCACACGGGTTTCATTGCCGACCACTTCATCGCCTTCTTTGACCGAACCAGTGCGACGAATGTCCAATCGCACGGAAGAGTAGAATTTAAGTGCATTACCCCCGGTTGTCGTTTCGGGGCTGCCAAACATAACGCCGATTTTCATTCGTATCTGGTTAATAAAGATCACCAGGCAGTTGGTTTGCTTGATCGCAGCGGTCAACTTGCGCATGGCCTGACTGAGCAAGCGAGCTTGCAGGCCCATATGGGAGGCTCCCATCTCGCCTTCGATTTCCGCCTTTGGCGTCAGTGCCGCTACCGAATCGACGACCAGCACATCAATCGCACCCGAGCGCACCAGCATTTCCGCCACTTCCAGCGCCTGCTCACCCGTATCGGGCTGAGACAGGATCAACTCGTCCATCTGTACCCCCAGTTTCTCGGCGTAGGAAGGGTCAAGCGCGTGTTCGGCGTCGATGAACGCTGCCGTGCCGCCCAATTTCTGGCTCTCGGCGATCACGCTCAGGGTCAAGGTTGTTTTACCTGAAGACTCAGGGCCATAAATTTCACAAATACGGCCACGGGGCAATCCACCGATACCGAGCGCGATATCCAGACCCAGAGACCCTGTCGAGATCGTGGGCATAGCGACATGCTCCCTATCCCCCATGCGCATGACAGTGCCCTTGCCAAATTGTCGCTCGATCTGGCTCAGTGCGGCATCCAGTGCTTTTGTCTTGTTAGCGTCCATAATAGCCCCTCTCTATATGCTGGCGTTCAGCGAATGTCCAAATGTGTTCCGGCCCAATCCGGGTTCACTTTACTGTCGGTGCCTTGATCAGGCGACTTCGGTTATACAGTAAAACTACTGTATATATACTCAGTGGTTTGATGGCCGATTGCAACCCCTGAAAACGATTAAATTCGCTCATGCAGCAGCCACGCAGAAACCCGCCTGAATTGTCGACAGGTCACAGCACAGCGGTCAGGGGCGAGTGACCATTATCTAAGCTAAAACGTGGCACTTAGGCGGCAAATTGAATGGCGCAGGGTTGGGACCGCGCCCTATGCCGTTCACTTTATCGCCGACCTAACAGGCTACGTAAATCCCATTCTCATCATACGCCCCCCGCCCCCGCCCCACCGGATTCACCAAACACCAGACTGGCGCCGGGAAGCAAGTCTCTTTCCAGTGTTTCCCGGTCCTGCGCATCCAGACCATGCCAGCTGGCCTTCAGCTCGCGCCATACCCGCACCTGAAACGTTTTGACCACAGACCGAAAAGGATGGCCGAGCAGTTCGCCCTCATACAGCGCTCGCCGCTGCTCAAATGCCGCTTCATTAAACACGGTCTCGCCGCTGGCTAGTGCATGATCATAGGCGCTTTCGTTCTGCTGCATCAACGGCATGAATGTTGTAGCGATCATCCCCATCAGCGGCCGCAACGCGGGCGCCAAGCGCAACTCACCCTGCTCTTTGCAATGCTTGTGCTCATGAATGTCGCACAGCCAGCGATAAGTGCGCGGTGCCAGCTTTCGCAACAAAGCAATAGCCTCAGGGTCGATGAGATTCATACCCAGCTGCCCGTAAGCGCTTGCATCTGCCAGCGTGAATCGCTCGCCCAGAAGATAGGGCTGGGCAGACAGGATATTTTCCATGCTCAGAAGGTAGCCGCGCCAGGCCTCTTCCAGCAGAGCATGAGTGGGGGGAAACCCCGCAACGGCGGGCGCGGCTCGGTCACGACTGACACCGGCGTCGTAATCGGCCGCCGCAACGCTGAACAGGTAGGGGCACCGCGCGGCCTGGCGTCGATAGAGCCGTTTGGCCAGCAGCGACTGATATCCGGGCGGCAGGATGGAACGCAACTCGCGCGCCGTAACTGCACCCATCGGAGTACTGCGCGCAGACCCGACCCAGCGCATGTGGTGCACCATGTAGAGACCGAATTCATCGAAGGCCTCATCGATCAACTGACAAATAAAACCCAATCGTGCATCGGTCGGGACAAGGGCCGCCGTGTGATGGTCGCAGTGAGCGTCCAAATGCTGCGCGAGCGAAGACGAATCGTAGTGGAACGTGCGGCGATCCTCTGTATAAAAAGGTACGGTCGGATACTCATCAAATTCAGGTGACATCGAGGGAAAGCGCATGACTGTGCGCTTGCGCTTGGCCCAATGCAGGCGCAAAGCCATGGACACAGCAGATACTGGACCGGCCTGATCGGGCCAACGCTCCCAGTCATGACCGGCGAAGTCCAGCAGCGACTGCATCTTCAATTGGTAGGGTGAGGCGGTCAGTCCCCACAATACAAATTCCCCCATCGTTTGGTGCTCCCTCAGTTTTGCATTGAATAAAAGCGTCTCGCTATTGCCCACGCTTTTGCTTCCGGGCACAGTGAACGCTGCAGCAACAGCAGAGACACAGATCATGCAGCAATTGTCGGAAATGGCCAGCCATTTCCTGCAACAGGAAAGTGCACGCACGCCCATGCACATCAGCCCGGTGATTGTGTATGACCAGTCAGCACGCAAAGGCGGCAAGCTCCGCTACGAAGATATCCCCACTGTTTTCAAACGCAACCTGCACAAATCGGTTATTTTCCGGCGCACACTGTCAGGCGGCGCAATGGGACTGGACACGCCTTATTGGATGGAAGATCGGGACTTTGACCTTGAATTTCACGTGCGCCATATCGCTCTGCCCAAACCCGGCGACTGGCGGCAGTTCTGCATATTGCTGGCGCGCTTGCAGTCGCGTGGACTCGACATGAAGCGACCACTATGGGAAGCCTATGTGATTGAAGGTCTGGATAAAGTAGAGGGACTACCTGAAAAGAGTTTCGCCCTTATGCTGAAGATCCACCATGCGGCGATCGACGGCATCTCCGGCGCTGAAATCATCGCAGCAATTCACAGCATGAGCGAGGACATGACCCCACCGGTTGTAGATACCTGGAAAGGCGAGAAAGAACCTTCTCCCTGGAAAGTATGGTCGCGTGCGTACGTTCATAACCTGCAGCGCCCGGTGAACTTTTTTGGCACTATGCTCAGTTTGGTGCCGGCCATTATTCGTGCACGCAAAGTCAGCGCCAGCCCGCGCGACGAGCGGCGTAACACGCTCGCTGCAAAGACCCGCTTCAACGCCCTTATCAGTACTTACCGCGTTACTGATACGCTGCTTATGGATTTGGCCGAGGTCAAGGCCATGCGTAAAGCGCTGGACAATGTCGCTGATCCAGTGGAGCGCCTGCGCCTCGTTAATCAAAGCGCGCAGCAATCCAACGCATTCTCCAATGCACTCGGTGGCAGTGTGATGATGGATATCAGCGAGATCCTCATCCCGCAAGTACTGGGCTGGGGTTTCCGTTTGGCCACCATCGCCGCAGCGCAAACCGAGCGGCCCATGCCCTGCCATGTGGTTATTTCCAACGTCCCAGGACCGCAGATTCCGCTGTATCTGGCCGGTGCAAAGGTGCACCTGATGATGGGTATGGGGCCACTTCTGGACTTGATGGGCCTGTTTCACGCGGTCATCAGCGGCGCCGGTGTCATCACTATCAATTTTGTATCCTGTCGCGAAATGATGCCAGACCCCCAGTTTTATAAAGCCTGCCTGGAAGAGTCCTATCAGGAATTACAATTGGCGGCGCAGCACGCCACATTGCGCTCCGAGAGCAAGCCAAAACACAAACCAAAAGCCAAGCTGAAATCCAAAAGTCTGCGCAAGGCAAACGATACGCAGCGAGTAGCGCGGCCTTAAGCGGCGAGATCGGCGGTTAATTGGATGGCATTTTCGTAATCCGAAGGAAGGTACGTAGGCGCCATAGCAAGTGGAGATCGAAGGGACCGTCTGAGACCATAGAGAGTGGGGCGAAATGCGTCATGAACTTGCAATGATCGCACCCTATCGAGGCGCGTTCGCAAGATCCTCCCTCAAGGTACGCGCCGCCAGGTAAAAGTGACAGGCCGACCAGAACATGACCGCGGGTAACAGGTATACCATCGCGTAGCGCAGGGAATCGGCACCGAGAGTTGGCAATAGGTAATCACTCAGCATTCCGACACTGAAGGGCCCCAACCCAAGTCCTATGATATTGATAATCAGGAAGAGAATTGCAGACGATAGCGCTCGCATGCGCAATCCCACCAGGCCGTGTGTCGTGGCAATGGTATTACCCAGATAGATGTTAAACAGGATACCCGGCACGATACCCAGTATCAGCGAGGTATAGGCGTCAGGCACCAGGTAGACCGCGACCATAAACGGCACGCAGATGAAGCCCGTTATCGCCGGCAGCCACATATACCAGCGCTGGTCGCGCGTTGCCATACGATCGGCCAGCAGGCCACCACCGAATACACCCACCGCGCCACCTAAACCAATCGTTAGCGCCAGCCAGGTGCCGAGTTCACCCGTGCTCATACCGTGGGAGCGGATCATAAAGGATGCTATCCAGTTACTGGTGCTATAACCGGCAAAAGCGTTCAGTCCAGCGCCGATCGCCATGTGCCGAAAGGCGCGGCGACTCCACAACAGCGCAAGGACCTGCATCAACGGAACCGATTCATCGCTGTCCTCGCGCTGCTCGTTCCATCCGCGGATAGGCTCGGCGACGGTCAACCAGACAATGAGCGCGAGTAGAATGCCTGGCAAGCCGACCACCATAAAGGCAACGCGCCAGCCAAAGAACTCGTTCAGCCAACCTCCCGCCAAAAAGCCGAACAGGATACCGATATTGACACCCATAGAGTAAAACCCTATGGCACCGGCGCGTTCATTGGGTGCAAAGATGTCCGAGATCATGGCGTGAGACGGCGGGCTACCACCCGCCTCCCCGATGCCAACGCCAATTCGCGCCATAAGCAGCTGGAAAAAATTGTGCGCAAAGCCGCTGATTGCGGTCATGAAACTCCAGATAAAAAGCGACGCCGCCACAATATTGCGCCGGTTGCTTCGATCCGCCCAGCGTGCAATGGGAATACCCGCAGTGACATAGAAGGCCGCGAACGCGAATCCTGTCAGCAAGCCGAGTTGACTGTCTGAGAGACCCAGGTCGGCTTTTACGGATTCCTGCAGGATAGCCAGCAGCTGTCGGTCAATAAAATTGAAGCTGTAGACAACTGTCAGAATAACCAGTGTGTAGTACGCCGTTTTTCGCGACGCATAGGGATTGGTTTCATCAGCCGAGTCACCAGTGCAAGGGGCATTCGTCTGCGATTTTTTCATACCGCTACACCAACTCTGACTGCAACAGATCCAGACTACCGCCTGCAAAAAATCCTATACGCATAGTCTCTTAGCCTTACTGCACGATAGCCAGCGACACATTCACCGTCACTTGGTAGGTATTCTCCCCCGCAGCGATCGGCACAGAACCATTGCTGTCCATGGCCATCTCCGCCTTCGCCATCATCAACATGGGACGCGGGCTGTAATTCTGCTCGGAAATTTCCAGTACGTCCCCCAAAGCGACCCCCGCCGCTTCTGCCAGCGTACGTGCCTTGGCCAACGCATCTTCCATCGCTTTAACACGTGCCCGAGTGATCGCGGCAGACGGATCATCGTTGGTAAACAGAATACTACCGCCTTCGTTGACTCCCAGCGTCACAGAGGTGTCCAGCACCTCACCCACCCTGCTGATATCACGCACCCGCACGGAGAGCGCATTACGCACAATATAGCCCACCAGCTTGGGAGGTTCTGCCGGGGCCGTACTCTGCCGATCAGGGTAGGTGTAACGGGGCTGGATATCGAAGTTAGCCGTTTGCAAATCGCGCTTGGCAATGCCCAGGCCTGTCATCGCTTCCAGCACCTTGCTCATGGCGGCAGAATTCGCACTCAGTGCCTCGCGCGCCGTGCTGGCTTCGCGATTGACACTCACCATCAACACCGCCATGTCAGGTGCAATATCAACGCTGCCCTCCCCCGTAACCGCAATTCGCGGCACAGGCTCGTCGCTGGCATAAGCGAACGGGCCAAAGCTGAGGAAAGTCAGCATGAGCGAAAATAGTACAGCGGTCGGCATACCCAGAATATTTTTCACGATTGTCTCCCGACTGTATTGCGAATCAATTTATCATTGTTATAAAAGACTCATAAGAGCCGCAGGCATATATAACACCCGACCTTCAAACCATCAAACCGTCAAACCGTCAAACCGTCAAACC
>JBDNIE010000366.1:0-22609 GCA_041688425.1 Halioglobus sp. | reverse complement strand
GACAGCGGATCCGTCACTAACTTGAGCAATCCGTTGGGCGAGTACCTCGTCGCTACCGTGTTGCTGTAGTGATCTTTGCGGCTGGCGACATGATTTCGAGCAGTGTAAGTAAGAAAAAATATATCTGTCCCGGTTATTTTTCCGGTTATTTTTTGATGACCGACGTATTGATGACCTCTGAGACGAGGATATCGGTTGCGAAAGCCATCGGCGCGGCGCGTATGGCCTCGATTAAAAGAGTCTTGCGAATCATCATCTTTCCTTTTTTTACGCGTTCAACGCACGCGCAGTCAGTTTCCCAAGCTGGGACATATGGACCTCATCCGGGCCATCGGCAATGCGCGAGAAGCGCGCCAAAGTGAATACCTGCGGAATGAGGGTGTCCTGACAAACACCCATGCCACCGAACACCTGCATGGCACGGTCGGCTACCTGCTGCGCCATGTTCGGGGCAACAATCTTGACCATGCTGATATAGGGGATCGCCGCCTTCATACCCTGGGTGTCCATCACGTGAGCAGCCTGCAGGGTCAGCAGTCGCGCCTGCTCGATATCACAGCGGCAACGGGCAATCTCGTGCTGCACGCTGGTTTTCTTGATCAGTGGTTCGCCAAAGGCCACACGCTCCTGAGCGCGAGCGCACATTAATTCAAGGCAGCGCTGCGCCAACCCCACCAGACCCATCGCGTACTGGAAGCGGCCCGGTCCGAGACGCCCCTGTGCAATCTCGAAACCGCAGCCCTCGCCCTTGATCATATTGCTCACTGGCACGCGTACATTATTGAAAAGCAACTCTGCTTCGCCGCCGGGTGAGTGCAGATTATCGAACACGCGCAATTGCCGCACCGTTTTCACCCCGGGCGTATCACGCGGCACTAAAATAGTGGAGTGCTGGCGGTGCCGTTCATTCTCAGGGTTGGATTTACCCATCACCAACATAATTTTGCAGCGCGGGTTTAGTGCCCCCGTGGTCCACCACTTGCGACCATTGAGTACGTACTCATCACCATCGCGCTTTATTTCCAATTCCATATTGGTCGCGTCTGAAGATGCTACCTGTGGTTCGGTCATGGCGTAGGCACTGCGAATTTCACCTGCCAGCAGTGGCTGTAACCAATACTCCTGTTGCGCTTGCGTACCGTACTTAGCCAACACTTCCATATTGCCGCGGTCCGGGGCGTTGCAGTTGAACACACCCTGCCCCCAGGTCACCTTGCTCATAGTCTCGAACAAGGGCGCGATTTCCACGTTGGTCAGGCCAGGACTCCAGGGCTTGTACTCATGCGGCAGAAACAAGTTCCACAGGCCCTCGGCTTTGGCGCGCTCTCGAAGCTCGTCGTACCAGAGCGGCGTTACCCAGAGATTGTTCTGGTCCAGGCACCATTCCTCCCAGTCGTGTTCCCGCGGATAAATATGCTCTGCCATGAACACCTCAAGTTTGGCGTTCAGCTCTTTTACCCTGTCATTGATTTCAAATCCCATCACTCGCTCTCCTCGGCCAAGCGTATTGGGCGGCCAACCTACTCACCACCTCGTAAAATCTGTTCATTGTGTCCTGCACGATATCCACAGCACTGCGCACTCATATATAAATTCTCTAACGATGTAATGCCGGCTCTCAGCCCGGCGACAACATGGTCTCTACACCGGTGCCAGCAAGCAGGGCGTCGACCTGCGCACGGTCTGCATCGCCAAGGGCGCTGTAACGTTCATTGGTCCACTGCAGGCACTTGGCTTGATAGGGGAAGGTTTGCTGGTTCCAGGGAGCGCCGTCGATTTCCGCTTCCCAGGTTTTCTCGCCGGCCTGCGCGGCGCGGGCGTTTGCCAATTGCGCCGGGGCATAGCCGCGGCCAATTTCTGCCATCAGGCCGCGCAGGCTTTCTGGCTGATTCTTGAGCTCAACCCAATCACTCTCAGAGGGTTCCAGGCCACTCTGGTCGTACATCTGATCCACCCAGGCCACGGTGCGCGGCGAGACTTCATGGGCGATGGCGCGAGGTGTCGGGTCAAATCCCACCAACTGGGTCAACTGGCCGTGGAGCCCGAAGTCACCCGCCGCCGGGCGATTCCCCAACATGAACTTCTGGTTAGCCAGATGGTTTTCCATGGCAGCGAGGAAGCGTCGATAGCTGGCATCGATCACCGGGGCGGTGGTGTCATTGGAGCCGACCACATAAAGACGACTGATTTGGCGCTCTGAAAAAAATTTCTTGAGCTGCTCAAGGGCATCTTTCGCCAAGCTCACATCCATACCCAAGGGCAACAGCGTTCCGGCGTTATCCGCATCCACTTGTGGGTACCAGCGGTAGTGAAACATATATTTGGTGCACCACTCGTCGGCAAAATCCTCGATCAGGTAATCGATAAAGGCCAGCGCCGGGTTTTGCGGCAGTACCGAGCGACCCGGATACATGCCTTCAAGGCGACGGATAATGGGCGTGGAATCGCACTGCGCTTTTATGCCGTCCTCTGCCTCGAACAAAAAGGTGGGCATTAAAACCGGCTTGGGTCTATCTATGCCTAGGGCATCGCACACCGGCTCTACCTGCCCCCAGGTTACCGCGTAAGGCACTCGCCGGTAGCGCAATAGGGCCACCATTTTTTGTGTATAGGGGGAAGCCGTGCCACCCACTAAACGAATCGGTTCCTGTTTCGTCATAGGTACTACTCCTGATCACCGCAATATAGAGACGGCTGGATCACATCCAGCAAAGCTCAAATATATTGACACAATAAGTGTCAATATGTAAACCTGTCTTCAGCAGATTCAGGAAAATGCTCACGCGAAGGCTCAGCCCCGCGGCAAGGAGAGACTGTGTACAGAGGTGAATACCAACTCATCGGCAGCGAGATGAGCTTTTTTACGCGCAAGCTGGAAGCCCAGCTGCGCTTTCAGCAGATACCGTGGCGCTACCTGTTCAAGACCGAGGAACGCAAGGCTGAACTGGAGGCCAAAGCCGGCACCCCGTTCGTTCCCCTGCTGATGACGCCCGATAAGTGGCTCATCTACGACACCATCGCCATTGGCCCGATGCTCAGCGACCGCTTTGGGGAACGCGCAGTCATTCCCGAAACACCCCTGCAACGCGCCTGCTGCTTCATGCTGGAGGACGCTTTCAATCACTGGCTGGGCCGGGTATGCGTACACTCCCGCTGGTGTTACCCGGACAATGTCGCCTGGGTTGGCCCGCGCTTTGGCGCCAATATGATGCTGGATCGCTCCATCGACAAACCCTTCTCACCCGAAGAACTGAAGCGACTGGCTCCCATCGGCCCTATGATGTACGAGGGCTTTGGCAAAAATGTGTGCGAAGTTAACGGCGCGGGACCGGAGGAATCCGCTGCTGTGCAAGCCGATTTCAAGAACATGCTGAGCGCACTGGCAGTGCACTTCGCCGCCAACGACTTCCTTCTGGGCGACCGGCCCTGCCTCGCTGACTTCGCCCTGGCCGGAGCCAGCAAGGCCCACTTTGTGTGCGACCCGCAGCCGGAAAGCTGGCTGGGCGAGCATCGCAGCATGCTGCATCATTACACCGCTCAATTCTTCAGCGACTGGCAGGATGAGCTCGCGCCCTGGCCCGCGGACGACAGCGTGCCTGATACCCTGTCGACCGTGCTGGACTACCTGCAGGGTAGCTACTATAAGTCGGCTACAGCCAATATTGCCGCCGGCCTTGCCGGAGAGAAGTACTACGAGTTCGACTATGGCTTTGGCGGCACCCGGGCCCGTACCCAGAGGCGCCTGAACCTGGCTAGGCTGCACGTGCAGGATGAACTGCTGCGCGCAGGCGCGGCGGAGGATACCAGTGTAAAGACACTGTTCGCCGGGCGCGGCATTATTGAGCACTATCTCAGCTGATTGCCTTATCGAAATCGGCACCAGTCGCACCCCACAACAATGAGAAATTCTTATGTCTACTCGCGTAAAACTCTGGCTGTTCCCAGCTCTGCTGTATGCGATTTTCGTCTTCTGGTACACCGACTTTGGCGGCCCACTGAGTAATGAAGAAGTTGATGAATTCATCGAGGTGATGACTGGCAATGGTGTCGCCCCGGAGCGGGTGGATTACTACGCCAAATTCCTGCGCAATGACAGCGGCCGCCAGTTCCTGATGGTCAACAATCTCGACATGAATGAAAATCCCCCCGCCTTGGAGGGCGCCCCGGCCAATGCCGATGCTGATACCCTCATGGGCCTGTACATGAAACACATGATTCCGCAGTTGCTAAAACGCGCCTGCCACCCCGTCCTCATGGGACCTGCCGTGTACTCGGCGATCGACATTACGGGCATTGAGGGCGCCGAGCAGTGGACGGATGCCGCTCTGTTACGCTACCGCAGTCGGCGTTCATTTATGGAGATCATCAGCAATCCTGCAATTCTTGGCCCCCATGACTTCAAGCTAGCAGCACTGGACAAGACCATTGCCTATCCAATGGAAACCGATCTGTACCTGAGCGACCCGAGGCTACTGCTGGGTTTGATACTGCTGACCTTGACCGCAGTGATTGATAGCTGGAGGGTTTCGAGAAATCGGGGTCAGCACACAGGTTCATAATAGTGGTCTTCCGCCAGTGATAAGTGTACAATCAAGGAGAATAAAAATGATCAAGATATATGGCGTGCACGGCTATCCGTTCGTCCGCACGGGACTTACCGCACTGGATTTCAAGAATATTCCCTACGAGATCGGCTCGCAGATGCCGTTCTCCGGCGACAAGAAATACCTTAACATCAACGCGCTGTGGTGGGACTAATGCCGGAGTTGGAAAAGGCAGCACATCGTCTGAGTGATATTCACGCGCCATACCAGATTTACAAGTCGGATATCTCCTACTTCAGCGGCAAGCTGGAAGCCTACCTGCGCTACAAGGCAATACCGCACAGCACGGTTGATGCCAATATGAAAAACATGCGTGCCGTGGCAGAAAATACCGGCTACAAAAAAATGCCCGCGGTGCAGACGGCCGATGACAAATGGCTGTTCGATACCACACCCATGTTGCAGTGGTTCGAACAGCGCTACCCGCAGGCGCCGATACTGCCGCAGGATCCCGCCCTGCGGTTTATCGCCCTGCTGCTGGAAGACTATGGCGATGAATGGCTGTGGCGCCCAGCCATGTGGTGGCGCTGGCAACCCCGCGCCTCCCGTTGGGCGCTAGGCTGGCGCATCGCATCGGAGATGGCACATCCAGCGTTAGGCAGGCCACTGGGATTTCTGTTCGGTCGCCGCCAGTTAAAGGAATGGCTTTGGGACGACGGCGTCACCCGGGAAAATGCGGGGGATGTGCGTGACATGCTGCTCAGGGAGCTGGAGTTCCTGGAGCCCGTGTTAGCCGATCAACCCTACTTGCTGGGCAGCCATCCGTCGGCGGCAGATTTCGGTTACTTCGGCCCGATGTTCCGTCACTTCGGCAATGACCCTGAGTCGGCCGAAGTCGTACGCAGGCGCGGGCCGAATACCTACGAGTGGCTGGCACGCCTGTGGAATGCCAAAATCGACAAGCTACCAGCGGCGCAACACTGGGTTTGGCCACAGAGTGACTACTGGGACCCTCTGCTGGAACGCATCGCCAGGGACTACCTGCCCTACCTGCACCAGAACGCAGTGGCATTTCGCAGCAACCAACAACGATTTGATTACCGTGGCAATACCTTCACTTTCAAGGGCACCAAAACCACCAACTATCGCGTGTACTGCCGCCAGATCTTGCAGCAAGAATTTAACGCGCTCAATGAACAGGACCAACATCGTATCAAGCAACTGTTTGAGCCCAGCGGTGGACTGGAGCCCCTGCATACCGATGGCATTATCGATTCCGGCATGGCCGACCATTTCGTACTGCCGCGTGATCCCGGATCAACACAGCGCCAAAAGCCCCGCCTCATGAAAACCCTGCTGGGCCAGCCCAGGAACTGACCTCCATCAGACTGAAATAGCGCGACATTTCGGTAGCGACACCATGATGCCTTGCTGACCGGTGATCTTATTGTCCGGCATGGCCTGCCAGAAGCGACCGATAGAGGCACCAACAAATTCGACTGCCATAACGACTTCTCGTGTACTTAGATCAAAAATAGTGAAGACTGTTTTTTTGTTGTGATTGTGCTCAAGGTTGCGGGTGACCATCATGCCATCGGACAACAGGCTCATACCGTTGTGAGCATGATCCACCGGCAGCTCTGCCATATTCTGCGGGGCCAATAGATTTCTTATAAAAACCTTGAGGGTCGATTTGATAATCTTGAAGCGTCATAGCTCAATCACCCGCTTATATAACGGTGATTGATAAACCACTTTCTCTCCGCTATAGGTGTTGTTCATATAAGCATGATAAATTTTAAATACTTCCAGACTTGAGGATATTTTTCTAGCACCTGTGTACCACTGTTTCTCCAACTTATGTTTTTCTATCAAGCTGCGGCATTGTTCCAACATGTCGGCATCCATAATGCCCTTGCGTATCTAATAGATATAGGAATCCGCCAGGTTGCTATAAAAGGTACCTTTAGGATTCCTTTTGAGGTATTTGACAAAGGTTTCTGGGCCGCCCTCACCATATATCCACCAGCGTGAAATTTTGTAGTGGTCAAAAACGTCTGATCTATTGGTAAGAACCGCATATTGCGGGGCCGGCCTATTTGGAATTGAACTGCAGAAATATCTGACGCATTAACAGCGTCTTTCAGAATCGGTAACTTTAACTGCTTAGCTCTTATATAAGCATCACGGGTTTTAGCCATTTTAGAGAGTGGTTTTTTAGGAATTAGCCTGACTTCTCTGGCTTTTGGAATCCAACTTAACAGAGGGAAATGTCGATCAAGCAAGTTCATAAAAATACCTTGATTTAGAGTTTAATAGATTTTGAAACGGTTGGCTCTTTTAGTTAGGCCAGTAAATATACTCGTCACCCTGTTGGAAGTGCTCCGCCAGGGTTTTATCGACCGCCACCGGCATTTCCGCCACGTAGGGATACAGTGGCTTGCGCGCCGACGTCTGGTGCGCATCCAGCAGCGCCCGCAGTTCCGCAAGTTTGTCCGGACGCGCTGCGGACAGGTTGCTCTGCTCGGTGGGATCGTCCGCCAGGTTGTAAAGCCAGATCTTGTCAGGGCGGTCAGACACTTGCAGTTTCCAGTCCCCGTGGCGCACCGCACGGTAATAGCCACTCTGCCAGAACAGGGTTTCGCGTGACCAGGTCGCAGCGCCGCCTCCTGTCGCCAGCGGCAGCAGGTTGAGGCCGTCGATAACCACACTCTGTGGCGCTTCAGCCCGCGCAGCCGCCGCCATGGTGGGCATCAAATCGATATGCGCAACGGGCGCTTCGATGCGGGTACCGGGCGCAATATGTGCAGGCCATCGCATGAAAATGGGCACGCGCAGCCCACCCTCGAAGTTTGTCAGCTTCCAGCCGCGATAGGGTGCGTTGATATCGGACAGCCCGATATAACCCGGCCCGCCGTTGTCACTGGAAAAGATCACGAGAGTATTCTCCACCAGGCCCTCCTCTTCCAGCGTTGCCATAATTCGTCCCACACTGCGGTCCAGCGCCCGGACCATCGCCGCGTAGACCCGCAGGCGGTGCGGCTTGATATCACCCACAGCCTCGTAATCCTCGCGGGTGGCCTGCAGCGGGGTATGCGTCCCCCAATGGGCGAGGTACAGGAAGAACGGCCTGTTCCGGTTGGCTTTGATCACCTTGATCGATTCATCCGTCCAGTAGTCGGTGAGGTACCCACCTGGCCGGAAACGAACATCACCGTCATTATTAAAAGAGGCCGCATAGTCCATGCGAGCCCACAGAAACTGATCAATAGGGTCGAAATCCAGCTTGGCATTGACCACGTCAGGGTCGTCTTCCGGCAGGTAGAGCCCACTGGTCATCAGCAGGCTGTCATCAAAACCCTGGTCATTGGGCGTAGAGCCCTTGTCTCGGCCGAGGTGCCACTTGCCGATATGCGCCGTGTAGTAGCCGCGCTCACGCAATACCTCGGCCACAGTCACCTCCGAACTGGGTAAGCCCTGCTGCTCATACGGTGGGGCTTCTGCTGCGCCCGCTTCGTTAAAGAGGCCAGTGGGCAGGCCGTTATCCAGACTGCTGCTAATCGCGGTAATCATGGGGCCCATGCCGGAGGGCGTGGGGGTGAACTCGAAGCCCGTGCGAGTGGGGTAGCGTCCGGTCATGATCATGGCGCGCGACGGTGCGCAGGTGGCATTGCCGGCATACGCCTGCTCGAAGACAGCACCCTTGGCAGCCAGCTGATCGATGTTTGGAGTTTTCACCCGACCACCGGCCACCCCGCCGCCGAACGTCGAAATGTCGTTGTAGCCAAGGTCATCGGCCAGGATCAGGATGATATTTGGGGGGCGGTCCGCCGGGCTTTCGGTGGCGTCCTGCGAACCCTGCGCCCAGGGTACCTGCCGGTTGGGTTCGACCACAAACTCCTGTCCCGATTGGTATTTGACCACCGCCAGCATCAGGTCGATTCGGTTGAACCAGGCAAACCCGCCAATGACAGCGACGATCAGCATTAATGATAAAAGCGATTTTTTCAACATGACTCTGTCCCAGCGCAATCGAAGGAGAGCGGATTCCCGACAGAAAAGCAGTTGCGTCCCCTCTGTCCGACTGTAGGCAAACTGGATTGCCCACTTTATTAATGACATATATACTGCCATTATATTAAACCAAGGTAAACGGCATTACATTTAATATTCCGCCTGTGCTGCGTTAGCCCTGTTTCTAGTTTCAGGGAATAAGGAAACGTTCAGGCAAATCCGCGATGTAAGCCCGTAGTTTGAACTCAACCTATTGTGAGGCCGCAGCATGGAAGTAAAGAACAGCGTTAAGCCCAACGATGCGCAGATAAAGGGATTTTTTGAACCGGGCGCCACGGGCCCCATCTATATGGTGAACCTGCTGAAGTTCAAGGAAAAAGCTGAATACTCAGATGGCCGGGAAACCCAGCTGACCGGCGCCGAGGCGTATAAACTCTACAGCGAGGCAGTCTCAAATCTACTGCTGGAGTTTGGCGGCTGCGGCGCATTTTTCGCCGACGTAGAGCGGCTGATGCTGGGCGAGGTAGAGGAATTGTGGGACCAAGTGGCTATTGCCGTATACCCTTCCCGAACGGCTATGCTCGAAATGATGCAATCGCCAACCATGAAAGACATCTCCCAACATCGTGAAGCTGGGCTCGAAGGGCAGCTTAACATTGAAACCACTGCCGCCCAGGGAGCTTGGTTAGACAAGGCAAACTTATGAAACTGTGGTCTATCCCCAGTTTCAAGCGCCCGAACATTGTCGCCTAAAGGGTGACGCCACCGTCCACCACGACGCACTCACCACTGGTATAACTACTGGCGTCGGAAACCAAGTACAGCACAGTGCCTGCCATCTCGTCCGCTTCGGCGTGGCGTCCCATCGGTATCGAGGTAACAACGTGTTGGTAAATGTCTTCCTGATCGAACAGTGCGCCGGCAAATCTGGTTTTGGTCAGCCCCGGTAGCAATGCATTAACACGGATTCCAAGCGGGCCGCACTCCTTGGCAAAGGCTTTGGTCATGTTGACGACGGCCGCTTTGGAAATAGAGTAGATGCCCTGCATATCGCCCGGCTGAAGCGCGTTGACTGAAGCGGTGTTGACGATAGCGCCACCGCCCTGCTCCTTCATCAGTTTGCCCGCTTCTACCGACATGAAGAAGTAACCGCGAATATTCACTTCCACGGTTTTGTTGTACGCCGCCAGATCGGTGTCCAGGATATGGCCGAAGTAAGGATTGGTGGCCGCGTTGTTCACCATAATATCGAGGCGGCCGTGGCGCTCCCTGATCGTCGCAAAGGTGTTGGTAATATCCTCCATGCTGCCAACGTGACAGGCCAGCGCCTCGGCACTGCCGCCGCTTTCCAAAATGGCATCGGCAACGGCTTGGCAATCATCAATTTTGCGGCTGGACACGATGACGTGTGCGCCCTGTTCCGTCAGCAATTTTGCGATGGATTCTCCAATACCGCGGCTTGCGCCGGTTACAAGCGCGATCTTTCCGGTGAGATCAAATAGATTTGTAGCCATTTGAAGAGTCCTCTGGTCTCGTTGTGAAATGTCTAAAACTGTCCCAAAAAGAGCCGACACATCTTGCCTGAAATTAAGTGTCTCAGACTATTTTGTGCGCTCTCTTACGTATTCTTTTTTCTTTCCGTCTGACTATGCGATGATTTCAAGTGCCATAGTCGCCAGTGGCTCCACGATGTCACCAACCTCGAGAGCCGATGCGTTGGACGCATTACCCTGGGTTGCGCGCTTGGCGACCCCTTGCGCGATTGCCGCCAATCGAAAGAAACTGAACGCCAGGAAGAAGTTCCAGTTGTCGATGCGATCGATGCCCCGGTACTGGCAGTAGCGCCCGACATATTCTTCCTCACTGGGCAGGCCGAGGCGCTCCAGATCGAGTCCGACGAGACCGGAGGGAGCCATTTGCGGTTGCTCTTTGGCCGGCAGGCGCATGGCCATACACTGATAGGCCAGATCTGCACACGGGTGCCCCAGCGTGGAAAGCTCCCAGTCCAGCACCGCAATTACCCGGCTGTTATCTTTGGCGTACATCAGGTTATCCAGTCGGAAGTCTCCATGCACCAACGCCACCTGACCATCGTCTGCGGGAAGATGCTTTTCCAGCCAGCCGATCAGCCGATCCATGGCGTCGTTCTTTTTCAGCTCTGATGCCCGGTACTGTCCGGTCCAACGCCCCACCTGCCGCTCAAAGTAGTTTCCCGGCCGGCCGTAATCTGACAACCCCACCGCTTCGATATCGATACTGTGTATGCCCGCGAGGGTTTGCGCCATCTGGTCATACATTGCTGTGCGGGTTTCGCGATTATCGATCTCCGCGAGCGCGGGGTTCCAATAGACATTGCCATCGCAGTATTTCATCAGGTAGAACATGGAGCCGATCACCGAGGGATCCTCACACAGGTGATAGACCTCGGCGACAGGCACGTCCGTCCCATGAAGCGCAGCCAGAACCCGATACTCCCGGTCGACGGCGTGGGCAGACTTGAGCAACTTGCCCGGTGGCTGCCGGCGCAGTACATAGGTCCCGGAACCTGCATCTATTTTGAACGTTGGGTTTGACTGGCCACCGGGGAATTTACTGGCGCTCAGTGGCCCCTTGAACCCCGGCATATTGCGTTCCAGGTAGTCCGCCAGGACTGTCTCATCCAGCCTATCGACTGACGACATCACGACCCCTCGCCGTTGAAAAAAGCAATTCGCTTGCCTCTGGGTGCAGGCACTTTATATTCCTCGGGCAGGGTACAGATCCTGTCCATAACCGTGGTGCTGCCGTCCGCGTAATCCCACACCAGTTGTTCGCCATCACGCCCCTGGCGGAGGTAGCGCTTCACCACCACCGGCCCCCAGCCGAAGACGTGGAAGTTGAGCACACCGTCATCCCATATCATGGAGGCAGAGGTGCGCGGGCAATACTCGTCATTGCCCACAGTGAACAGTACCGAGCCCTCGGTATCGTCGGTGTTAAGTCCCGCTGTGCTGTTCGGGCCGTAGTCATGAATAATCCCGCTCGACGTCATCACGGTGCGGCTACCACATTGCTCGACCCGCTCGATGTGACCCACGTGACCGCCTTCAACGCCCAGCCATAGGCCGCGAATATCCGCAGCGCCTTCCGGCAGCGGCTCGGTGCACTGGGCCAGAATCGGCAGTGGGTAATGCGCGTAGCCACATCCTGGTGTATTGCCCTTGGGGATATCTACGGCCAGCTTGCCGCTGCCATCGAGTTGGGGTAGTTCACAGTAATTGAGAGCGCTGCCATCTCCCGCCAGGGTCGCAGGATCGGTCGTGAGTGGCGGCCGGGATGACAGGAATCCCAGCCAGAACAAAAACAGGATCAAACAGAGCGGCACCAGCACAACGGCGGTAAGTAGTTTCTTGATCATAGAAACACGACTCCCAAAAAGTCCGATTGATTAACTCGCCACCAGGGCATCAGCCATGGATCCGAACAAGGTTTGCTTGAGGGTTTTGAAGATACCAGGTTCCTTGGTGGCCAGCTGGCCGGCCAGAATTTTGGCCTGATCCAGAAGTTCTTCCATGGATGCCCTGCCGTCAGCAATGCCTGCCGCCATCGCCTCATCCGCGGTATAACGTTCGCCGGTTAGCACCGCATCCCTGACGGTATTGGCGGGCAACTTACCTCGGAGAATGCCCATCATGGAGGGCGGAATGGGCACGCCCACATCCACCTCTGACACGCAGAACCAGCCCCGGTCCTCGCGCATGATGCGGTAATCCAGAGACAGTGCGAGGAAAGCGCCTGCGGCGAAGGCATGGCCATTCATCGCCGCCACTGTGGGGCAGGGCAACACCAGAAAACGTTTATGTATCTCGGCCATACGACTGGCAAACAGTTGCATACCCGCCGCATCGAGCTGAGACACCACTTCCAGATTCAAGCCGTTACAGAAGAACTTACCCTCGCCTGCCAGAATCAGTGCGACGCCCTGTCCGCAGTCAACTTCCACCTGATCGAGAATATCCAGCATGCGCTGCTGCCACTGTGGGCAGAACACATTGGGGCCGGCATTCATGGTCACCAGATGGAGGTCACCTTCTTTCGTGTAATCAATCATTCTCAATCCTTTATTGGGGACAGACCACGTTTAAAACGTTTGAACATGGTCTGTCCCCGATTTTTTCCACTAGTTTTTTTCACGCTGCCGTTGCGGCCGCCGCCAGTTTCGCCGGAGCGTTCACCAGGGCAGAGAAACGCTGCTGCTGATAATCAGCATCACCAAACAGGGTGTTGGCAATCATCAGGCGCTTGACGTAGAAACCCACCGACAGTTCTTCCGTCATACCCATGCCGCCGTGCATCTGGATGCCCTCACCGCCAATCAGGCGGCCAGCGCGACCCACTATCAATTTCAAGGCCAGCAGGCTGCGCCGGGTATCTTCATCGCCCGTATCCATCGCGCACACTGTTCGGTACAGCAGGGATTTGGTTTTTTCGCAGGCGGCAAACATGTCCACCATGCGATGCTGCAAGGCCTGGAAAGAACCGATAGGGGTACCGAACTGCTTGCGCGTTTTCAGGTAGTCGAGCGTTTGGGCATTGAGCAACTCCATAGAGCCGAGTGCATCAGCGGCGATCGCCAAAATAGCCTTATCCACCACCGGTGCCATCAGGGTGTAGCCCTCCCCTGTGCCACCGAGCACCGCGTCAGCAACCACATTATTGAGGCGGATGTTGGCGGCCTCACGGCCATCCGTCATGCGGTAGCTGGTGGACTCCAGCCCATCGGCAAAAGCATCGACCAGGAACAGCGTGATACCGCTCTGATCCGATTGCTCGCCAGACGTGCGTGCAGCCACCACCAACTTCCCGGCAGCGCCGCCATTTAGAACCACAGTCTTCTCACCGTTGAGCACCCAGTTCACGCCGTCTTGTCGGGCGCGCGTTTTGATATCGGCAATTTCATAGCGGCTCTGGCGCTCGAGGTAGGCGAAAGCCCCCTGCAATTCCCCCGCAATAATTTGCGGGATCAATTCATTCTTGAGCTGATCGCTGGCGCCGGCCTGTAGCAGACCACCAAACAGCACGACGGTGGGCAGGAACGGCTCGGCCACAAGTCCGCGCCCCAGTTCCTGCATGATCACTATGGTGTCTACCGGTCCGCCGCCGAAACCGCCGAGCTCTTCTACGAAGGGAATGGAAAGCCAGCCCAACTCAGCAAATTGCTGCCAGTTTTCAGCACTGAAACCGTGCGGCTGCGCCACGGTGGCATTACGCTGGTCCAGCGCATAGTTGTCCTGGACAAAACGGGCAATGCTGTCCTGGATCATGGTTTGTTCTTCGGAAAGATTAAAATTCATCACTATTTCCCTTACGTTCTGCCTACAGGCCCAGCACGTGCTTGGCGGTAACATTCTTCTGCACTTCATCGGAGCCGCCGTAGATAGATGAGGCACGCCCCCGGAAATACTGCTTCTGCGCAAAATTGGCGAAGTCATGCCCCAGCTGCGCGTCGCTCAGTTCCCCTCGCAGGGTCTGGCTGTAGTAGCCGGCCACGTCCATGCGCAATTCCTGTATCGCCTGTTGAATATCTGTACCTTGTAATTTCAACAACGAGGACTCCGGTCCGGGCATGCCGCCATCAGCCGCGGAGGCCAGTACACGCAGTTCCGTATATTCCAGCGCCATCAAATCGATTTCGACATCGGCAAAGCGTTTGGCAAAGATCGGGTCCTCCAACAGGGCTTGCCCACCGTTGACTTCGTCGCGGGCCAATTCGCGCAACTGCTCCAGATTGCGTTTGGATTCCGCCACCTCGGCAATCGACAAACGCTCGTGCACCAACAGGGATTTGGCATAAGTCCAGCCCTTACCCTCTTCACCGATACGGTTTTCCACCGGCACCCGCACATCCTCAAAGAACACTTCATTGAGATGATGAACACCATCGATGGTTTCGATAGGCTTTACCGTAACGCCGGGGGTTTTCATATCGATCAATAAAAAACTGATGCCTTCCTGTTTACGGCCGCTGTTGTCCGTGCGCACCAGACAGAAAATCCAATCGGCAGCCTGGGCAAACGACGTCCATATTTTACTGCCGTTGACGATATAGTCTTCACCATCACGCTCTGCCTTACACTGCAGTGACGCCAGATCAGAGCCGGCGCCGGGTTCGGAATAACCCTGACACCACCAGTCATCGCTATTGAGGATACGCGGCAAAAAGCGCGCTTTCTGTTCTTCCGTGCCATAGGTGTAAATCACCGGCGCTACCATTGTCACACCGAAGGGAATCGGCGCCGGCGCACCCACCTTGCCGCGCTCGGCGTTGAAAATAAAATGCTGGGGCGCACTCCAGTCCTGACCGCCATATTCGACCGGCCAGCCTGGCGCCATCCAGCCCTTTGCATTGAGGCGGCGCTGATACTCGATCATGCCTTCCTTGAGGTGAGGCGAGGCTTCCGCACCGTGCAGCTTCTGTACTAACTGTTCATCGAGAACAGTGGCAAAAAACTGGCGAACCTCCGCCTGAAAAGCAAGTTCCTCGTCGGTAAAGCGTGCCTCCATGATTGGTCTCCTTACATTTAACTCTATTGGACGAAATTTTTGACAGGGACAGGCCGCGTTTAAATTTTGTTAGTCTGGCCTGCTCTGCCCTCGCTGGCATCTGCCTGCCAGCATCTTCACCAGCAATACAATCAGACTCAGCTCTGGCCAGTAATATCCAGAATGGCCTGCACACACTGCTCGGGCTGCTCGTGTTGCAGGAAATGCCCGGCGCCGGTAATGGTTCTGTGCGCAACACCCTGACAACCGGGTACCGCTTTAAGGAAAGGCCTATCGCCCCCGGCAGTCACCGGGTCGTCATCAGAAAACGCGCACATAAAAGGTTTATCAAAATGCTTGAGCACTTCCCATGCCGCTGTGTTCTCCCCCACTTCCGCATCGTCTGGGAACAGTGGCACCAGCGAAGGGAAGCGCCGCGCACCGGCCAGATACGACTCGTCTGGGTAGGGTGCATTGAAGGCTGCTTTCACTTCGTCGGTTAACACTTTCGTATTTCCTACATTGTTGATCACCGCATCACCGGGGTATAAAATTTCGGGACTTTCGGCACAGAACTTGCGCCAATAGAGCATGCCTGGCACACCGGATTTATCGCGGAAGCGTGCTTCCAACTCTGCCGCCTTAACCACAGGCAGGCTTTTGTAGGCCTCCCTCAGTGACGCCGAGAAATCCTTGGGAATGGGCCCTGTTGGCAGGCCACCATTGGCCAATACCACCCCCGCAAAGCGCTCGGGGAAAGCCGCCACCAGGCGCAGGCCGATGAGGCTGCCCCAGTCCTGACAAAACACGGTAACGCCAGTGAGATCCAGTTGGGTCAACCAGTCGCTCATCCAAGCCACGTGGCGGGCGTAACTGTAGTCCTGCAATTGCGTAGGTTTGTCGGAGCGCCCAAATCCCACAAGATCCGGGGCTATGACCCGAAAACCCGCCTCAACCAGCGGCGGGATCATAAGGCGATACAGGTAACTCCAGGCGGGCTGGCCGTGCAGCAACAGCACCAGGTCGCCATCTAGCGCGCCCTCATCGAGGTAGTGGATGCGAAGCTCTCCGCCCTCGCTGTCATCGACCTGCAGGTAGTTTGGCTTGAACGGGTAATCGGGCAAATGCTCAAAGCGCTCGTCGGGCGTGCGTCTGACTTCCATTGTTCGTGGCTCCACTTTTCTGCCTTTGCATCGCTTTTACTAGCGAGTACTCGCGATACTATTCTTAATCCAGCTTGCTATTCGATTTATTTAAGCATACTTTATGCCATTAGATTATGTCACTGCCTATGACATTACAATCGAAAATTAATATAATCATAAGGCTGTTAGTCGGAGAACGATAATGACAAGAATGAAGCTGCTTGCATCTGCCCTCGCACTCTGTAGCACCGCTGCTTTGGCTCAGACAGCCATGCTGGAAGAGGTTATAGTCACCGCCACCAAGCGCGCAGAGAGCTTGCAAGATATTCCGATCACAGTGAATGCCCTGTCTGAAAATACTATCCAGGAAGCGGGTATCCACGATATCAGCGATGTCGCATTACTGGTGCCGTCGCTGACCGTCAGCTCTAATATCAATCCCTTTGCCTCTGCGCTGCGGATTCGTGGTTTCGGCACCTCGCAAAACGATCCCGCTCTGGAGGCCTCGGTCGCCTTCATACTGGATGGGGTTTACATGGGGAGTTCCGGGTTGGCAATGTCAGATCTTACGGACATTGAACGTATTGAAGTACTGCAGGGGCCGCAAGGCACCTTGTACGGTAAAAACAGCAATGCGGGCGTCGTCAGCGTGATCACAAAAACCCCGAATATTGACGAGACTGAAGGCTTTGTCGAAGCCAGCCTCGGTGATTACTCCATGCAACGATACGTGGGATCGGTCACAGGCCCCATTAACGAATCAGTAGCGTATAGCCTGGCTGGCAGCTGGTATGAAACCGACGGCTGGATGGAGAGTGATACCGGTGACGATCTGAATGATGCCAAGGACTGGAATATACGCGGCAAACTTCTGTGGCTACCCACCGATGCGCTCAGCGTGCAACTTACGGCCGCTCATGTCGACCGTGACACCAGCTGTTGTGCTGCTGATGCCACGCAGACAGCCGCAGTCACTGACCAACTTGTAGCCCAGGACCTGCCAGTTCCGAACAACGATGGTTTTGACTACAAGAACAATGTGAACATCGATTCCAATTTCGACATGAAATCGGACGGCGTCAATGTCAAGCTGGATTACGAGCTGGACACGGCGGTCCTGACTTCCCTCACCGCGTGGAATGACTACGACTACAAAAGCTCGACAGACGCCGACCGATCCCAACTGGACATACTCGGAATTGTCGATGACAAATACACCGGAGAACAGTATTCACAGGAGTTTCGCGTGACCAGTGAACTGGATGGCCCGCTGCAATATATGGCGGGCGCATTTTTCGCCTACGAGGAACGAACACGAGGTGGCACTGGCGAGGGTGTCGTCGTCGTCGGTGACGACATGCTGACGGTCGCGGGCGCCCAGACGGGATTAGGGCCCGTGTTTGGCGCTCTCGTACAGCCGGGCGATACCGTCTTTTTTGACAACAAATGGACGACGGAAACCTATGCCCTGTTCGGTCAGTCCACCTACAACATCACCGAAGACTGGGCGACAACGCTTGGAATACGCTACACCACCGAGACCAAGGATGCCGACCTGTTCACCCAGCCAGTGTCCACCGCGCTGAGCTTCGGTACCGGCAGATCGCTGGTAGAGCAGGGATTCGCACCCATTGATGAGAGCTTCAACCGAGAATCCGATGGTTTTACCGGCCTGGCCAACCTCACTTACTTCATGAATCAGGAAACGATGGTGTTTACATCCGTATCAACCGGCACCAAGTCAGGCGGCTTCAACGGCGTCGCCGGAGAGGGCGAATCACGGGAATTCAAGGATGAGGACACCACCAATTATGAATTGGGGATCAAGTCACAACTGTTCGACAACCGCCTGCAAGTGAATGCCAGTGCGTTTTACACAGAGTTTAGCGACCTGCAGTTTCTCGCCCAGCAGCCCAGTGGGGTGGGCACATTTGTCAGCAATGCCGCAGAGGGCACCAGCACGGGTGTGGACCTGAATTTTTCTGCCGCACCCTGGCAGTTTCTGATGTTGTCGGGAGGGCTACAGTATCTGGATGCAAAGTACACGGATGGCGAGCTGGACGAGCTGAATTTGGATGTGCCTTTTGCCCCCACATGGAGCGGCAATGTGTCAGCAACCCTGCTGCTGCCCCTCGCTGATGGTGTAACTTACCTGCGCAGCGACTACAGCTTCATGAGCGACCATTTCAATAACCCGACCTATCAGGTTGACAGTGTCGAGCAGGACAAGGAACTGTTGAACGTTCGCTTGGGCTGGCGAAATGATAACTGGGATGCAGCCGTATGGGTGAAAAATGCAACCGATGAAGCCTACTCCACGCTGACTGCTGCACCGATTGCGTACTCGGGCACAGAGGGTTTCTGGCTGGAAGCGCCACGTACCTGGGGTGTGACTGTTCGTTATAGCTTCTTCTAGGATTTCCAGGAGCGCAGTGCTGCAGTAACACAGGCGCTCTCACCTTTTAAGGTATAGCGCTTCTGGGCTATGCTTTTTTTTGGCGTATCACTCAAAAGTGCAAGCTCTGTCTGCGTGCTGGCGTCCTGGAATTGGCTTCTGCGAAACGGCCCCGAGCGGGAGAGTGTTTTTCAGTCGCTCCACGATATTCGCTTGGTGAAAAACACTCTCCCACCCGGGACCTCGGTGGTGCCTACCTATAGCATCTGGAAAATGGAAATGAATCTGAAAGAACCGCTGTTTTTAGCCTTGGAGCACTACGATTCGAGGCTTCGGGAAAAAGTAGGCTTTTCACCAAGCCGTTAGCCGAGAATCCCTCCCGAATCCCCAAAAAACTTTCTTAAATCCAGCTAAGCCAACCAGACCTCCAGATTATCAACCTGCTCAATTGACCGATCCAACCTGATAGAAAGCAGCTCCGCCATCCCACAACGCTCCAGCATCTCCCGCACCACCTGCTGCTCAGCAGAACACAGCACATCGTAAATTGCCTGCACGCGCTGCAGCAGGAAAAATCGGTAGGGTTGGGCCGCTGACGTAATAGTCTTCCCGCGCAGCTCAAACTGGCACTGGCCCAGAAAACGCTCTGCCGCATACCCCGGCTGCGGACGATTCTCCTGCAACCACTGGTTGATGAACTCGGCTGCCGAGCGCGTTTCCGGCACGAAGTCTTCGGCAATAACCTTCAGCACTTGCAGCAGCGATTCCGGCACTTCGTCGTCGGGAAGAAAATCGTCACCGGCATTGAAATACTCGGGCACATCCTGGTCAGCGCGATTCATGCGCTCTACCCAGCGGTAAACACGCACGGCGCGCTGCTGCATGATGCGCGCGGGATAGGGGTCGCGCCCGAGGTGGGCGTACATCGGCGCGAGAAGGCCAAAGTCTCCGATACAGGGACGCCAACCCAGCAGGTAGGGATAGTTCTCGAAATGGGCACTCAGTGTATCCAGGTACTCGAGATAGAGTTTTTCCACTAGTGACTTTGTTTCCTCGCTGACGCCCCAAACTCTCGCAACTTGCTGCATCCGCCCCATCATGTGCTCGGTTTTGTCCTCGCGGGTGGGCATATCGCGCTGCGAGTGCAGGAAGTGGTAACGCACAAAGGCAAGGTTCTCTTCCTGGAAGTTCCAGCGATAGTGCATGGCTGGTCGTAGTAGACCGTCTGTGCCGATCACATCAAACAGCGCACTCACTGTTTGCTGCTTCGGGCCAATGGGTCGACACGGGCGACCATTCTCTGCCTCGAAGTGCTCGATGATGGCGGCGCCGTCGCGAATGACTTCTCCGGCCGGCGTCACCAGCGTGGGGATGGTCGGCAATTTGGCTTTGGGCAAAACGTCGGCCTTGAAACTCTCATGGCCGGTAGATAACTCCCGGAAGGGAATCTGGTTTTTGATCAGGTAACTGCGGGCGCGCCCAGAGTACAGGGAGTGGGTGATCGCGTAGAGTGTGTGTGTATCGGACATGTTATAGCTCGATTCTTTTCATATGATAGGCCACCAGGAATGGCAGCATGATCAGCGCCAGCAGCAAGCCCACCAGCACTGGAGTCCGCAGCCGACCATAGAGTGTATTGATAACGACTTGTTTCAGGTGATCGAAGCCCACAGGCACCGGCAGCACCTGGTTGTCGCGGGCATAACGCTCGTACGCGGCCAACATGCGCTGCAAGCGCGCTGGCTCCACAGAGGCCAGGTCTGTGGTTTCACCGGGGTCCTGCACGATGTTGTACAGGTGCCACTGGTTGTCACTCAGCGGGCCGCGATTGAACACAATTTTGTAATCCCCCATAAACAGAGCCGCGTGGCCAGCCAATTCGTAGCCCACTGCATCTTCAGCGCCGTACACCCGCCCTGCTTCCCCGAACAACAGCGGCTGCAGGTCGCGACCGATCATCGGCTCCACTGGCCGACCCCGGTAACGTCCCGCAGGTGGCGCCACGCCGGCAAACGACAACACAGTGGGCGTGATATCGGTGACGAAGGAAAAGGCGTTGCTCAGCACACCTTGCAACGGCAGTCCTGCCCCCGCCACGATCAGCGGCACTCGCATGCCGCCCTCCCCGGCGTAGAACTTGTAAAAGGCCAGAGGGCTGGACGCGGCGCTGGCGAAACTGGGACTGATGGTGTTGTAACTGCCCTTGAGACCAAGGCGCTCATAATCGGTGTGGTAACCTAACGCCGCCGGACCACGACTGGCGATAAAGGAATGTGGATCAGCGGGGCCGCTGGCCTCCGCGCCATTGTCAGACGTGAATATGATGATGGTGTTGTCGTACTGATCGTGAGCCTTGAGATAATCCACCAGACGCCCAAGGTTGTAGTCCATCGCTTCCACCATTGCAGCGTAGACTGCCATGCGCTTGGCCTGATAGAGACGCTGGTCAGCATCCAGTGCATTCCAGTCAGCGGTAGTCGACATTCGCCCCATGCCGCTATCAGCGGGGATAATACCGAGTTCCACTGCCCGCGCCCTGCGCTGCTCCCGCAGTTCGTCCCAGCCACCATCGTAGACGCCCATGTAGCGATCGATGAATTCCTGCGGCGCCTGTACCGGTATGTGCACCGCCTGAAACGGCAGGTAGGCAAAGAAGGGACGACCGTCTTCAATAGCACCATAAAAAAAAGTGACGGTACTCGCCGTTCTGGCTGCCGCGGTAAAGGGTGTGATGTACGTCGTCGTTGGCAGTGAATACTGCAATCTCGATGGCTTACTCAAGACAAACCAAGCGCGGGAAGTCGCGAGAAGCAGACGCGACGAATTAGCGTAAAACCTAGTCAGCGAAAGATAGGGATAGGGCCCATAGCGAGCGCGCCTGCAGGAGTCTGCTCAGTGCGCGACCATGGCATTCAGCAGGCTTACCACAACATCGATCGCAGCCGCCTTGCCAAGTTTCTGGTGATAGCGCAGGCGGTGCCACATCTCGAAGGAGGCAACCGCATCCACCCCCTCTCGCTGGCTGCGTGTCACCTGCTTCAGCTCCGGCAACCAATCATCCAGATCCTTGCGTAATCCGCGTTGGTAATGGGCGTAATTCTTGCGCAGGGTTTCGGAGCGCCACAACTGGGCACTGGTGGAAAGGATCAAATTCGTCTCTACTTCGTACGCTTCGGCGCGGAGTTCGACCGCATGCTGAATTCGCTCTTGAAGGGTGCCATCGCGCTCACCACCGAGGAACAGCGCCTCTGCGGTATCACGGATCTGATCGTCGATCGTGGCAAACAGGGTTTCCATATCGTCGAAGTGGCGGAAAAAGGAGCGCATGCCAACCCCGGATCGATTGGAAATCTGCTGTGCTGTGGGAATGAGGTTACCCTCCTCCATCAGCGCCAGACTCGCATCGATGATAGCCTGCTTACTGCGCTCGCTGCGCGCCCGGCGGCCATCTACCACTTCTGTCTCTGCTGATTGCGACATCGCCTCAATTTTTTCCTTGTAATTCGACCAAGTTTATCAGCACTATTTGTGCCATATTATAAAATCAAAAAAGAAGTGTGGCCAGTACAACGCCCGAAGGGAACACTGCCTCGCCCTATCAGCTAAAAATACAGTGTATCGCCGAAACCTTTGTTCGACTGGTGCAACAAAACGTGAACACCTACGAAAAGGCCGTACAAAGCAAGCATACACTCACATAGAACACTCAGGGTATGCTATCGCGGGCCCAACACTGCACGACACACATTCATCAGCCAATTTCACCACCGGCATTGCGAAAGAATGGATCATCCGCCAGGTGGGTCATACCAGCACGCGCATGATCGATGAGCATTATGGCAAATGGATCTCCGCAGATGCGACCGGGATGGCGCAAATTGTGTCAGTGCGGTTTCGAGGCTTCAGTGCGTTTGGTCCCAAAATGGTCCCATGGCGAAAGAAAAGTCGAATTATTTCAATAAATTCAAAGAGTTATGGCGGAGAGCGAG
>JBDNIE010000365.1:0-86431 GCA_041688425.1 Halioglobus sp. | reverse complement strand
GTCAACGCAATGAGTGCTCGTATTGTCGCCGACTCGACAGCAGCAAGGCCAGCACGGGGCATCGACATTGCGCCCAAAACAGAGACGAAGTGAGCCCTAACTAATCGCATCCGGTAATCTCCATGTCTGGATTGAATCCCGATAAGCGAGCCTTGACCAGCGGCCCGCGATAATCGCGAAATGCTGCATGAAGTGAGCGCTAACCAACCCCGCGCTCACTGCCAGTCCAGTACTGTGCACGTACCGCCTTCTTGTCAGGCTTGCCCACCGGCGTCAACGGAATCGCGGCGACAAAGTCGACGGACTTTGGCGACTGCACCGAACCCTTGGCTTTCTTGACCAGCGCCTGCATGGCGGACACCAGTTCATCGCTAGCTTCAAAGCCTGGCTTCAGTACTACTACGGCCTTCACCGCCTCACCCCATTGTTCATCGGGTACGCCGATAACGACCACCTGGCCGACCGCTTCGTGAGTCGCCATAACGTCTTCCACTTCGCGCGGGAAGACGTTGAATCCACCGGTTATGATCATGTCCTTAGTGCGGTCGACAATGTACAAAAAGCCATCCTCGTCCAGTTTGCCGACATCACCAGTATGCAGCCAGCCGCCCGCGAAAGCTTCGGCGGTTTGCTCCGGCATATCCTTATAGCCCTTCATAATCAGCGGGCCGCGAATGCAGATTTCCCCGGCTTCACCGCGAGCAACCTCATTGCCATCCGGGTCGCGCAGGCTCAGGTGTATCCACGGCGTTGGACGGCCACACGATGACAGGCGGCCCGGTTTAGACAGGTCATGCTCTTTCTTGCGCATATTCGCAATCACCATGGGGCACTCGGACTGGCCAAAGAACTGGTAGAAGATCTGGCCCCACTTCGACATCCCCTCCTGCAAACGCGTTGGGCTCATGGGTGATGCACCATAAAAAATGGTCTCCATGCTGGACATGTCTGCGGTGCTGGAGCGCGGTGCGTCCAGCAGAAAATACAGCATCACCGGAACCAGCATGGTGCAGGTTATTTTATGCTGCTCCACCATGTTGTAAAACTCGTCCGTGCTGAAGCCCTGCATGACATAAAAGGCGCCGCCCTTTTGCAGCACAGGGATAAAAAAGGCCGCAGCGGCATGCGATAGCGGTGTCGCGATCAGCATGCGCAGGTCGTCGGGGAATTCCCATTCAGCGAGCTGGATCTGGGTCATGTAGGAGGTGACGCTATAGGTGCTCATCACGCCTTTGGGCTTGCCGGTGGTGCCGCCGGTAAAGTTGACGGAGGCGATATCGTCTGGGCTAACATCCGGCGCCACCAGTGGCTGCGGTTTAAAGCCTGCCGCCAGTTCAAGATAATCGTCGCCGACTTTGTTGGGGCCAAAACCCAGCAGGTTTTTTAACCCGGGCACACGTTCTTTGAGTGCCCCGGCCAATTCCTCAAATACCGACGAATCGAAAATCAGCGTATCGATTTCTGCGGCTTCCAGTACATACACGTGATCGTCCAGCGAGCCCAGCGGATGTAGCGGGGTGCCGATGCAGCCATTCAGCTGCATTGCGGCGATATTGGACAGCACCTCCGGCCGGTTGGCCGAAATCACCGCAATTCTACTACCGACACCGAGCCCCTTGGACTGCAGCGCCTGCACCATCTGGCTGGTGCTTTCGCGGACATCCTTGTAGCTGGCAACTTTGTCGCCGAGGAACAGGCAGGGTTCGTCGTTATAGCGGTTGAGGCCATCGATCAGCAGATGGGGCATCAGGGGTGGGTGGCGCAGTGCATCAGTGGTCATGGTGTCTCCAAATGTGAGCTATTGCTGGGGTAGGAAATCAGTTGTCGTTCTGTGAGTTGTCTGGCTGCTGTTTATCGAGCTGCTGTTTATCGAGCTGCAAGGCGCGGCGCAACACAGCGAACATTTCTTTGGACTCGCGCTGGCTGACTTGGGCAGAGGCAAAGATGCTGGAGCCATGAAACGTGCCGGGGAAGCTGTGCAGCTCTGTCGCGACGCCCGCTTGCATTAATTTCAGTGCATATTCCACGCCTTCGTCGCGCAGTGGGTCAAATTCCATGGTGCTGACATAGGTGGGTGGTAGGCCCGACAGGTCCGGTGCGCGAGCCGGTGCAGCGTAATAAGGTACATCATCTGCGCCGCGCTGGTACTGATCTCCCAGATAATAGTCCCAGCTGATTTCAGCATTGGGTCTGTTCCACATGGGAGTATCGACAAAGCGCTGCATACTCGGTGTTTGGAGTCGGTCATCCAGCTCCGGCATGCCCAGGTATTGAAAGCAGATGGCTGGGCCGCTGCGATCGCGCGCTAGCAGCGCAGTTGCAGCCGCTAATCCACCCCCGGCGCTGACGCCACTTACAGCCAGTCGCGCCGGATCGATATGCAATGGCTCGCAGTTGGCATGCGTCCATTGCAGTACGGCATAGCAATCTTCCAGCGGCCCGGGATAGGGCGTCTCAGGTGCCAGCCGGTAATCGACTGAAACCACGACTACGCCGAGTCGTTGGCACAGGGCGACGCAAGAGCTTTGCTCGCTATCCAGGTTGCCAATAACAAATCCACCACCGTGAATATGCAATATCGCGGGCACCGATGCTAGCAGACCCTGTGGGGTGTATATGCGTACCGGCACGTCTGGCGCACCGGGCGGCCCCATGACGTGTCGATCTTCGATAACAACGCCGCTGTCGTCGATGCCTTTGTTCATGGACGCGGTCATCTTCTTAAATCCCTCACGCGCTTGCTCTACATCTTTGATAGTTTGCGAGGAGTCTGGCATCAACTGCAGCAGTGGAGTCAGTTCCGGGTCGAAGTTATAGCTCATCGTTACAGTTTCTCGGAATCAGGATGGTATGACGCTGCCTTGCGTTCAAGCGTTTGCGAGACGAACCTGATAACCGTGGAAGGATTCTCATTTCGCGGCACAAAGCACAGCCTATACTGTCCATTTCTAATGTGTATCTCAAGAGTTCAAGTACGGATACCTGCACCGACTGAAATTACGCGTAGTAGTGCCGTGATGGCAGCCTGCGCCAGCAATAACCCAAACGGGTAATATCCTGAAATCTGCGAGCCGCCTCACAGTTCGCATTTCAGTTCAGTCACGTCCTGTCTATATGATGAATAAAAAGCAGAAAGAATTCTGGGAGTGATGACGATGACCCAGTTAAACACCAGCAAGTCCTCGGCAGGTTGCCGCAGCAATCGTATGTACAGGGAAGATGGCGACTGGTTTTTCAAGACCAGGGAAGGCGATATCGTTGGGCCTTTTCAGGAGGAACTGGAAGCGTCAACGCAGTTGGAAATCTATATTCGGTTGATAAGTTCTGGCCTGCTCGCCACCGAGGAAGGTTTGAGATAGCCTCCTCCGCTGCCCCAAAAGCGCGCGTGATAGCGGCGCATTGGAACTTTTTTGATGTTTTGTGACCCAGATTAAAGTGGTACTTACTTTAATCAAGGCGTGCACACAGGCCCCAAAGCGAGTGAGGAGACCGTCGGAGGCCATCCGCGGGGCGGCCATCCGCGGGGCGGCCATCCGCGGGGCGGCCATCCGCGAAGTGAGCCTACATAGACGTATTGACGGCGTGTCCCGAAAAGCTCTACTCGGTTTGGCGCCGATCTCAGGCGTTAAGTTCCATCAGGGATCTTCCTGGAATAGAATGCAATAACTGCTGCGTATACTGCTGCTGGGGCGATTCGAACAAGTCTTCAGTGCGAGCTTGCTCCACGATTTTCCCCTTCTGTAGCACCACGATGCGATCTGCCAGTTGCCGCACCACCGCCAGATCGTGTGTGATGAATAGCATTGTAAGACCATACTCGCGCCCCAGCCCGCGCATCAGCTCAAGTATTTGCGCCTGAATAGTGACATCCAACGCTGATACCGGTTCATCCGCAACAATGAATTCGGGACGTGTGGCAAGGGCGCGACCGATGGCGATACGCTGGCGCTGACCGCCGGAAAACTCGTGCGGGTATTTGCGCACGAACGCGCGGGCCAGCCCGACGTCGTCCATCAATTTCAGAACATGTGCGCCCACCGTGCTGCGATTTTCTATCCCATGCAGCAAGAGTGGTTCGGCAAGTGTGTCGTATACCGTCATGCGCGGGTTCAATGACGCGAACGGGTCCTGGAAAATGAACTGCATTCTGCGTCGCAGATTCTTCAGGCCGCGGCCCTGCAGTGCGGTGACATCAATGCCGTCGAAATGTACTTCACCCGACGTTACAGGCACCAGGCGCAAGAGGGACCGACCGATAGTGGATTTGCCGCTACCCGATTCACCGACCAGTCCCAACACTTCGCCGCGTAGCACATCGAAGCTGACATCATCAACGGCCTTCACGGAGGTCTTACCGCTTTGAAACCAGGTACACAGATTTCGAACCTGGACCAGCGGTTCTGTCGCTGGCAATTCAACGGCTTTGCCGCCGCGTGGAATGGCCTGCAACAATTTTTGCGTGTAAGGGTGGTGGGCGTTGCGGAAGATGGCGTCCCGATCCCCGGTCTCGACAATGCGGCCCGCTTGCATCACCACTATCTGGTCGGCGATATCGGCCACGACCGCGAGGTCGTGACTGATAAATAATATGCCGATGTCACGCTTGGTCTGCAGTCCGGCGAGTAACTGCAGGATCTGCGCCTGAATGGTGACATCCAGTGCGGTGGTAGGTTCGTCAGCGATCAACAGTTTCGGCTCATTGATCAGGGCCATGGCGATCATCACCCGCTGTCGCATGCCGCCGGAAAATTGGTGTGGGTAGTTGTCTATTGTTGAAGCCGGGTCACGAATACCCACTTCTTCCAGCAATTCCAGTGCGCGCTTGCGCGCTTGCGCTTGGCTGACTTGCTTGTGGTAAAGCAGGGGTTCCATCAACTGATTGCCGATCGTCATGTAGGGATTCAGGCAGGTCATAGGGTCCTGAAACACCATGGCGATATCGCGGCCGCGAATTTTGCGCAGCTGTTCCGGTTTTAACTGCAGCAGGTCCTGATTTTCAAACATAACGCGGCCACCGTCGATGCGTCCCGGCGGCTGCGGGATCAGTCCCAGCAGGCTGTAGCAGGCCACCGATTTACCAGAGCCGGATTCACCGATAATCGCGGTGATTTTTCCAGACTCCACCGTGAAACTGATGTCGTCCACGGCTTTGGTGGTGCCCATGCGAGTGACGAAACTGACGCTGAGATTCTCGACAGTAAGCACGGGATCAGTCCTTTGCGCCGCGCACGTCTAATGCGTCGCGCAGTCCGTCACCGAGAAAGTTCAGCGAGAACAGCGTCAGCACCAGAGTCAGGCCAGGGTAGAGTAGCAGCCAGGGGTACTCTTCCATGGTTTCCGCGCCATAGGCGATCAGCAAGCCCCAGGACGTTTGTGGCGGTTGTACGCCGAGGCCCAGAAAACTGAGAAACGCTTCCAGTAACATCACGCTGGGAATCGTCAACGTGGTGTATACGATGATCGGCCCCAACGCATTGGGCACGAGATGGCGGCGAATAATGGTGGCCGGCGACAGGCCCAGCGAAATCGCCGCTTCTACAAATTCCTGTTGACGCAGCGATTGCACCTGGGAGCGCATGATGCGCGCCATGGTTAGCCATTCCACCGCGCCGATCGCCAGGAACAGCAGCAACATATTACGCCCGAACACGACCATCAACAGTACAATAAAGATCATGAAGGGCAGCGCGTAGAGAATATCGACCAGTCGCATCATCAGGGCATCGACTTTGCCGCCGAAGTAACCTGCGATGGCGCCCCAGGTTATGCCAATAAGCAGTGCCACTGACGTGGCAATAAAGCCGACGGCGAGCGAGATGCGACCGCCGTACATGATCTGTGTGAGCATGTCACGACCAAAGATGTCAGTGCCCAGCCAGTGCGCCGCAGACGGTGGCGTGGCGCCAAGCTCAAGTTGCTGCTGCGCATAGGCATAGGGCGCTATCCACGGCGTCAGTAGCGCAATAACGATAAAGAAGGTGAGGACGGCAAGCCCGAATACCGCGAGTCTATTGCGCCGCAGGCGCAGCCAGGCGTCACGCCACAGTGAGCTACCCTGTTCGGCCTGCGCGATGTCTGTAATCGTGGGCGCGTCCATTCAGCGACCTCCATACTGTGAGCGCAGCCGTGGATTCATCCAGGCAGCCAGTATGTCTGACAGCAGATTGAACACAATGATCAGGGTCGCCAGAAACACCGTAGCGCCGAGAATCATGGTGTAGTCACGGTTGAACGCGGCCTGCACATAGAAGCGTCCGAGCCCGGGTATCTGAAAAATCGTTTCGACCACGAAAGAGCCAGACAACAGTCCGGCAAACGCCGGCCCGAGAAAAGCCACAACCGGAATCAAGCCGCCGCGCAGGCCGTGACGCACCACCACCTGCCATTCGGGCAGGCCCTTGGCGCGCGCGGTGCGGATGTAATCCTGCGACATGACCTCCAGCATACCGGCGCGGCTGAGCCTGGCGATGTAGGCGGCATAAGTGGAGCCCAGCGTGATGGCCGGCAGTATTTTATCGCCGGGCATATCACCCCAGCCCGATACGGGTAACCACTCTAGGTAGATACCAAAGACCAGTATCAGAATGGGACCCATCAGTAGTGAGGGCACACAAATCCCGATCATTGCCACCGACATAGGAATGTAGTCCTGCGCCGAGTTGGGGCGCAGCGAGGCAACTATGCCTGCGATGCCGCCGATGGAGATGGCCACCAGCAGCGCGTAAAAGCCCAGTTCTGCGGTGACGGGAAAGCCTGCGGCGATCAGTTCGTTGACACTGCGTCCCGGATACTTAAAGGACGGCCCCAGGTCGCCCTCCGCCAGGTCGGCCAGATAGGCGATATATTGTTCATACATTGGCAGGTTCAGGCGGTACTGCTCTTCAAGCGCGGCTTTGACCTCGGGAATGACCGCCTTCTCACTGGAGAAAGGTCCGCCGGGAGCCAGTCGCACCAGAAAGAAGGTGACAGTGATGACCACCAGCAGTACAGGGATGGACTGCAGCAGGCGAAACCCTATAAAACGCCACATACTATTCTTCTGCCTGCCAATTGGAATCCAGCGTGATGTATTTGTAATTGACATGATTCATTAGATTGGACGGTCTGCCCTGCACACTGGGGTGGATCAGCTGATTGCTGGTATAAGTGTAGATCGGAATGATGGGCATTTGCTCCATCAAACGCCGTTCTGCTGCAGCGAAAATCGCATAGCGCTGCTCACGCGATGCCGCACGTGGAGCCTGCCGCAGGATCATGTCGTCGTAGAGCGGGTCACAAAAGCCGGTATTGTTGTTGCCGCCGTCGCACAGGAACAGGTCGAGGAAATTGTTCGGGTCAATATAGTCGCCGATCCAGCCACGGCGTGCCATCTGGAAATCCATTTGGTCGACCGAGTCCAGGTAGACTTTCCACTCCTGGTTGGCCAGCGTTATGTCGATGTTTAGCGCGTCCTTCCACATCTGCTGCAAGGCCACCGCAATCTTGAGGTGACTCTCGCTGGTATTGTATTTCAGTTCCAGTCCCGGCCAGCCAGCACCGTCGGGGTAGCCTGCCTCTGTTAGCAGCTGCCGCGCTCGCGCAACGTTGTAATCGAATACTTTTGGCGGCTGGTAGCCGAGTGTGCCTGGCGGTGTAATACCGTAGGCCGGGATATTGGTGCCGTGCAAGACTGTGTTGTTAAGTTGCTCACGATCCACCGCCAGAGAAAGCGCCTGTCTTACCCGCACATCATCCAGCGGCGGCTCGTTGGTATTGAGGAGATAATAGTATGTGCCCAGATACGGCGCATTGACATAGGGGCTGTTCTCCATCGCGCGGTACACCGGGATCTTGTCCAGCGGAATACTGTTGGTGTAGTGCAGCTGTCCCACGCGGAACAGGCGCTCCTCACTGGAGATATTTTCGACTGGATAGAACTCAATGCCATTGAGTTGCACACGGTCCTTGTCCCAGTAGGTATTGCTTTTTTCCACGATGATGCGACGATTTAGCTGCCACTCTTTTAGGCGGAACGGACCGTTGCCAACGAGATTCCCGACATGCGTCCATGGTGTGAAGCGATCCGTTGCTTTACCGAACTTTTCGATGGTGGGGCGGTGAACAGCGTACGTGCTCTGGTGATCCATCAGCTGAATGAAGTAGGCGGTCGGTGCATTCAGTTTGACTTCAAGCGTGTGATCGTCCACCGCTTTTACGCCGACTTGACTGAAATCATCAATTTTTCCAGTTGCAAACGCCTCTGCGTTTTCCAGGGGGTAAAGCATGTAGGCATATTGATTACCCATGGCGGGGCTCAGCGCGCGCTGCCATGACCACACATAGTCGTTCGCAGTCATGAGATCGCCGTTGGACCACCTGGCCTCGGGATTGAGATAAAACGTGATGGTTAGGCCGTCTTCGCTGATATTCCAGCTCTGCGCCACGCCGGGCTCGGATTCCAGTGTATAGGGGTTTTTTACTGCCAGTCCTTCAAACAGGGCGCTGACAATGTTGCTCTCCGGGATGCCAGTAACGACATGCGGATCCAGTCCCTGCGGTTCAGTGCCATTGCCGACATGCAAAATGCCCTCGCGGTTGCCGCGCTCGACATTCGACTCACCACTGCCACAGGCGGCAAGGGTCGCAGCCATAATGAAGGACAAAAAAAATCTTGATGCGCTTAATCGCATAGTGATCATGTAATCCAGAGAGTAGCGAAAACACATGTGAGCGGCCGGCACCATAGCGACAGTAAACCTCACTAGCCAGAGCGTATAGGGTGAATATTGTGGATCAGGGTCGCCGCCCAGCGTGTATCACGCGGCAGACTTGCTGCGGCTGCCAACGGGCGGCCCAATATAGCGGGCGCGTGGACGGATCAGTCGGCTATCGCGGCTGAACTCGAGAAAATGTGCGACGTAGCCGTACACTCGGGACATCGCAAACATTGCTGTAAAGAACTGGGTGGGAATGCCCAGGCTATGGAAGACCGCGCCTTTGTAAAACTCTACATTGGCCCATATCTCCTTGTCCTTTTCCGCGAAGGCGTGCTGGCAGGCCTCCTCCACGGCGACCAGTGTGGCCAGCAGGTTTTTGCTCTGGGCATCCTGGCACAACTCCACCGCCATGGGCTTGAGGATTTTCGCGCGCGGGTCGACGGTGCGATACTCCCGATGGCCCATACCCATAATTTTTTCTTTGTTCGCCAGACAGTCTTTGACGTATGCCTCGGCTTTTTCCGGACTGCCTATTGCCATGGCCATTTCCAGCGCCGCCTGATCGGCACCGCCGTGTAGTTTGCCGAACAGTGTGCCGATAGACGCGGAAATGCTGGACTGGATGGGTGCCAGAGTGCTGGCGCAGACCCGACCGGCAAAAGTGCCGCAGTTAAAGCTATGTTCCATCTGTAGGATTTGTGCCGCGTCCAGCATACGGCGCATCTCTTCACTGGGTGCTGTCCCCAGAAACATGGTCAGGAAGTTTTCGTGAAAGCGCTTGCCCGGCAAGGGCGCCAGAATGACCTTGTTCTGTGACAGACGATAATGTGCAGCGATCAAAGCAGACATTTTTGCAGCCAGAAACAGGCCGTGTGCGGCATTTTCTTCCACTTCAAGACTCGTGTCCTCGGGTCGCGTCAGCAGAGGCACCAGGCCCTGCAGCATCAGCATCGGATGAATGTCGCGCGGAACCTGCTTCAGCAGGTCTATTTCGCCATGACTCAGACTGCTGTGTCGGCACATAAACGTTTTTAAGCGGCTTTTTTGTTGCTCGTCGGGCCACTCGCCAAACAGCACCATCCAGACAACATGGAGAAAGGGCACGCCGACCAGTTCATTGATATCGATGCCGCGATAACTCAGCAGGCCGATTTCGCCTTGCACATCGGAAATCGCGGTGTCTCCGACGATGACGCCAGCGAGGTCAGTGGAAACAAAAGGATCTTTGGATGACATAGGTAGTAACTCAGAATGGTAATTTTTCACAGTATAGAGTGGACGGTGGAATCAGTTGAGTTAATTATACTTATAAATGTATTAGAGGAACTGATATGCGTTTAGAAAATAGCGAGCTGCGTGCTTTTCGTGCGGTAATCGAGGAGGGCGGTTTCAAGCGCGCGGCAGAGGCTTTACATATCAGCCAGTCTGCTGTCAGCCAGGCCGTGGCCGGGCTAGAGTTCAAACTGGAGGCTCCGTTGGTGCAACGAGGCAAGGAACTGCGGTTGACCGACGTGGGAAAGCGCGTGTTTGAACACGCAGTGGATGTCCTGCGCGATGAGCAGCAGACGCTTGAAGATGTCATGCAGTTGAAGCAGGGCAAGACTGAAACCCTCAGCCTTGCCCTGAGCGCTTCTCTGAACCGTTTTTATGCGCCAGAGTTAATAAGCGCTTACTATCATGAAAACCCAAGAATATCAATGAAAGTGGCAGAGATGCCATCCCGTAGTATTATTTCGGCGGTGCTCTCGGGCAGCGTCGAATTGGGCCTCGGCCCCTTCCAGAAGGACATGGCGGCCTTTAATACGGTGCCACTGTACCGTGACTCTCGTCATCTGGTGGTGAGCCCCAAACATGCGCGCTACGAGGATATGATCAACGGCGATGAACGAGCGCTCAAGCTGACGCCACTGATCGCATCGGCGCTCGACAATCCAGATATGCGTCCGTCCATCGCGCGCCTCCGCGATCAGTTCAGCTCGGTGTGGGAAGTCAGTAGCCTCTCATTGCGAATCTACATGGTGGATCAGGGAATGGGGGTGACCTTTATCGACCGCAAGCTGCTGGAGGAGCATCCGAGTTGCGCCGATTTTCGTATCATGAACGATGTATCATTTGGTCGGATCGACAAACAGGTGGGAATTTACCACCGCGCGCGCAGTAGCCTGAGCGACAGTGCCACCAATTTCATTGCACTGTGTCGCCGCCACTGGAAAGTCTAGCGTGCGTACGTTGAGCGCAGTTTTATCGAGAGTGCTGCCTCAGGCGCAAAGCGCACGCTATTTAGCAGCATGGAACACAGCACAGCAAACGATACACAATCGGACATGGAGCCAGGGCCAATGGCAATGACGCTGCGCAACAGCAATGTAAAGAAACTGCGTGAGCAATCATTTGATGTGCTGATTGTGGGCGGCGGCATCAATGGCGCGGTCGCCGCGGCTTCACTGTCCGGTCGAGGCGTGAAGGTCGCGCTGATCGACCGAGCGGATTTCGCCGCGGGTGTCAGCTCCAATTCTTCTAATCTGGCGTGGGGCGGTATCAAGTATCTGGAGAGCATGGAGTTCCTGCTGGTCAATAAGCTGTGCAAATCGCGCAACCGATTGATGCGAGCCTATCCTTCTACGGTCAAGGAGATCCGTTTCTTTACTACCATACAGCGCGGTTTCCGTTTTCCTGTGTTCTTCATTTTTCTCGGCAGTGTGCTGTATTGGCTGATGGGTCGATTCGCCACGCGAGCGCCCCGCTACATCAGCGCACGCGGCATTGAAGACGCCGAGCCGGTGGTAAATACCAGCAAGGCAGCGGGCGGGCTGGAATATTCCGATTGCTATCTTTACGATAACGACGCGCGTTTCGTTTTCAACTTTATTCGTAAGAGCCTGAGCTTCGGCTGCATTGCCGCCAACTATGTTGAGTCTACTGCTGCTCGTCGCGAGGCAGGGGAGTGGATTACTACTGCGCGGGACGCGATCAGTAACGAGAGCTTCGAAATACGCTCCAAGGCCGTAATCAACGCTTGCGGGCCATGGGTTGATGCACAAAATCGTATGACGGGCGAGCGCACAGATTACCACCACCTGCTTTCCAAGGGCGTCCATCTGATCGTAGACAAAATCACCGACAATAAGCGTGTGCTGACATTTTTCGCCAGCGATGGCCGCTTGTTTTTTGTGATACCCATGGGGCCGAAAACCTGCATTGGAACCACCGATACGCAGGTTGAGTCACCCGAAGTTGCCGTCACAGACGCCGATCGAGACTTTATTCTGGAAAATGCCAACGCCCTGTTGGATCTCAACCCTGCGCTAACGCGGGAAAGCATCATCGCTGAGCGCGTGGGGGTGCGGCCTCTTGCGATCAAGGGTGAGGGTGGTGTCGCCGATTGGGTGCAGTTGTCGCGCAAGCATGTGATCGAAGCGGATGAGGCGCAGCAACACCTCAGTATTTTTGGTGGCAAGCTCACCGACTGCCTCAACGTTGGCGACGAGGTCGCGATGTGGATCAAGCGCCTCGGCATAGCCGTGCCCCAGCCTGGTAACAAGTGGTACGGCGAACCGGGAACAGATTTGCGCGATGAATTTATGTTACAGGCACAGTTGATGGATCTGGACGCACTCACTGACCCCTCCTCCTCGGAGCCTTTGTCCGAGCGCTTCTGGCGGCGTTATGCCGAGAGCGCGTTTGGTTTGCTCGAAAGCATCCGCGAGGACGAGAGCTGTGCGAAGCTGCTGATCAAGAACGCAGAGTACACGCGGTGTGAAATCGAGTTAGCGTCGCGCCGGGAAATGATTGTTAAGCTGGAAGATTTTATGCGCCGTCGATCAAAGATTGAAGAGGTGGTGCGGCGCGAAGAAATTATCAATGCGCCGGGTCTACTGCAGGCCTGCGAAATCCTGTTCGGTAGTGAGGCAGAGATGCGCCTTGAGGAATATCGGGAAACTCTCTGCCCATAAACCCACGGTGCATCGCCGGGCTCGACGATCAAAAAATTCCGCTTTAGTCGGCGGATTAAGACGTCGGCCCGGTACCGTGCACACCGAGATAGTGCGAGCTGAGTTTAGGCCGCTCTTCCAGCATGTCGTTGATTTCGTAGATGCGCTCGTAGCTCGTATCCTTGATCAACCACACACCGTCTACCTTCAGGTAGCGATCCCAGTAAATGGCAGTGCCGTGGGTTTTCACATTGTGATTGAGAATCCACATGTTGTCCGCCAGATACCATAGTGCTGTCGCTTCGGTGTCGCTCAGCATCTGAATTTCTGGATGATGTGCATTGTGTTGCCCTATCGCCTCGCTGCTGAAGGACTTGCCGATATTCTTGACATAATCGGCCTTACCTTGCACGTTCCATTCGTAAGTGCCGCCGACAAAATGTACCGTCACATCATCGTGAAACAGCGTGGCCAGCTCCTCAAGATTGGCGGTGTCTACGCAACGAAAATAAGCGTACTTCACTTGTCTTATTGCTTCCATGTCCATCAGTCTTTGAACATCACGGCGCAACTCTTCGATACCGCCAGTACTGGCCTGCAACGGTATTCCGGGCTCAATGCCCAGATTTTTCTTATTCAGTACCTGTCGCTCGCTCATGCTGTTGTCCTCTTTAAGGCCGGAAGTGCGCCGACTCTTGATTATGTGGGATTATAGTGTGCTGCAGCCAAGCTGTGACATCTTCACAGTCAAAGCCCCTGCGATTGTACTGTCTTAGGCTATCCACTAGAATGCGCGGCCTCCCCTCTCGTCGCATAACAAGAATACCTTCGCCGATTGGTCCATCTATTTGATCCGTTACCTGCTCCCGAATTGGGGTGGATACTGTCTGTTAGCGAGTCCCTGCTATGTTTGAGTTTCACCCCAGTAAAGTTGCAACTGCCAGAAGCGATATTCTCTCCGGTTTAACGGTTGCGCTGGCGCTGGTCCCAGAGGCGGTTGCATTTGCGCTGGTCGCTGGCGTCGAACCGTTGGTTGGCTTGTACGCCGCGTTTATGGTGGGACTGATCACCGCCTGTATTGGCGGCCGCCCAGGAATGATTTCAGGGGCTACCGGGGCTCTCGCAGTTGTGATGGTGGCGCTGGTGGCCGATCACGGCGTTCAGTATTTGTTCGCCACTGTGGTGTTGATGGGTATCCTGCAGATTACCGCCGGCGCACTGAAACTCGGAAAGTTTATTCGTATGGTGCCGCACCCTGTAATGCTGGGTTTTGTGAACGGTTTGGCCATTGTGATATTTCTCGCCCAGTTGAGTCAGTTCGGCGTTCCTGGAGAGCAGGGTTGGTTGCAGGGCACCTTTATGCAGGGGTCTATTGTCGATGTCGCCTGGATGGAAGGCCCGCAACTTTATTTGCTGCTTGGCCTCGTAACCCTGACCATGCTGATTATTCATTTCCTGCCGCGCTTCACGACGGCGCTGCCTTCTTCACTGGTGGCAATTTTGGTTGTCAGCGGGCTGGTGCTTTTCTTTGGCCTCGATACGCGCGTGGTCGGCGATGTGGCCTCTATCAAGGGGGGGCTGCCCAGTTTTCATATTCCTTCAGTGCCATTTACTGTCGAGACTCTGGTGATTATATTTCCTTATGCAGTTGTGCTGGCCGCGATCGGGTTGATCGAATCGTTGCTGACGCTGCGCCTGGTCGATGAAATCACAGAGACTCGTGGGCGCGGCAACAAAGAGTGTGTCGCGCAGGGTATTGCCAACACAGCAACCGGCCTTTTTGGCGGCATGGGTGGCTGCGCGATGATTGGCCAGAGTATGATTAACGTCAACTCGGGTGGCCGTGGTCGCCTTTCTGGAATCACCGCAGCGTTGAGTCTGCTGTTCTTTATTCTTGTTGGCTCTTCGCTGATTGAGCAAATCCCTCTGGCGGCGCTGATCGGTGTCATGTTTATTGTCGTCATTGGCACTTTTGAGTGGAGTAGCTTTCGCGTATTGCGCAAAGTGCCACGCAGCGATGCGCTGGTGCTGGTCATGGTGTCTGCCGTGACGGTCGCCACCGATTTAGCGATTGCAGTAATTGTCGGGGTTATTGTGTCAGCACTGGTATTTGCCTGGGAGCACGCGAAACACATTCTGGTAGAAGTGCGCGAGGATCATAAGGGTTCAACCGTCTATGCTGTCACCGGGCCGCTGTTCTTCGGTTCGGTGACATCTTTTCTGGAGCACTTCGATCCTGCCCAGGACAACGACGATGTGGTCATTGATTTTGCGCGCTCTCGCGTGGCCGATCACTCTGGGCTGGAGGCCATAGATACATTGGCTGACCGCTACCTCAGCATCGGCAAAACGCTACATCTGGTGCATCTCAGCGAGGAGTGCCGAAAACTACTGCGGCGTGCCGGCAGCCTTGTGGAAGTGAATGTCATTGAGGACCCGAGATATTTTGTCGCAGATGATGTGCTCGATTGACCTACTCGGTTGATCTGCCGGGTCAACCTGCATCGAGCGCGGTGTGTTGGCACGGCAGATCATCGCTAGCCATTCGTTGACGCCTAAGTCCGACAGGCTCTTAAGTAATGCCAAAGTGCTGCGCCGTTTGATCGAGCGCTTTTGCCAGCATGCCAACGAGATCATCGATCTCCCGTCGACTGCAGATCAGCGGCGGCGCGGTGATCATCGCATCGCCTGTTTGGCGCACCATCAAGCCCTCATCGTTGGCGATGTTCCTGCAGTACACGGCGCCTTCAGAATCGGGCGCGAGGCGTTCCCTTGAATGTTTGTCTCGCACCAGTTCCACCGCGCCAAGCATTCCGATTCCGCGCACCTCGCCGACGATGGGATGATCACGCAATGTCTGCAGGCGCTGTTGAAAATACGGTGCGAGTTCTTTGGCCGTGGTTTCAACGATAGACTGCTCGCGCAATACTTTCAGGGTAGCGAGGCCTGCCGCGCAGGCGACGGGGTGGCCTGAGTAGGTCAATCCATGAGCGAACTCGCCCTCATGACTGAGGAGTACATCGGCAACCTTGTCGCCCACCATCACGCCTCCCAGCGGAACATAGCCATTGGTCACCGCTTTGGCAAAGGTCATCAGGTCTGGCTCAAGGTCGTATGTCTGGCAACCGAACCAGTTTCCGGTGCGACCGAATCCGCAGATCACCTCATCCATGATCAATAGGATGTCGCGCTCCGCGCAAATACGCTTTATCTCCGGCCAGTAAGAATCAGGGGGGATGATGACGCCCCCGGCGCCCTGCACCGGTTCGGCAATAAAGGCGGCAACACGGCCCTCACCCAGCTCATCAATTTTCTGTTCAAGCTCCCGCGCTACAAGCAGACCGTAGTCCTGCGGATCTTCATTTGCACCTTCGTTAAACCAGTGTGGCTGATTGATGTGGTGGATATAGTCCAGCCCTTGCGTCTGCTGATGCATGGCGCTCATCCCGCCGAGTGAGGAGGCAGCGATTGTCGAGCCATGGTAGGCGTTCTTGCGGCTGATGATGAGGTTCTTCTGCGGCTTTCCCAACAGATTGTAGTAGCGCTGGACCAGGCGCAGATTAGTGTCGTTGGCCTCGGAGCCGGAGTTAGTGAAGAACACATGGTTAAATTGCGCGGGCGTTACCTCGACCAGTGCGCGGGCCAGTTCCACCGCAGTCTCGTTGGAGCATTGGAAGAAGTTATTATAGAACGGCAGTTCCTGCAGTTGCGCGTAGATGGCGTCCTTTATGCTGTTCTGGCTGTACCCCAGATTGCAGCACCATAGGCCCGACATGCCGTCGAGCATCCTGTTGCCGTCGCTGTCGTAGATGTAGATATGTTCGGCACGGGATATGATACGGCCCCCTTGCTGACTGTACTTGCGCAGATTGGTAAAGGGGTGCAGGTGGTGCGCCCGATCCAGTTGGCGCAGCTGCGCCGTATCTAGCTTGGTGGTCATGCCGAGTTTCTCCGTAGGAACCGTTCAGGTCGAATCCATGGCCATTGTAGGACTGTCAGTCGGCGCTATTTATCCGCGCGACGTTGTCGGATAGTGTGGCATATTAGTGCTTTGATGAGAGTATGCTTGAAGTGACGTTTTGTTCGAATTAGCCCTTTTTTTGAAATACCTGTGGCCACAGCAGTAAGGAGTACATCCTATGGCGCAAATTCGAGAATACCCTACCACTGAGCATTGCCTCGGACCAGTGCCCCGGTTGGAGGACGCACCCGACTGGATCTATGACCTCGATAATCCCTACCTGCACGGCCCCTACGCCCCTACAAGACACGAAATACAGGTTGAGAATCTGCCGGTAAGCGGAGAGTTGCCTGCCGATCTCTTTGGAGCTTATTTCCGCAACGGCCCCAATCCGCTGCACAAACCAATGAACCGCCACCACCCCTTTGATGGCGATGGCATGGTGCACGGCGTGTACTTCCGCAATGGTCGTGTGGAATACCGCAATCGTTATGTGCAGACCACTGCCCTGCAGCAGGAGCTGGCGAGCGGCGAATCGATTTCCCCCGGTGTTATGGGTCCGTTCGACTACAGCGTGTCCCGCTTTGGCATCAAGGACACCTCCAATACAGACCTGTTCTGGTACGCCGGCGATCTGATGACGCTGTGGTATAACGCCGGTGAGCCCTATCGGCTGAACAGCAGGACGCTGCAAACCAGGGCGCATCTGCAACTGCAGGAGAGGCCGACACTACGCATGTCGGCACACTCAAAAGTGGACTCGCATACGGGCGAACTACTGTTCTTTGACTACGGTGACGAGCCGCCCTATATGACCTATGGCGTCGCCGACAGCAACGGTAAATTGTTGCATGAGGTGTCTATTGACCTGCCTGGTCCGCGACTGCCCCACGATATTGGCTTTACTAAGCAATACGCTGTAGTCCACGACCTGCCGTTCTTTCACGATGTGAATGTTCTGCGCAAACATAACTATCGGGTGCTCACCTTTCACCGCGATATTCCTACGCGTTTCGGCATCATCCCGCGACGCGGCCAAAGCAGTGATGTGCGCTGGTTCGAATGCCAGCCCTGTTACATTTTGCATGTCACTAACTGCTGGGAAGAAGGCGACTGGGTGGTAATGGACGGTTGCCGCTCACTGAACCCAATGCCGGATGTGCAGCTTGGCGAGGGCGAGCTGGCTTCCATGCTGGCTTACATGCGTCTTGAGGCCAACGCCTATCGCTGGCGCTTCAACCTGAAAACGGGCGAGGTGCGCGAGGGCGATACCGATACGCTGAACACGGAGTTCAATACCGCCAACCCCGTTTTCCTAGGGGTGAAAAGTAAGTTCTCCTATCACCAGCGCATACCGCTTTTGCATGAAGGCGGCCACACATTGCGTTTTACTGCACTGGTAAAATACAACAACGACACGGGCGAGAGCACGCAGTGGGATTACGGCAACGGCGTATTCGGCAGTGAGGCGGCGTTCGCGCCAAAGCCAGGGGCAGATCGAAGCGGCGCGGAGGACGACGGTTATGTGATTACACTGGTGACCGATAGTAGAGATTGGACGTCGCAGTGTCTGATATTTGATGCCACTGATATTGCACAGGGGCCGGTGGCATCTGTGAGGCTGCCGCAGCGAGTGCCCTTCGGTTTTCACGCGACCTGGGCGCCAGGCGAAGATTTATTTCGTTAGGAGCTCGTCGGTCTTAGGTGTGCTTAGCGAGCCATGTCTCCCGTAGTCTGCCGGTCACTGATCCCGCTCAAAATCTGAAACGGTCAGCGTTTGGTTGGCCGGGACATTATGCAATATCGATTCGAAACCGTTGAGCCACTGTACGCGAATATCCACTTCCAGGTTCTGCCCGACTCCAACATGTAACGGGCCACAACCCGCAGAACTCATATTGCCACTGCTTCCTGTGTATTCGCGATATGCGATGAGTTTATCGTTTGATGAAATCCAGACTTTATTGCCGATACCCAAGCGATTATTTTTAGTACCCTGAAACTCAAGTGCCAGCCATTTATTCACAGTAGTACTCGTATTTTCCAGCAACATATACTTGTTTTTCAGCAACATATACTTGTTTAAATCATCAGTGGCGATATCCAGCAGGCCATCATTGTTGAAGTCGGCCAATGCCGCATCGCCATATCTCATTTGTTTACTGAAGGCGGGTGCGGGTGCATCCAGTTTTACAACAGAGAATGAGAGAGCCCCGTCATTGAGATAAACGAAATAGCCGTCCGAACGCACATTTACCACATCGATTAAACCGTCATTGTCCATGTCGCCCCAGGAAACACCTGCAGAGACGCTATCGTCGTCTGCCATCCACGCGTCTGACTCCGCAGCGCGGAAATGTCCCTCGTCATTGATAATGAGTATGTTGTCCTTGTTCATCTGACTGGCGAAAATATCAAGGTCTCCATCGTTATCAGCATCCCCCCAGGCAATACTGAATGTGAGTATGTCTTTGAAAGCGAACTCAGGTCGTTCAAGCATCACAAATTCTCCAGCGCCATCGTTGCGATAGAGATTGAGTGGCCAGGCCACCAGCAAATCAATGTCACCATCGAGGTCAAAATCAGCAGGTGCAGCACGCGAGGCCGAAAATGCCAGTCCCGCTTCGGCTGTTACGTCGGTAAAGGTGCCGTCGCCATTGTTCTTGTACATCACGTTATCTGAATTGTGGTTCAGTACAAAAAGATCGATCCAGCCGTCTTTATTGTAGTCGAACCAGACGCTAGACCGGCTGCGACCGAGCTGATTCATGGTCCCCGCAGCGCGCGTTATCTCACTGAAGGTAAAGTCGCCATTGCCTTTTAGTAGCTCGTCATACTTGATGCCCAGCGTTTCGCCTCTTTTTGCGCCATGCGATATGAACAGATCCAAATTTCCGTCATTATCAAAGTCGGTGCAGCTTGCTCCATGCCGGTCTTTTTGTTGCACGTATTCCCAGTCAGAATCTTTTATGCCGGAATTCCCCGTGACATCTTTAAAGTCATGATCCTGCGTTTGCGCCAACATCAGCGGACCCGAGCCGTGGCCCATGTAGATCAAGTCAACGCGTGCGTCGTTATTAAAGTCGCCCCATAACGCACCATAATGCCCGGGCAGCCACACTGAGGGTATGACTGAAGAATTGTCTTCGAATCCCAATCTGCGCGGAGGTGTGTCGGCCCCACAACTGGCCAACACAATGGCTGCAAGCAAAGTCGTGCCTATCCATTTCATTCTCATAGTTAATCCCATTACTGTTCTTATAGATTTGTTGTGTCAGCCTTATCCTGGAAAGCTGCTTAGCGCACGATATCCACTCTATGCGCCGCTGCCAGCGTGCCGGTAGGATTAAGTTTACGCATGGCCGGGACCATCGCAGCGAGTGCTTCCTCGCGATTACCCGGAGCCGGATGGGTGCTCAAGAACGCAGGTTTATCCGACATCGCGCCGATGGCAACCACGCGCTTGGACAGCGCCGGGTCGTTGGCCAGCTTGTCCTTCTTGTTCAGCTCGCCCACCGTGCTGAGGTAGGCCTTCTTCGATTCGACAATGGCCGACTCAGGAGAGATCAGCATTAACTGCGAGCGCCCGGCAGGGCTGGTCGCGCAGGCGGTGAGTAGGCCGCATACAAGAAGCAATAATAGTAATCGTTTCATGACTTGGTTCGATCTCGTCTGGTTTCAGGATGCCAGACCATTGATATAGACAACGTATTTTACTGAAGTTCGTGTGGGAGTGTGTAAGGAGATAACACGCTGCCTCAGGGTGACGCTGGAGCCGGTCTGTTCGAATACGGGCATAACGAAGGCCATCCAATCCGGCTGCTGCGGAACTCGACAAAAATTGCTGCGCAATTTTCTGGACTCGAACAGTCCTCGCAGAAACCCTCGGACTGGATGGCCTTCGTTAAGCATGCCCTACAATTCGAACAGACCGACTCCAGCGTCACCCGGCTTCCGGAGTCACCAAGCAAGCGTCAAAGGACAAGCCCTAGAAAGGCAGTCCCTCATCAATATTGTGATTCGACTGCGCCGGCGTCGCCATCCCCTCGGTATGCACAATACCGTTCAGCTGGGCTTGAATCGATGCCGCATCGTCTGGCGTAGAGAAAAATTGCGAGTACCACTTGCGACCAGTGCGGAATGGCCCATCGGTTTTCAGCTGCATGATCTTCAGTGCCGGCCGCTTGTTTGCCCATATGTTAAAGTCCGCGCCAAAGGCCTCTAAGGCGCCTGCCTGCGCCTGCTTTGCCGCCGCGCGATCTTCGCCAGTCGCCTGCGCCTCACTGCCCTTGAACAGGCAGCCGTGGAAACATTTGGTCAAGCCGTCGTCTACTGGCGTATTAGCAATCAATTCGTAAATGACATTGCCGGCAAATACCTGCTTGGACAGCAGCAGCCCGGGCCCTGTGTACCAGGTGGTTGTGTACAGGTAGGTCTGGTATAGTTGCATCGGGCCGCCTTGGCGCTGCACATAAACGTGATCGATGAACTCGTTCTCGAAGTATTCACTTGGCGCGCCGTGAGTCGGACCGAGATGGCGCACATCGGCCATATTGTCGAGAATCTCCTGCGTGTGCACCGGCAACTCGCCCAGGTGATCAAGTTCCCAGCGCACCCACTGTGGGTCGTCCCACTCTGGCAGGAAAGGGGGGGCGTAATCGGGCGCGCGGCCATCCGGGTCATACCACGCCATGACACAGCCCATATTATCGACCACCGGGTAAGAGCGGATAGAGGCCGACTTGGGGCAGGGACCATCGTGATAAGGAATGTCGTCCACCTCGCCAGCAGAATTATAACGCCAGCCGTGGTAAGGGCAGCGAATCGAATCGCCTTCGATCTGCTCGCCATTCTTGACAATCATGGCGCTGGTGCTGGCCGTCAGGTGGGTACCCATGTGGGAGCAGTAGGCGTCCAACAATACCGGCTTGCCGCTCTCGCCGCGGTATAACGCAAGGTCCTGGCCGAAATAACGCACCGCCATCGGACCGTTATCCAGTTCGCTGCTCTCCGCGACAATAAACCAACCCCGAGGGAAAGTGTTGGGGCCCAATTCGTACTCAGCTGCTGTTGCCATAAAGTCACCCTGCTAAATTGTACGGTTTGTGCTTTTAATCCGAGTATAGACCGTGAGAGCGTTGTGGGTATCGCCTGTGTGCCGTGACAGTAAAAGGATTGCCCAACGGCTCAACTATTCAACTTCTGGCAGCGCGGCGGGTGCCGCATCTGGCGCAGACGTGGCGTTGAACTGCCGCCCCAGATAGATCCCCGTAATCGCCCAGAGTACCGCGACCCCCGCGCCAACCGCCGCTACGGCGGCCAGTCCCAGCCCCAGCAGCTGTGTCAGGCCGGTAAAAGCCCAGGCGCTGAGCATGTCACCGCCACGGTAGATCACAATATCGATAACCGGTTTGGCCTTGAAGCGGGTTTCCCGGTCCACCGTGGTGAACAGCATCTCACGCGCTGGCCGTGATATCGCATAGTTCCCTGCTCTGCGGATGATCTGGATGCCCACTACCACACTGACCATCGGCGCTGCGGCCAGAAACAGCAGGCCGGCGCCGATAAGCACGGGAACCGATGCCAGCGTAAACGGCATGCCCATATATTTGGCGATGCGCCCGGTCGCGAATACCGAGACTACGATGGTGAGCGAATTGACTATCAGGTCCATATTCGCCCAAATGCGCGTGCGTGTTTGCTCGTCGTACACATCCAGCAGGTTTTTTAACTCGAAATAGACAAAGGCAGAGATGAAGGTGTAAAGGAACAGGAACAGGCCGATGGCCAACAGATAGCGGCTTTGCAGAAATACCGTAAAGCCGGCTAGCGGGTTACCGCCGATGGCGAGGTTGGCGGTGTCTAGTGCGAGGCGTTCATTGTGCAGGTCTGTTACCTTCAAGAGCTGCACCCAGCGGACCACAGGTAGCGCCATTACCACCATTGCGCTGGCAATCAACAGGAGAACGTCAGTGCCCATATCGCCTACCAGCAGCGACGCCGTTGCTGGGCCAACGATACCCCCGGCGCTGGCCCCGGCGCCGATAAAGCCGAATAATCGGGTTGCCTGAGGTTTGGAAAAGGTGTCGGCCATGAAGCTCCAGAACACCGAAATATGAAACAGGCTGAATAGACTGACCCAGAGATAAAAACTCTTATCCAGCAGCGTGCTCTCGGCGAGCGTATTTTCGCCGATGTAGAACAGTACAAAGCTCACGGCAAACAGTCCGTAGACCGAAGGCACCAGGCGCTGGAAACGAATGCGGGAAATTGCTCCACCGTAGAGGTAAACCGCGATGGTGCTGATAAAAAAGGTGATCGTCCACAGCCAGCTGACTTCCGCATCAGTCCAGTTACTGGCGAGTGCGTCGCGCACCGGGCGCAGGATGTAATAGGAACCCATTAGCAAAAAAACTAACAGGAATGAGGCCAGCGTGGCGCGCGTCTCCTCTGGCTCAATGTCGCAAGCCCGTGCCAGAATGCGTCGGAGCCATCCTCCGCCGTTGGATTCATTGCTCATACTATAGCGACTCGAAGATTCGAAGCATTTCAGCGCGCTGCGCCCGATCGGGGACCCGACCGAAGTTGGCCAGCATATTGTCTGCCATATGTGCGGGTACGGCGGTGGCGGGGATGATGCAGGTTACAGCCGGATGCCCGAGGATAAACTTCAGAAAGAACTGCGCCCAGCTGCTACAGTCAAGCTCCGCAGCCATTGCGGGTAGGGCATGGTCGTGGGATTTTCCGAACAGGGCTCCGCGCTGGTAAGGACGATTGATCATCGTGGCGATGCCTTTATCCTGCGCCAGAGGCAGCAGGGCCTCCTCCGCCTCACGGTCCTCGATGTTGTAGCTGAACTGGACGAAATCCAGCGGCTCGCTGCGCATGACTTCCATCAGCTGTCCATGATCGCGACCATGCGAGGTGGTGATGCCGATGTAACGCACCTTGCCCTCTTTTTTCCACTCGTTGAGTGTGGCCAGGTGTGTTTTCCAGTCCTGCAGATTGTGCACGGCGATCAAGTCAAACGTTTTGACGTTCATACGCCTTGCGGATTCCTCCATCTGTGCAATGCCGCGCTCCTTACCGGTGGTCCAGACTTTGGTAGCGGCAAATACTGGCGGCAGATGCTTCATGGCGCGCAATACGTCACCGACCCGCGTCTCGGCGTTACCGTACATGGGTGATGAATCGATAATGGTGCCTTTACCGGCAAAAAAGAATTGCATGACTTCAGTCAGTAACGCCAGAGACTGCTCATCAGCGGCGGTATCAAACGTGCGGGAGGTACCCATGCCCATGACCGGTAGCATTTCTCCTGAGCTGGGGATGGGCCGCTGTATCAGTGGCAGCTTGACGGCGGATTCCGACGCGAAAGCGCGCAGTGCGGGATATGCCAGCAGACCTGCACTCAATTGTAAAACCTGCCGACGATTGATCATGTCCTTACCCTGTACGCCAATATTGGACCAGTGTTTCAGTGCGCCGTCTGTGGGTCAAGGCGTGCGCGTCGACCATGGCTTCAGCCGTTAGCCAGCATCCATTTGCGCAGCCGGTTTGAGTCGCCAAAAGGCGTTAGCTTGCCAAAAGAATTCAGCAAGACGATAGACACTTCTTCACCCTCGATGCTGGCGTGCATGACCAGACAGCGTCCGGCCTCGTTGATGTAACCGGTTTTGCTCAGGTCGATGTGCCAGTTACTGCTCTTCAGCAGCCGATTGGTGTTGATAAAAGTTAACGGTCCACTTTTGTTGGAAGGGCGCACCTCCCAATCAGGGGTTGTAGTAGATGCTGTTATCAATGGGTACTGATGTGCAGCGGCCAACATTCTCGCTAGATCGCTGGCGGTGGAGACATTCGCTGCGTCGAGTCCTGCGGGGTCGGCAAAACGGCTGTCGTGCATGTCGAGGCTGGCAGCTTTACTGTTCATCTGCTCGACAAACGCGTCCATCCCGCCAGGGTAGGTTCTGCCCAGTGCAGTAGCGGCGCGATTTTCCGAGGACATGAGGGCCAGCAATAGCAGGTCGCGCCGCGCGAGTGTCGTGCCAACGCCCAGTCGTGAACCTGTCATCCGAATGCGGTCGCGATCGTCATCGGCGATGATGATTGTTTCATCCAGATCCAGCTCGGCATCCAGCACCACCATTGCCGTCATCAGCTTGGTGATGGAGGCAATGGGACGAACAGTGTCGACATCCTTGCCATATATCAGGTTGCCGTGCGCATCGAGCACAATGGCGGAGGCAGAGCGCAGCTCGGGGTCGCCCGGGAGGTCGGTGAAGCGAGAGTCGTCAGCGACGCTGGGCCACGCGATGGCCATGATCAGCACAGCGAACGTCGCCTTAGTGAAGTACTTGCTCACGATTTCTGGTTCCCGTTCAGGTTGTTGTTATCAGAAGGTGTGTGTTCACACCTCGAAGAGGGCGCCGATGTCTGGGCGCCGGAAGAGTATGCCTTCAATGGCGTGTCGCCTCCAGTTCAATGGCCGATAGCCATTAGCGCTCAGCCCGGCTCCGACTCAGCCCCGGCCTCCACGCGCAGCAAACCGCGGAATGCGCGGCTGGCTGTCGCGTCGCCCGACAGCACTCGATAGACGTCCCTGGCGATCGGCATTTCCACGCCGTACTGTTCTGCCAGCGCCATCACCGCAGGCGCACTTTTGGCACCTTCTGCCACCATCACCATTTCACTGATGATTTCCGGCATATTCCGGCCTTTACCCAGCTGTATGCCCACATGGCGATTGCGGCTCTGTGCACTGGTGCAAGTGGCGATCATGTCGCCTATGCCGGCGAGGCCGGAGAATGTCTCGGCGCGGCCGCCCATTGCAACACCCAGACGCGTCACTTCCGCCAGGCCGCGTGTGATCAGCCCGGCGCGGGTGTTGTCGCCCGCACCCTGTCCATCGCCCATGCCTACTGCGATGGCAATGATATTTTTCAGCACGCCGCCGAGCTCGCACCCGATGACATCAGTGTTGGTATAGATCCGGAACAGGCCACTTTTGAAAACGTTCTGTAGCTCCTGAACGATGATCTCGTCTTCCATGGCAATCACACTGGCGGCGGCTTGCCCGGCCATAATCTCGCGCGCCAGATTGGGCCCGGTGAGAACGCCAACCGGGTGCCCGGGCAGCACTTCGGTGATGATCTGTGTCATGCGCAGTCGGGTATCCAGTTCCAGACCTTTGGTCAGGCTGATCACCGGCACCCAGGCTCGAATGTACTTTTTTACCTCAAGTAGTACGGCGCGAAAGTTTTGCGACGGTATGCCCATCACAATGACATCGGCACCCTGCACGGCCTCGGCAATATCGTTAGTAGCCACGAGCTTCTCCGGCAGTGTCGCACCAGGCAGATAGACTTCGTTGGTGTGGTGTGTATTGATTTCGGTCACAGTGTCGGGGTTCCTCGCCCACAACATAACCGGCGCATTGCGCGTCACCAGTGACGCGACCGTGGTACCCCAGGAACCGCCGCCTAAGACGGCAACGTTCAATTCTGTCATTGTGACTACTCTCCTAAACCAAACTCTGTGGTCCGACGCGTACTGATCGACGCATGCTAACTGCTGCGACTGGCCACGCCAATAGCGCGGATCAGATCCAGGCGTCGCAACAGGTCGCGTAACTGCCGCGACAGCTCGCGCCGCTGTTCGCCGACGGCGGGCTCTGAGGCATCAGTCAGTCTTCGACTCTGTAGTACTTTAAAACCGTTCTTGAACAGCAGCTTGCCGATAGAAGCTTCGCTACTAATGCGGCGCTGTAGATAGGCTTGCCGACCAAACTTGAGGGCCTCAGCAACGCAGGTATTCTCGTCCAGTGTTGCTGTGTGGTCTTTGCCGGCGGCCAGCGCAGCCACCACCGAGTAGGCCTCGGCATAGATCAGCAGTGTCACATGTGATACCAGTGGAATCATGCGATTGAGTAATTGCGTAAACCCCTGCGCGCCTTTGCCCAGCAGCTCAGGCCAGTTGTTGTCGTAGCGATCCAGTTCTTCACGTATCTGGCGGTGGAATTCTGCGGTCGGCGCATAGAAAAATTCAAACTTGAACAAGTCGCGCAACTGGTCCACTTCGGCCCAGAACACGTCCAGTGCATCGGAACCCTCGTTCTCACTGGCCTTTAACAAGGCCAGTTCGATGATGGCCTTGTTGACGAAAAAGTGAATCACCGTGTTGCGGTAGTAGCTGGCGACTGGATGTTGATTCAGACCGATGCCGTACACCACTTCGGGGCCCTCGTCATAACGCGTGACGATGCCTTCGTCGAGCATGATACTGATCATACTGGGCAACTGATCGGCATAGGCCGGGTCGAAGTCTTTGGAGATACGCAGGTTGCGCTCCTGAGCCCAGCGCAGCAGGGCGCGCAGGTCTGCCAATACTTCATCCTGCGTCAGTGCTCTCGGCGCAGCACCCAGCAGGCTCATGGTGACCAGCGAAGGGAAGGTAATGGCGGTCACGTGGTTGGCCTCGACGGCCACTTCAAAGGCGATCTTGGATAGTGCCAGTTTATCCTCAGGGTCCGGTGCTGTTGCCAACACCACCGGCTCCCCGATATCCACATAGACTTTGCCCATGGGCCTTGCCAGGCTGCGAATGTAGCCGATCAGCCAGCGCAGTGACTCTGCGCCCTTGCCCTGGCTTGTTTGTTCAGTAGCGTACTCCTCTACATCGCGAATAAGGTCGTAACTGATGGAAATCGGAATGATGTGTATATTCCTTGCATCCGTGGCGTGGCAGGCCTCCAGCACATATTTCAACAGGCCGTAGCGTGGCGGCATGAGTTTGCCCAGACGCGACCGGGTCCCTTCAAACGCCCAGTTCATAGGGAAGCGTTTTTCCATGAGGTAGCCGATGTAGTGGCGTAGGGTGATTTTATACAGCTCGTTGTCCTGAAAACTGCGCCGGATAAAGATGGCCCCCGCACGGTGCAGCAGAAAGCCCAGTCCAGGAAAATTCATGTTCGCCCCGCCGAACATATGCGGCATTGGGAAGTCGTTGTCATACAGCAGTTTGGGTACCACCATGCCATCGAGATAGGTCTTGTGAGTCCATAGCAGCATCGAGGGATATTCACGCACCACCTGGCGCATTCTCTCGACATCGGCCTGGTCGCAGACAATTTCTTCCTCGTAGCCCAGGCCCAGGCAAAATTTGTTGAACTTCGCGTAGAAGTCCAGCCAGAAAGTGCGCGGACGCGATACCATTTCATCCATGTAAGTGGATGCTTCTTTCACCAGTTGCTCTTTGGGTATGCCACTTTCCTGTGCAAGCCCGTCCAACGCTTGGTTGTAACCGCGGCTGGCCAAGAGGCTGGCCGCCACTTGTCTGGGTACCTTGTAGCGCCCACCCTGTAGCCTGCGCTCCGCCAGATCCAGCACCACAACAGCCTGGCGAGCGACGAAATCGGCAAACTCGCGCTGGGTATTGCCATCCCCGGTTTTGTGGGTGTGTGCAAAGCGCTCTCGTAGATTAGCGATGGTATCGGGCTCGCCGCGCAGCAGATGCATGCGCTCGGGCGCACGACTGAGGATTTTACGGGCACGCCGAACGCCGGGATGGCGGGGGTCGCCAAAAATCAGGTCGCGCAGACGCGGCCCCGAGTTGATCGCCTCTTGCGAGGGCAACCATGCGATACGCAGCGGCGTTACGAGTGTGTCTTGCGGCAGGTCCAGCGCCGCGAACAGCGGTGCACTGTCAATGCCCCGTTGTTCGTCGCGCAGGTGCAGGCAAACCTGCGGTGCTGCGCTTGCCGGGTCGGCGCTGTGGTGGCCTATCCAGCTGCGCAGTAGTTCCTGTTCAAAACTGTTATGAGTGTCGAGTATAAACAGAATTGTCTGTTGTTGATGGCTCGGCCATGGGTTGCGCAATGCGTACTTGCTTCTCAGATCCACGCCCGTTTGTCCTTTTGTCACTTGGTCTTTTTCTTCGGTGCAGATTTACCCGAGGACTTGGCCTGTAGTTTTGGCCTCGCCGGCCTGGCGGGTGTCTTTACTTTCACCGCGCTGGTTCGGGCAACTGTTTTCGACTTTGGCCGCTTGTCTTCGGGCTGTCCGAGTGCGCGCGCGAACATGTTGCGCACTTCGCGCACATGTTCGTCAATGGTGTCCACGCGCCAGGCGCTGGTATCAACGGGCGGCAGTACGTCCACAATCACGGTGGCGGGGCGGAACACGAAATCGCCTTTGGGCGCGACATCGCCGGCATTGTGGATGACGATGGGCACGATGGGCACGCCGGCTTGCATCGCCAGGTGGAAGGCGCCTTTCTTGAAAGGTGCCAATTTGGGCGACACGGTTCGCGTCCCCTCGGGCGCGATCACTACCGACTTGCCGTCCTTGCGCATGACGTCAACCAGCGGTTGCATCGCGCTAATTGCACTTGCACCGTCGGCGCGGTCGATAAACACAACGCCGCCCAGTTCCATCACCATGCCGAGGAGAGGCGTCTCTTTCTTGATTTCCTGTTTGCCCACCCCGACGATATCGCGGCGCAGCAGTTTGGCGGTGATCACAACATCAGCCTTGCTCTGGTGATTGAATACGAACACTGCTGGCCGCTGCGACCACAGGTGCTGTTCACCGTTCACCTTGATATTCATCCCGATAAGCGCACTCGCGGTATCGGCAAATAGTGAGAAGGAAAAATTCTGCGACTCGCGCCGAGATCCAGTGAGTGCATACACCGGCAAGCCCGCCATAAACGAGGTCACCAGCGAACCGGTGGCGGCGACGGAGCGCGCAAACTGCGTGAGTGTAGGTCGCCCGCGGCTGCCGAATCTTGCCACCGGCCATTGACGGCCGCGCGCAATGCGCTCGAGGTTTTTACTAGGATTCAAGGCGCGGGGCAGGCCGACACGCTCCAGCAGCAGCAGATCATCCGAGCTGTCGGAGTAGAAGAAACTGTTGTTGAGGTCTGCGCGATACTGTCGTGCGAGTGCCTCCGCGGCATCCACTTTTCCCTGCCCGAAGCAGGTTGGGCTGACCACACTGCCGGTGAACTTACCGCCCTTCACCTCTAATTGGGTGCACAGAACATGCTCGATACCCAGATCCGCTGCAGCCGGTTCCACCTGATACGGTGTCGCCGAAGAAATGATCGCCACGGTGTGGCCCTTGGACTGATGCGCTTCAACCAGGGTACGCGATTCCGGGTAGATGAGGCGTGCGATCTGTTTTGTGTACAGTTCTTGCCCTACCTCATGGTAGGTATCTTCCTCAATACCACGCATAAACTGGGCATTAATGGCCATCATGCCGGAGAAGCCCATATTGCCCAGTCCGAAGCTGGTCATGGCGCGCATCAATTCGACAAACTGGCGTGACGACAAGTCGCCGCGCCTCAGTTGCTCACGAATAAAGGTCGTGGCTGAGTAGCCCGCGATAAGTGTGCCGTCAAAATCGAAGATAGCGGCAATGCGCGGTCCGTCGGGTGAATTTTCGATGTCGCGCAACAGATTTTTTAGCTGACTCATAACGCTCCCTTATTGTTTGACGGAAGCATAGCCTATTCTGGTCCTGCGCGTGTGTCTCCTGTTGGCAAGAGTGGTATTGGGGAGGGCGCAATGGGTATTGTGCTATCGGCAGGTAGAGAGAAACGGCAGGCATAAAAAACGCCGCCGCAAATAAGGTAGCGACGGCGGTGGTCAGGTAAAGCACGATGAGTTGGTTGCCTGGGTTTACGCAGCCCGCAAAAATCGGATGTGGTCTCCCGGTGGCAAACACCTCTGACACGTGGTTGCCAGCTTTCCCGAAACGAAGCGGTGGCCCTCAACGGGTAGTCATCCAATTAACCGCAACGTTTGGAGTATAGAGAGCATGGCTCAATGTGCAAGATATAACCATATGATATATTTTTATATCATAATATAACAAAAAGCTATTTCATGGTGCTTTGCGAAATAGCAGGGTCATGCGGTCCGACTCACCGATAGCGGCCATTGCCGCCTGCTGTTCGGGATCGTCCTCGTTGCCGCGCAGTGAGGGCGACAGGCGCCATACGGAATCCTCACCGGCGGGCTTATCCAGCGGGTTGGCGTTGATCTCGCTCTCGGCTATCAGTTCGAAACCGGCTTCTTCAAACGCCACTATGACAGCCGCCTGGCTCATATAACCGCGACTGCCATCGGCCCAGTCGTCGCCGGCTGTTCCAGGCGCGCGGTGCTGGACGACACCGATCAGACCATCATCCTTGAGCATGGCGCGCATACTTGCCAGCGCCTTGGAGAACGTGCCGGCCTCCTCTTCAAAGCGATTGAGGTTGTGCAGGGCGCGAATCATCAATATCCGATCGACAGTGCCCTCTACTTCCGGAGGCACTGATTCGAAGGTGAAACCCAGCGCGGTAATGCCGTTGTCGGAGTAGGTGGCTACTTGAGCGGGATAGTTAGTGGTTGCTGCGATCCGCTGCGCCACCCATTCCTCCTTGCCGTACCCGACCATTGGCCACATGCGGTCGGCATAGTTAACGCCGTAGAGAACACCATCGGACCCTAAGTAGTTGGCCAGTATGCGCGTATACCAGCCACCGCCTGGCAGCCCCTCGGCCACCGTCATGCCGGGCTCGACCTGAAAAAACGCAAGCGTTTCAGCAGGGCGGCGCGCGCCGTCGCGGGCTTTGTCCTCGTCGCTGCGCACGGCGACGACTTCTGCCAGTGCGGCGCTGTTGTCACTGGCGAATACCGGCTGTATAGCGCCTGCGATGAGCAGGCTTGTTGCCAAAAGGCAGGATTTTAGTCGTAACATAAGTGAGGTTTCCGCGTGATGTGCAGGAATGCATTCAGTGCGCAACTGTCCCGCGCACCTCGCCATTTGTAAAGCAGTTTGTGATTTCAACACCGTCTGACAGATACAGAGAATGACCGATTCGGCCATGCTTGACACGCCGGGTGCTGCTAAGATACCTGCATCTAAATTCAACGACTGGAGAGAATACTATGAGCAAAGTGCTCATCACTGGAGCTACCGGCTTTATCGGCAACCACGTCACCCGTTTATGCTTGGAGAAGGGGGACGAGGTGCGCGTGATGGTCATGCCCGGCGAGGACAGGTCGCCACTCACCGGCATGGATGTGGAGTTTGTGGAGGGCAACCTCCTCGATCCTGCCTCTTTGGCCAAGGCAGTGCAGGGCGTTGAGCAGCTCTATCACTTGGCGGCGCTGTTCGCGATCTGGACCAAGGACCCGGATCTGCACTACAAAGTGAATGTAGATGGCGCGCGCAGCATGATGGCCGCGGCGAAGGCTGCAGGCGTTGAGAAAATCGTGTTTACCAGCAGTGTGGCGGCCATTGGTATTGTGGGCAACGGCGGCTTGGCTACGGAGAAAACAGCCTTTAACGGTTGGCCCTGGGCCAGCGAATACATCCTCTCCAAGTTCATCAGCCACCAGATGGTGAAGGGTATGGTCAGTGACGGCTTGCCGGTAACAATGGTCATGCCGGGCCTGCCCTTCGGCCCCGGTGATCGCGCGCCAACGCCGACTGGCACTATGATCCTCAGCACGCTGCAAGGGAAAATGAAGAACTACTGGGACGGCGGGGTCTGTGCTGTAGATGTGCGCGATGTGGCGGCTGGCCATGTGCTGGCGATGGAGAAGGGCCGTATTGGTGAGTCCTATATCCTCGGCAACAAGGCCGGTAATATGACCAACAAGGAAGTGCTCACACTGATAGGGAAAATCGCCGGTGTCTCCAATGTGGCGCAAACTGAGGTGTCCGGCAAGATGATGCTGCGTGTCGGCAAGTTGGCCGAGATGTGGTCAAAGGTGAGCGGCCGCGCGCCGATCACCACGTACAAGAATACCTGCTATGTGCTGCAGCACGGATATATTGATCCGTCTAAAGCGATAGAGGAACTGGGTCTGCCGCAAACCCCCATCGAAACTGCCATCACGGATTCTGTGAAATGGTTCCGCGACAATGGCTACGCGTAGGCTGCCAGTTGACGCCTGACACCTCACGCTTTGCCGCTTATCACCGATGATCCGCTATTGTCAGTGAGCGCATAAGTGTCGCACGCAATTAGAGTTAGGTAGATGAGCACTGAGCTGGTCAGCATCCTGATCCCGACCTACAACCAGCGGGGCTATCTCCAGCAAGCGGTTGAAAGCGCCCTGAATCAGGATTATCCGCAGCTTGAAGTGATCATTTGCGACGATGCGTCAAGAGATTGGGATCCGCACGTACTTGATAAATGGTCAGGCGATATCCGCCTCCGCATACACCGCAATCCGCAGAACCTTGGCCGAGTCGACAATTACAGGCATGGCCTCTACGATCTGGCCTCAGGGAAGTGGGTGCTGATACTCGACGGTGATGACTTTCTGAACGATGACACTTATCTGTCAACAGCAATGGACATTGCGGCCTCTGACCCCGGTATTGATTTGCTGTTTTCTAACGCCGCCCGACTCAACAGCAAACGTCCGGGTGAGTATGCGGCCCCGCACGAGAACAGAACGTTGCCCCGTATGATGGAAGGTAGGGATCTTTTCTTGAAGCTCGCCGAGGAAGACATCTCGGTGTTTCACAGCACGGCGCTATACAAAAGGGACAAGGCCATGGCCCTCGACTTTTACCGCAGTAATATCATCAGTTCGGACTGGGAGTCACTGCACCGCTACATACTAACGGGGAAGGTCGTATTCATCGATACCATTGCATCCGTATGGCGCATCCATGGGGACAATGCCACGAAAAACATGTCTGCGCAGGAGCGCTCAGAAAATCTGCAGGCTATTGTTGGCCCTTATCTTGCCGCGAAGACCGCAGCGGTATTTGAGGCCTCGACGTTGGATGACTGGCTTTACACGCGGCTATGGAAGATCGCCTTCAAAGATGCGCGCACCCTGATTAAAGCCGGTGACCGTGATGGGCTGAACACGTACTTGCTTGTACTGGAGCAGGTTAGTCCCGCGGTCGCCCGCCGTGTGCGAAAATCTCCCAAGCTTTGGCGATACCGAATAGCCCTGTATCTAGCCGCATCATCCTAAGCTGGACAGACTCATGTACTCCTTCAGCTGATACTTTCGAATGCAGCATGCAGCATGCAGCATGCAGCAAGCCCTTATCCATAAGGCGCGCCGTTGAAGGCAGAGCGGCGCTGCGTCTAGCCAGTGCCATGTTGCAGCCTGCCTGACGGTCTTCAACAGGCTAATTTAAAAATAAAGCAGGCCTGATCACCCGTGCCATCCTTGTTGAGTTGATCCGCTTTCAAACGGTATTCCCGAAGCTCCTGCGAGCCAAAAACCTCGTCTTCTTCTTTCTCGGCGAGCGGTATGTTGCGGAGATAGCGTTCGCTGCCGGTAAACTGGAATTGCGTGGAATCAAAATGCACGTCCTGCAGTGTGAATCCATGTTTGAGAGCCAGCACTTGCATACTTGTAATGCTGTGAAGATAAAGATGACGGGGGGCATCAAGCTGTACCCAGTTCTCCCGATAATGCTCCCATGCCCAGGAACATGACAATGGGACCCTGATCAACAGGACGCCATTTTCATTGAGCAAATCATGCGCCGCCGAAAATGTTCGATGCTGATCAGGTATGTGTTCGAGACTGTGATGCATCATAACCAGATCAAAGGTATGGGACTTGTCGTCGTCACGGGCGATATCCCAGATCTCATTCTTGTAGATTTGAACGCCATTGGAGTAAGTAATGGCGGCGCTGATGAAAGGGTCTACCCCCTCCAGATGTCTGAACCCTTTTTTTGCCAACTTCAGCAGCAGCTTTCCTGCGCCACAGCCGACATCCAATATCCGGCTTTGGCTGTGAATATCGATATAGCTCATCCACTGGGGCAGGCGGGGTTTGCGCAGAAAAAAGAGCGATGCAGAGACCAGCCATCGATTGTTCAGGCTGGCATTTAACTTGCGCTCGCGCAGCGCAGAAAGGGCCCTGTCTGGCTTGTGCTCTTTCTTTATAAGCTTTGAGTAATAGTCCTGCGGATAGTACTGGCCGAGGTTATCGGGAACCTCGACGATTTGCAGGCAAGCACAATCAGCGCACTGTTGATAATCAAACGTATCCCGGGTGCCAAAGTACATTTCCCTGACGGTATAGACCGGCGTATCCACAGTTGATCCACAAACCCTGCATTTGATCACGATAAACCCCTGGGAAGACTACCCCGTCTTGGCGAGGTACTGTGCGCAAATACCCTGCCCCAATTCACCCAAAAGCTGCGCACTGCCGCCAGCGGTAAGCTCGATCTGGCGTGCCAACTCGCAGTAGCGATACAAGGGGTAATCGCGATCCACACCGGTGCCACCATGGCAGTGCTGAGAGGCCTGGCTCACGCGGTGTGTCACGTTACCGCACCAGATTTTTGCCATCAGTACTGCTTCTTCAGCAGGGCGGCCCTGATCGATCAGAGATGCCGCCTGTTGTGTCGTCAGACGCAGGCACTCGACGTCGATGAAGCAATCCGCTACCCGGTGGCTCACCGCCTGGAAGGTGGCAATCGCACGGCCAAACTGCTCCCGTTCGGCCGTGTACTGGCCGGTGATACGCATCATCTTGTCGCACACTCCCACGGCCATCGCGGCCAGTGCAGTGCGCGTGGCTTGCAGCGCCCAATCCATTGCAGCTAGTGCTTCGCGGCCGGTGACGATGATGTCGGCGGTTGGCACCTGTACTTTATGCATCACCAATTCATGACGGGTTTCTCCGGTGGCCACAATCTGGGCATTCAGGGTGACGCCTGCGGCCTGCGGGTCGATGAGCGCCACGACCAGTTCGTCGCCCGCTCTGGCCGACAACAGAATACGCGCGGACGAATGCGCCTGACTGATGCAAATTTTGGTGCCGCTGAAGGAGTAACCGCCCTCCATTTTTTGTGCAGTACAGGCGGGGTTGGCCGGGTCGTCATTGGCATACTCTTCCAGGGCGGCGGTGACCAGCGTCGCGCCGCTGGCGATGCCATTGAGCCACTGCTCTTTCTGTGCAGTGCTGGCGAAGCGCCGCAGGGTGCCTGCGGCTGACACCAGCACCGGAATTACCGGAATCGGCGCCACTGTGCGGCCAACGTCCTCGCACAACAGGGTCAGCGCGTAAAAGCCCAGGCCTGTGCCGCCGTTAGTCTCCGGAATATCCAGGCCCAGCAGCCCGGCTGCAGCCAGTGCCTGCCACAGGGCAGAGTCGAAGCGTTCATCCTGCTTCTCAGTGGCCTTGAGTTTGTCGACCTCAGTAAAATCGCCGAGAATTTGCTGGGACAGCTGTTGAGCGCTTTTAAGTTCTTCAGAAATAGTGAAATCCACAGGCCTATTCTCCTAGCGTGTACGGGGCATCCACAGCCCCGCCATGGCGATAATATCGCGTTGTACTTCGTTGGTGCCGCCACCAAAGGTGAGTACCGCACCCACCCGCCAGCGAAACTCCAGTTTGCCCTTGAGCACCGCTCCCGGTGAGTGCATGGCAATCGTGCCAGCCTGCCCCATGACTTCCAGCAACATACGGTAAAGCTCTACGAAGAATTCGCTGCTGTAGACCTTTGCCACAGATGCGTCGGCCATGTCGAGCGGGCCCTGGTCCATGGCCCAGACCTGCTTCCAGCAGATCAGCTTGACCACTTCCAATCCGGTTTTGACTTTGGCCAGATTGTGCTGCACCCAGGGCAGTTCGATGATCTTGCCGCCCCGAGGCGCGTCAGTTGCGGCCGCCCACTCGCAGACGCCTTGATACAGAGCATCCACTTGCCCATGGGTAAACAATGACAAGCGTTCGACGTTCAGCTGGCCGGTGATCAGCTTCCATCCCGCATTCACCTCGCCGACGCGGTACTTGTCCGGCAGACGGATATCGCTGTAGTAGGTGGCGTTAGTGCGCACGCCCAGCGTGTGCACGGGGGTGAGCGAGAAGCCCTCGATATTGGTGGGCACCAGGAACATGGTGAGCCCCTTGTGCTTTTTGCTTGCGTCCGGATCAGTGCGCGCAGCCAGCCACACGTAATCGGCGAAGTTGGCGAGACTGGTCCACATTTTTTGGCCATTGATGATCCAGTCGTCGCCATCGCGTTCGGCGCGCGTGGTGAGGCTGGCAAGGTCAGTGCCGGCGTTCGGCTCAGAATAGCCGACGGCGATAGTGACTTTGCCCTGCTTCACGCCGCCGACCACTTCTGCACGGACCTCGGCATTGGCGTTGGCGGCAATCACTGGGGTCACTGACTCGGTGGTAAGGAACGGATAGGCAAACCCTGAGCGCACCACTTCATCGGTAAAAATGTACTGCTCCACGGCTGACAGCTCCTTGCCGCCCAGTTCTTTAGACCAGCTGAGGCCGATCCAGCCATCCGCGCCCATGCGCGCGTACTGCCTGCGGAACTCCGGGCCGCCCCCCTCCTTGAACTCGGGGATCTTCATTTCTTCGAGCAACTCCGGCGTCATTACCGTTTTCATGTACTCGCGGACCTCCATCTGGAGAGCCCTCTGTTGCGTGGTTAACTCTATATTCATATAGCGAATCCTCTGCCATTTGTTCCGCAAAGCCACTGTCGTGGCTGTGCCTGTAATCGTTTGCTGCCGCTGAATGTCATCAGTTTTGTTGTACAGCGGCGACCAATTGTCGTTGCAAGTCGGTATTCCCGGTCTCGACTGTGCACATCCAGGTGTCTGCCAGTCCGCCATAACGCTCTTTGAGCAACGCCGGCACCTGCTTGATGTCTTCACTGACAATCGCAAATGTGTGCAGAATCTCATCGTTTATCAGCGCGCCCAGATCCTGCCAGCGGCCCTCCCGCGTCAGCTGGTTGGCGGTGGTTTGCAACTCGCCCCAGCCGTGCAGCTCCAGCACCGGGCGGTAAGCCGGGGTGGAGGCGTAAAACGCCAGCTGGTGTTGTATTGCCTGTCGGGACTGCGCAAAGGCCTCTTCAGTAACACCTGTGACGACCATTGCAGGCATGCTGACGTCAAAATCCTCACGCTTGCGGCCAGATTTAGCGAGCCCTCGCTGCACCGCGGGCAGTGTAACGTCCCGCAGGTATTGTGCGGTGGTAAAGCCGTGGGCGATCATGCCATTGGCCACTTCCGCCGCGACTTCGGTCATCAATGGGCCGACCGCCGCAAGATTGACGCCGGGTGCGCCGTAGCCGGCGTTAGTGGGTGTGAACATCGGCGTCATCAGGTTGTGCTGATAGAACTCCCCGTTAAAATCCAGCTTCTCACCAGTCTCCCAGCAGGCCCAGATCGCCTGCATGGCCTTAATGAATTCGCGCATGCGGGCCGCGGGCTTTGACCACGGCATCGAGAAGCGACGGGTGATATGGGGCTTGATCTGCGAGCCCAGGCCCACAGTAAAGCGCCCTTTGGCGTATTGGTTGAGGTCCCAGGCGAGATTGGCCAGCGTCATCGGGTTGCGCGCGAATGCCACGCTGATGGAGGTAGTAAGCGCTATACTCTTGCTGTGCTCCGCTGCCAGCACCAGTGGGAAAAAGGGATCGTTGTTAATCTCCGCTGTAAAGGCGCCATCGTAGCCGCGTCGCTCCAGCTCGGCGATGGCCAGTGGCGCCATATTGAGGTCGGCACCTAACATACCACTGACTTTCACGGGCGCAGCCCCTCGATAGTGGCGGATGATAAGAAAGTGTCGATCAGGTTGTTCATCACGCTCAAGCTGTGCCCTGTGCGCCGGCCCTGCGGAAGGCACTCATGTGCCGTGCGCTGACAGTAATCTGGCTGTTGTAAAAGTCGTAGTGCACTTTACGCGACCTACACGGGGGATCAAGTGTCCTGGTGTGCACCGGGGAGTGGCAAAAACGATCACCGGCAGTGGACAGATCGCAGTGAACAATGCGCAGTGAACAAAGATAGTTGAGCAAACGCGCGCTCACACCTATAATGCCGTCCTTCGTAGGACTATAGCTCAGTTGGTTAGAGCGCTACCTTGACATGGTAGAGGTCCCCAGTTCGAATCTGGGTAGTCCTACCAATTAATTCAAAGAGTGACACTCCCCGCGGTTTGCCGACATGGCTGCTGGCAATTCAGTTGTTTGGGGTAGGCATGGCGAACCGCAAAATAGTACGGTAGGGTTTATACCAAGGCTTCAATGAATGGGAGGAAGCAGTATGAACCAGCAAGATGATCAGGCTAGCGCCGCCGATACAGGTTTGCACACCGGTGGGCATGCCAACATGCGCCATCTGGGTACTATTATGATCGGACTGCTGCTACTGGACGTGATCGGTATCGGCGTGACGCAATTTGCCGTGGGATTTAGCCAGTGGTACTGGCTGGGTATGGTCGTCATTACTGCGGTCGCCTGCGCCTTTATCGTGAGGTTTCGCGCCCAGCGAGAAAATCTCAACACGGCGATCATGATGAAGAACGAAGTATTGTTCTGGCTCGGCGTGCTCGCGGCGGTGAATCTCGTGTTCTTCCTTTACCAGGCGGGTCGTCTGGACAGCCAGAGCACCGGTCTGGTAATCCTCTTGCTATTGGCCCTAGCCACATTTCTGGCTGGCCTGCGCCTCGGCTGGCAGCTGTGTCTGCTCGGCGGCGTATTGTCTGGTGCGCTAGTGGTTGCGGCGTATCTTGCACAGTTTCTCTGGATTGTACTCTTGGTGGGTCTGGTCGCTGTTGCCGTTTTGTTTTACCGTGCGCGTCTCAGGAATGCGCCATAACTGCTGTTGCTGCCGAGCAACCTGCGCGAGGCCTTTGCCCATAATCGGCTCGGCGCCAGTGAGCAGCGTCACCCCGGTGGGGATAGACTGGGCGTCTTTTGAAATTGCAGTTTCGGAATAACCGCTGCTTGCCAATAGTGACGAGCCGAGCACCACAACTGCAAAGTGGGTCGCGTACCTGGCGGTGGGTGTCGGGCAGGGCATAAAACCGCGCGCTCAAAATGCTGACGAGATGATCTCGATTGACGCGGCATGCTGACACTATTTCCAGAGTCTGACTGCAGATTACTGCGCAATCACGCTAACGTTAAAGAAGCTGGTAGTGCCGCTCACTTCATTGCCCAAAATCAACATAGGATTACCCGTCGGGCTATCCTCTGCCGCCACGAACTTGATGGACTCCGGCCCAAGATCGCCCACTAAAGCCAGGTCTTCCTCAACGTCGGCCACCGTAAAATCACGGGCATTGATGTACTGAACAAATTCGGATGCTTCGGGTGTGGTGATGTTGTACACCATAATGCCGCCCACGCGCTCAAGGCCGATGAAGGCATAGGTGCGTCCTTCGATCACAGCAATTTCAATCGCCTCCGGTTCGGGGCCCTTGTCGTCGGAACGATCGTCACCTTTGTTATCATCATTGCTGGCATTAAAGCTTTCACCCAAACGGTTGGCAGTAATCACTTCGAAGTCGCTGCCGGAGTCAAACACCGGCTGACCTGTCTGGGAATTCCAGACCGTAAATGAACGCGCACCCCAGGTATACAAAGCTTCATAGGTGCAGTCGGCGCCGGGCTGCCCGGTCGTGGCCAATGAAGCGCAGGCGCCACGGGTACCCAGGTTCGCAATGACCTTCAGGCGGCCCAGCTTGTCGTCATCTTCAAAGTCTGCGCCTGCCAGCGCAACCAGATCAGCGTCAAAACCGGCACCATCATCGGTAATATCCTTAATACGAATTTCATCCACATAATGAAAGCAGTCGCCGTCATCAAAATCAAAACCGCCCTGTGCCGTGCAATCGGTGGCGTCACTGGCATCGGTGAGGTATTCACGGGCATCCCCTTCGTTGGCCGTCACTATGTAGGTCACGCCGTCGAACTCAAAGGTGTCGGCGCTGTCCGGCATATAGGCGCCAAATACCGGCACGCTTCGAATGTTCACGCCATTGTCACGGTTGCTGGGGTCCATTTCATTGCCGGGTATAGAGTGGTTTTTGTAGCCCAGACCTATCACCGCTTCGATGCTGTCGGTGGTCAAATCCACCACCGCGATAGCGTTATTTTCCTGCAATGTCACGTAAGCGGTCATGCTGTCAGCCGCGACAGCAACGTATTCCGGCTCCAGATCTGCGGCGACCGTTGCTGACTTGCCGGAGATGCGCACGGGCCCGGTTAAACCGCCGCTATTGAAGGCAGTAAAGTCCAGTTGCTTTACATTGAGGGCGGTGACGCTGCTCGCACCGGCAGACACATCAATTACTGTGATACTGCCCTCAGGGTCCACCGAATAATCGCCATTGGGTTCGCCTTCGTTAGCAACCACCAGCTTGTTGCCATCGGGTGTGAACGTCACCATATCGGGTAAAGCGCCGGCTTCCACTGCACTTAGAAAGGTGCCATCGGTTTGGTAGAACGCAATATAACCATTGGCTTGTTTGTTATCGGCTTCGATGGCGACTGCCAGCGTGCTATTGCTAACGGCAACACTATTGGCTGCACCCAGTTCGCTGGCATCCATGCTAAATGCCCTGCCTACATCAGCAGCCACATTCAGCGACATGTTTAATGTGGGCATTGAAGGCGAAGAGGTATCAATAACGTCAATCTGTCCGGAATTGGAATTGACAACAAAAGTCATTTTGGTCGCAGGATCGTAATCCACTATCTCGGCGGCAGACTCACCGAATATGCCTGTTTCATAGCGGCCTAATAAAGATAGTGCGATCGTACTCGGTGTTGCATCGGTACCCTCCATGCCGGTTGGGCCTGCTGGGCCTGCTGGGCCCGCGGGACCCACCATGCCGGCCGGGCCAGTGTTACCATCGTCACCCTCGTTACAGCCGACTAAAACCAGTAGCAGGCTGAAAGCCGACAGTGCAAGCATTTTTCTCCAGTTCATTCGTTCACTCCTAAAAAGGTCTGTTTGGGTTGCAGGCGTAAGCCGACAAAGTTACACGTTGACCATGACTTTTTAGTGAATCATGAATGAAGGAAAAATGAAGGATTTATGTCGGGAAAATGTCGTGTTGATAGTTTAGTGAAACCTAAGTGAATGGTGACAGCCGGGAGAATGGTGCGTGAGCGGAGGGCTGCAGTAGCGTGGCGAGCGCCAATGTGCGCAGGCGTTGTCGGGAAGTTTGTGTAAGCCACTGAGCAGCCCTCAATGCTGCTCCTTCCCTGGCTTTGTGGTGTGCATCATCAACCAGAAGAAGCCGCCGAAACCTGCGATGGCCGAGGCCATGAGAATACCGGTTTTCGCCATCAGTAGGTTCTCGGGTGAATTGGCAAATCCCAAGTCGGCGATAAAAATTGACATCGTAAAGCCGATGCCGCCAAGTAGGCTGACACCGAAGATGTGCTTCATGTTCAACCCTTTCGGCAATTCAGCCCAGCCCATTTTTACGGTCAGCCAGGTGAGTCCGACGATACCTACGGGTTTGCCCAGCAGGAGACCGGCCAACACACCCAGCGTAATGGGGTGCTGGAAATACTGCGAGAACCCGGCGAAGTTGACCGGGATGCCGGCATTGGCCAGGGCGAAAATAGGGATCACCAGATAGGCGACTGGCAGGTGTAAAGAGTGCTCAAGGCGCTGTGCAGGCGCCTGCACCAGTCGCACGCCATCGTCCAGTGAGGTTACCAGCGAGCGGAAATGGTTGTTCTTGATAATATCCGCCTGCTCCTCGATGGACTGCTGCATCTTCAAGGAAGTCTCCTTCACTCTCTCAACGAATACCTGCGGTTCGAATTTGGGCCGAATGGGAATCATAAAGGCCACCACTATGCCGGCGATGGTGGCGTGTATACCGCAGCTGAGCATCGCTGCCCACAGCAATGCGCCCACAGCGGCATAGGGCAGGGGCCTGCGGATTCCGCCAAGGTTCAGGGCAAACAGCAGCAGTGTGCAAAGGCCGGCGTAAGCCAGCGCTACCAGATTCAGGTCTTCTGTATAGAACAGGGCGATGACGGCGACTGCGCCGAGGTCATCGACAATGGCCAGGGCGATGAGGAACGTCACCAGGCTTTTGGGTACGCGACTGCCCAGCAGGCTCAGTGCGCCGATGGCGAAAGCGATATCGGTGGCCATTGGGATGCCCCAGCCGCTGCTGCCCGGACCAGACATGTTGAAAACCAGATAGAACGCGGCGGGAACCACCATCCCGCCAATAGCGGCCATAATAGGCAGCAGCGCCTGCTTGGGAGTCGATAGCTCCCCCACCATTAACTCGCGCTTCAATTCCAGGCCCATGATGAAGAAAAACATCGCCATGAGCAGTTCGTTGATCCAATGGTGAATCGTCAGGGAAAAGTTGAAGCCGCCGATATAGATGCCGATTTTTGTATGCAGGATGTGTTGGTACTGCTCATGAAACGGACCGTTGGCTATCACCAGTGCAATTACGCCGCAGATCATCAGCAGCACGCCGCTGGTAGTTTGGCGATGGATAAACTCTTCCAGTGGTGTCAGCAATCGATCAAACGATTTCTCCCACGGTGCATTGTAAACTCCCTTACCGGCTGGCATCTTGCGAATCACTCCTTTCTTTTATATTAGTTGTTTGGGGCAGCGATAGAAACGGACCATCGACGCACAGACGGCGTCCGTCTGGGGTCGCACAAGCCCCGCAAATGCCCACCCCACACTTGGTGAGGTAATCGATGGAACTGAACACCTGGTCGGCGCGGCAGAATTCCAGCTGCACCGCATTTGCGGCATGCACCATTGGCGCGGGCCCACAGTTGTAAAAAATCAATTGCGCGCGCTCGGCCTCGCTAAGCGACTCCAGGTATTCACGCAATAATTGTGTCACGACGCCGTGGAAGCCTTCACTGCCGTCATCGGTAGCTACATGGACTTGCGCGACCCGACGACACTCTTCGAGATAGTACAGGCGTTCGGCGCTGCGGGCCCCAAAAAATATTTCGGTATTGCCGAAATCACGCGCGATCTGGTAGACGGCGGCAAGGCCGGTGCCGCCCGCTACCGCGATGATTTTCGCGTCCTCCGGTGGCGCCACAGGAATGCCGTGCGGACCCCGCACATAGGCCACTGTGCCGGGCGGCAGGTCCATCAGCGTATGGGTGAATTGCCCCAGGTCGATCACGGCGAGCGTAAAAGGGTCATCGGTCAACGCCGAGAATGGCTTCTCGCCCAGCCCGGGTATCCACAGGAAGATGAACTCACCTGCTTGTATATTGATCTTTCGATTGAAGGTGAGCAGAGCGATGTCATTACAGATGCGCTTGTTTTCGACCAGCGTGACGGCGCGGAATTGCATATCAATGTCATAGCGAATTTGCGCTTCGGCACGGTTGCTACCGCGCTGCAAATCGTTGCTGAGCGTCTCGAAGTAAGTGCCAATTTCGTCGGTGGTTAAACCCGTGAGTGCAGAGCCCACCCCTACGATCGTTGCCCCTGCGTCAAAGTAAGCGCGTGCATCATCGGCGCTGCTGACACCGCCGCAGCCTATAATCGGGCAATCTACCGCTGCGGCAATCTCCCGCACGCACTTCAGGCCAATAGGCAAAATACCTTTGCCCGACATGCCGCCCGCGCCATTGCTGAGCACGGCGTGGCCGTGTGCGGCCGTGTAACCGGGGCCCGCCGTGTTGATCGCACAGAGTCCGTCGGCGCCGCCGGCAATAGCGGCCTTAGCAATTTTTGCGATGTCTGGCGTATTGGGTGTGAGTTTGGGAATCACCGGGATATCGACCACGGCTTTGACGGCCGCTGTAATCGCCCTGACCAGGTCAGGGTCTTGTCCCATCGCCATGCCATAGCCTTTGGCATGCGGGCAGGACAGATTCAGTTCCAGCCCGTCTGACACCGGTGCCAGAATTTTGGCCACCGCCACGAACTCCTCAAGGCTCCCGCCAAAAATTGACGTCAGCAGAAACCGATCCTCAGGAATATTCAGGGCAGCCAGCGCCGCTAACGATTCGTATGCGCCCGGGTTGGTCAGCCCCACCGCATTGACAAAGCAGCCCGGTGCATACTGGCTATACACCGGCTCGCGATTCCCCGCGCGCGGCTCCATTCCGATACTCTTGGTAGTGACTACGCCCACCTCTGGCATGTGATCAAAGATGTACTGAATGATCGGAGTGGCGGTGGTGACGATGCCCGAGGGTATGGTGAAAGGGCCAGATAGCGTTTTACCGAAGAATTCCATAGTCAAGATAGCGTGCTCATGCAGCGATGGGTTGTGCGGTTAATAAGTCGCGCAATTATACGGGTTTGGCTCGCCTTAGACGACCTCCTTACCCTGCTGGCGACTCTATTTGCCACATTTTGTGTGTCGATCCTGCGGTTGCAGGTGCGGTATCGCACAGGCTGTGGGTTCCGCAGCGTCCGACCTCTTGCACCCTTTTTAAGGCTAGCGGGGTCGAGCATGACAAAATCGATGACTGCGAGCCGAGTAACCGTAGCGATGAGCACAGCGATGACCGCCAACATTCAAACCGAAAGCGCCGGGAAACGTCTCCGCAGACCCGCCCGGTGGCGCCAGTCGCGGTGCGCTGGCTATTGGGGCCCGCGCTGTTATACGCACTCTACTTGGCGCGCAGCCTTCTGGTCCCGGTGGTTGGAGCATGGGTGGTAGCTCTAGCGTCAAGTCTGTCGAGACGAAGAGCCTGACAAGCTGATCGCGGAAATATTATGAGTGGCGTTAGCGGGTTTTTCAGCAGGCATGTGGACCTATATTGCGCCTTACTTATTGCTGTCCCACATAACAGAGCAGTTTTCCTTGATTGCAGCTTGGAGCAACTCGATCAGCGGCAAAGCCCGGTGCAAGTTGCTCACGGCTGGCTCGTCGTCCTCGTTCTGGGCTGCAATATCCGGCCCGGAGGCCGACCGCGCAGCGCCAAGCGCCGCCTGCAGTTTCTCCAGCGCCGCAGGAACGTCTTCAGCATAGAGCGCACTGGGTATCGTATCGCTGCGTCCCATCATATTGAGCATTCCAAGAGCCACATCGCCGAACATTGTTACATCCCCGTGGGCGGGGCTGGAAAAGGTGCATAGCATGGTTAGTGTCTCGGATAAAAATTCAGTGGCAGATAGTCTAACCCTGGTCGTGCTTGAAAAGGATTACTTTCTCATATCTCTCCAGCTGTTGATTGGCAGTGCTGTAGGCTCGTTCAGGTGCCGCAGAATGTTTGCTGAACGATCTCTTCCGGCCTGGGCGGTGTGGCGTAGAGTGCCAGTTCCGCGCGGTAGGTGTGCGGATTATCCAACACGGCCATCAACTGGTTGAACACGCTCAGATCTCCATTGCCAGTCGCCGCGGCGATAGTAGCTTCCACCAGGTGATTGCGCGGGATGAACGCCGGGTTAGCGCGGTACATCATGGCCTGTCGCTCTGCGCCGGGCAGGGCGTCCTGATCCAGACGCGCGCGCCAGCGATCCAGCCAGGGCTGCGCTTCGTCGGGGAATTTAAACAGTGCTGATACATCCGGCGCTGCGCTTTTTTCGTCAGCCAGGTCGCCGAGGCGACGAAAGGCCAGCGTGAAATCGAGTTTATGCTCCGCCATCAATTGCCACAGTTCTTCGACCAGCGCTGTGTCCTGATCGGTGATTTTCTGCAGCCCCAGCTTGCGCGCCATGCCCAATGTATTGGCATCCAGGAATTGCGGGGGAAACGCATCGATGGCCTTCTGCGCCAGCGCGACAGCACCTTGCTGGTCTTCGTCCAAAAGCGGTACTAATGACTGTGCCAGGCAGGACAGATTCCAGTGTGCCATGCTCGGTTGGTTTTGGTAGGCATAGCGCCCTTGGTGATCAATTGAACTGAAAACCTGCGCCGGGTTGAATTCATCCATAAATGCGCAGGGGCCGTAGTCGACGGTTTCGCCACAAATGAGCATATTGTCGGTATTCATCACGCCGTGGATAAAGCCCAGTAGCTGCCACTGCGCGATCAATTGTGCCTGCCGTGTAATGACGTTTTCCAGCAGTGCGAGCATCGGGTTGTCACTATTGCGCGCTTGCGGGTAGTGGCGATCAATAACGTGGTCGGCCAGCAGCGTCAGCGCCTCGGTATCCTTGCGTGCTGCAAAAAATTGAAAGGTGCCGATGCGGATGTGGCTGCTGGCCACGCGTGCCAGCACGGCGCCTGGCAGAAAGTGCTCGCGCGCTACCCTGTCCCCTGTGGTGGCCGCCGCGAGCGACCGTGTGGTGGGGACGCCAAGTCGGTACATGGCTTCACTCACAATATATTCGCGCAGCACCGGGCCAAGCGGTGAGCGGCCATCGCCACCGCGGGAGTAGGGCGTGGGTCCAGAACCTTTCAGTTGCAGGTCAAAGCGCCTGCCGTCTGGTGTTATGACCTCGCCCAACAGTACCGCGCGGCCATCCCCCAATTGCGGATTGAAGCCGCCGAACTGGTGTCCGGCGTATACGGTGGCAATTGGCTGGGCACCGGGCGGCATGGCATTTCCTGCCACCACCGCTGTCGCGGTATCAGAATGGAGCCAGTCGATGTCGATGCCCAGTGTTGCGGCAAGTTCCTCATTTACCCGAATGGAGCCCGGTGTCGATACGGGTTCCGGTTCCTGCCGTGCGAAAAATCTGTTCGGGAGACGGGAATAGCTGTTATCGAAGACGATAGGGTCCATCGATCGGACTCCTGTAGAAGGTTATGGGCTCTAAAACGGGCGTGCCCAGCCACCCAATGACGGGGTGACAACGGCAGGGCGAACATAGATGATGCCGCAATGCCCGGTCACTATCCAGTCTGTGCGGCATTTAGCGGGTTGACGACAGCGTTCGGCAGTGGCTTTATACAACGCTCGCGACTATGACCTACATGTAACACCCCTTAGGAGGAAATTACCATGGCCGAAAAGACCTGGGATACGTTGATCCGCAACGCGCTGGTGATCGATGGTACCGGCATGGAACCGCAGACTGTGGACATTGCTGTGAAGAACGGGCGTATTGCCGCACGCGGCACAGGGCTGCCCGCGACTGAGGCCGCGCGCGTGATAGAGGGCGAGGGCCAGTGGCTGATGCCGGGCCTGCTCGATATCCATACCCACATGGATCTGGAAGTCGATCTGGAGCCGGGCCTGCCAGAAGTGGTGCGCCACGGCACTACCACAGTGCTGGTGGGCAACTGCAGTCTGGGCACCTGTTTTGGTAGTCAGCAGACTGAGCAGCAAAACCCGATCGTCGATTGTTTTGCGCGGGTAGAGAACATCCCGAAGTCCGTGTTGCGACAATGTGTTGAGGCAGTGCAATGGGACAATACCGGCGACTACATGGATCACTTTGAAAATATACCGCTGGGCCCCAACATCGGCGCATTCATTCCTCACTCCATGCTCAGGGTGGAGGCCATGGGACTCAAGGACAGCGTCAGCCGCAAGCCCACGGAGGCGGAGTTGGTGCGCATGGAGCAACTGCTGGAAGACGGCATGGCGCAGGGTTACCTGGGCATGAGCACGGATGGTTTGCCGTTTCACTATCTGGCAAGCGAGCCCCTCACGGCCAAACGTATTCCTACCCAGTTTGCCAGTTTCGGTGAGTTGAAGCGTCTGTTGCAGGTGGTGCGAAAGCATAATCGGGTATGGCAGACCACGCCGATTATTGAGAATCGTGCCAAGGCCTTTCTGTATTTTCTGCTTTCCAGCGGCCGCTTGTTTGGTAAAACGCTGAAGACGTCCGCGCTCTCAGTGATGGAGTTTGTGTTGATGCCAGGGGCACACAAGGGCTTTCTCGGCTTTGCGGCGCTGGTCAATAGCCGGTTGTTAAAGGGTGATCTGCACTTTCAGGCGTTGGGCACCAATTTTCGTATCTGGTCAGACGGCATTGTCTCGCCGCTGTACGAAGAGCTGGAGTCGACCTGCGAATTGATCGCCAAGGAGTATGATGACGTTGAGGGGCGCATGGCTCTGCTCAATGATCCCGAGTTTGCACGCCGCTTTCGCGCCGACTGGCACTACGGTCGGCGCGGCCGCACGCTGGCGCATCTCAAAACGAAAATGGGCCTGCCAGACAATATCGTAATACGGGAGTTTCACCTGATGATATTTGACGGTGCGCCGGTGGCGGATTGGGACGGTGAGAGTTTGCAGGCTGTTTACGATCGGCTGGAGCGCTTTCAGTACGGCGCTGTTGGTGCCGCGCGGTCTGAGGCTGAGCGCGAAGCTTTTGAGCAGTTTCCGCGACCTATTCGCGACGATGCTGATTTCATGCTGCACATGATGCGCACTTACGATAAATCATTCCGTTTCTGGGTGGATGTGGGCAATGTCGGCAACCACGCCACACTGGATATTTTGCTCTACAAGCACGCTATGCCCGGTTTTAACGATTCCGGCGCGCACATCACCAATATGGCGTTCTTCGATGCCAATCTCATGTCGCTGAAACTGGCCCAGGCCAGGTCTATGGAAACCGTGAGCACTATGGTGAAGCGATTGACGCGCGAGCCTGCGGACTTTTTTGGCTTGGACGTGGGCAGACTGGACATTGGCTCGCAGGCGGACATTGTGCTGGTCGACCCTGAGGCATTGAAAGCATGGGATTCTAATGATAACCGGGTGTTTGAATACCGTGAGCTATTCAAACATAAACAGATGTTCAATCGCTCCGAGGGCGTGGTGACCACGGTATTGATCAACGGTGAGCCGGTCTGGCAAGACGGGCAGGCCACCGAGACCCTGGGTACCAAGCGACTGGGGCGTGCACTGCGCGCCGCCTGATAGGAGGCGGTTAGCGCGCGCGTTTTCTGGTCAGCAGTCGGAACAACCAGAAGCCGAGGCCGACGGCTGCCATCACACCGAAGAAGCCCATCTCGTAGTGTTTAATGTCACCGAGCACGGCTTCTATGGCGTAGCCAAAGGAGTAGCCTAAACAGCCCACGGTTACCGCCCAGACTATCGCGCCTATCATATCCAGGAAAAAGAACTTCAGCGGCGAAATTTTCGCCGCGCCCAGCAGAAACGGCGTCACCGATCGAATCCCGTAGAGGAATCTGAACCCGATAATCAGCGCCGTTTGATTCTTGTGCATCATCGCGAGTACTTTCGTGGACTTGGCCTTCCAGTGAGGCCGCTTTTGTAAAATCCGTTCACCATTCATGCGGCCAATGTGGAAGAATGTCTGGTCGCCGGCAAAGCTGCCCAGGGCTGCGCACACGATCACCCAGGGTAATTCCAGAAAGCCGCGATGCGCCGCAAATCCGCCGAGTATGAGAATAGTTTCTCCTTCCAGAAAGGTACCGATCGCAACAGCCCAATAGCCATAGTGGGTAAGCAGTTCGTCCAGTGACATAGTGTTCTTATCCTGCCAATCAGTTAGTAGTGCAGCTTATCATTATAAAGCCGCTCAGTTGAGGTCTTCTTTACGGGCGATCCAATAGGACCCGATAATGCCTATCAACCAGCAGGCAGACAGTGCAATCGTTGCCATACGGGTGGTCTGCTGATGCGTTTGCAACTGTATCGACACCATTTCCTGGATTACCAGTGGGTCGGCTACCACCGTTCCAGTTTCGATCTTCCCGACGATATCCAGCGCGGTGTCCAAAGCCAGCGCTACAATAAAGTACAGCGCGACGGTCGCCGCACCAGACAACAGAAGCCCGGCCAGCCAGCGTTTCAAATAGAGGTGTCCTGCGCCCGGAAAAACGAGTGCTGAAAGCAGCATTGCTTTTGTGGATTGTTTCATACGCTTACCTTTCAATCTGCATTCATGGGTGAATTATGGCGTGCGCGGCGAGTTACAAAACGCGGTAGTGTCGATACCGAATGCAGTTCTGTGCACTACGCATTGTACAAAGTGAAGATTCCAATGCCGATAAAACCGACACCCGCGATGTATTGCAGGTATCGCGTATTGATATATTCCGCAAGCAGGCTGCCCGCCAGCACCCCGATTGCAGAGGCAACCACCAATGCCGCGGATGCCGCGAGAAACACCGTGTACTTGTTCACCTCCTTGTCAGCGGCAAACAGCATGGTGGCCAGCTGTGTTTTATCACCCAATTCGGCGATAAAAACGGCGGCAAAAATTGTCAGGAAAATCTTCCAGTCCACGTTTCGTAACTCCCTGAAGCCGGTGAGTGCTTTTTATGTATACCAGCCTTATCGACAGGCTCGAACAGGAGGGTTGTCAGTTTACGCTGTCAGGCACTGAACCTCTATCCAAATCTGATGTGCTCACGGCCCAGAAGCGTGAACAGATTCTGTAGGATGTCCTCATCTCTATCAGCGTCTACTCAATTGCGTGGTGTAGGTCCGGGTTTTTTCGCGGTCAATTCCCCGCAGAGCGTGGTGGTGTTCGTCGACCTGTCGGTAGCGTTTATTGAACAGGGCCTGCACTTTCCGGGTCGTGAGTTCGGCATGACGGCCAGCTATACAGTCTAGATTCTCCAGAAGGGATCAGCGCGATCCTTTACTCTCATTCTTTCTTTTTTTGTTACTCTGCTACTCCTGGGGTGCAAGCAGGCTTACGTGCTCAATCATTAACAAATAGAGAGGTGCAGTGCTATGAAATTGGAATCCCTTGTAAAAATCGCTTTGGTGTCAATGGCCATCATGCTGAGCCAGCTGTCCTATGCGGAGACGGTGTGGATAGACGTGCGAAGTTCCGTAGAGCATTCTTTGAATAATATTGAAGGTGATGTTCATATTGCTTACGCGGATATCGCCGAGGAGGTCGCCAGACTCTATCCTGACAAAACAACGGAGATTCATTTGTACTGCCAAAGTGGTGGCAGGGCGGATAAAGCAAAGGTATCGCTCGAAGACGCTGGCTATACCAATGTTGTCAATTCCGGGGGTGTCAGCGATGCGCGTAAAGAGCGCGGCATAGACCAGTAGAAGCATGAAGTACTTTGCCTATGGATCAAATATGTCACTGGCCAGGTTGCGAGCACGCATTCCGGGCGCCATCAGGCTGGGTTTGTGCCTGTTGGAAGGGCATGATTTACGTTTCCATATGCAGAGTGACGATGGCTCGGGAAAATGTGACGCCTATAGAACAGCGAGTAGTAATGACATCGTAATGGGAGCACTCTTTGAGATCACTGCGCGCGAAAAGCAGGCGCTGGATGTGATCGAAGGTTTGGGCTTGGGCTATGATCAAAGGGTGGTAAGCGTCCGATCTGCTGAAGGCGTGATGTTTGAAGCGATAACCTATAGTGCGATCAGGATTGAATCTAGCCTCAAGCCTTATTCATGGTATTTGAATCATGTGGTGGTCGGCGCGAGAGAAATACAGGTCCCGCTATCGTACTTGAAGAGAATACAGGCAATTGAGAGCATTGAGGATACGGATAGACGCAGAGAAATTGTGCAGCGCGCAGTTCATTCAGGATAGAGATGCTCGAGCCTAATATGATCACATGTGGACAATGCCTGTGCGGAGCTGTGGAGTATTCAGTCAGTGGCGAGCCCAATTGGTCGAGCCACTGTCACTGTAATACATGCCGGCAAATCAGCGGCGCTGCTGTTGCTACCTTTGTTTCTTTTCCTATAAGCGGATTTACTCTTACAAAAGGACAGCTGTGTGATTACCCGTCGTCACCGGGTGTTACTCGGTCTTTCTGTGGAAATTGCGGTTCGCCAATCGTCTATCGATCAGACGCAGTGCCGCTGGAAGCCCAGCTAGCTCTGGGGTCACTTAAGAATCCGGAAGACTTTCCGGCCCAGCTACAGGTATTTTGTGCAGAAAAACTACCATGGGTCTCGATTGATAATCACATCCCGAAGTTCGATGGGCTACCCGATGTTTAGTCCTTCCTGCCATAATCAGTGGTGTCTCACGGTAGGCCACTCCGCATTTGCCAACGACGTGAGTGGTTTGCAGTGAGAATGGTTTATACAAATGCCAATCGTTTTATCGTTGGCAATGCCAGAAATATTCTGGAGTCCTATGACTTCAAAATATTTGTGAAGAATGAATATGCATCCAGTGCAATTGGCGAGGTGTCTCCCTTCGATTCGTGGGTGCAACTTTGGGTCGTCAACGATAGCGACTACGATAGGGCATGCCGGGTGTTGGAGGGTGCGATCAGCGATAAAACAGCTGCGTCCTGGGTATGCAAAAAGTGCGATGAGGAAAATGACGAATCGTTTGAGTTTTGTTGGAATTGCGGCACTGGATACTTATAGCCAGCATGTCTTGGGTGCCAGCCCGGGAATACTGGCCACAGAGCTGGCAGCCCTTGCGGTCTGAGCGCTGTGGTCCCGCTGTGACATTGCGGTCATGACATGAAGCGGCGAACTGGAGCCTATGTATTCCAGATCGCATTTTGGCTGACGCTGCTTCTGCTGGCAGGAGCGGTGGCCCAGATGTGGCTGTTCTCTGAGGAGAAAGATTGCCAGAACTACTGCGCCGTTGAAGGCAAGCAAGGCGAGTACCATGCGCCGAGGGTTCGAAGTGGCATCAGGTTTGGGAGCAGGACTCCTGCAAAGGTAGGGGACTGTCACTGCAAAGAGGGAGAGCTATGACAATACAGCCCGCTGGTTGATTGATGCTTCTGGTTTATTGTTACTGTGCAATCTCAATTTCGATCAGCAGGTCATCAGCAGCCACCTGCGTTCCCGCCGCCGCGAGAACCTCGGTGATCTCACCTGTAATGTCCGCGACTATCTCATAGTGCATCTTCATCGCTTCCAGTATGGCCAATGTTTGTCCTGTTTCGACACTGTCGCCGGCTTTGACGCGCACCTCAAGCAGGAGGCCGTGCATGGGTGCGGCAATTCGACCATTACCTCGCGTCTGATCCCGTGCGCCGTCGAGACGAATCATGTCGTGGTACCGGGCCGCGCGCCCGTCGATGGACAGATAAAGGTCGCCTTTTGGGGGGGAGTGATAACGCGCAACATGCTGGACACCATCGATTTTCACCTGCGCAGTGCTGTCTGCCATGAGGAGCAGTTCTATCTCAGCGCTGTTGCCGTTATCGAACACCTGATAGCGAGAACGTCCTACGGGCATAACCGCCAGATCGTGCACCCGTTCACCGTGGATATACTGTTTGCGCGAGATCAAGGGGCTGGCGCTGGCCCAGTCACGCAATTCGGTTGCCACGATAACAGTGCTGTCGTGCAACTCGCGATGCTCAAGTGCCAGCTCCAGCACGGCTGCGACAGCGCTGTCGGCGAAGGCCGGCTCCAGATCGGCAATTTCACCCACCGCAAATTCCTCGTCGATAAAAGCCGTGGTAGCTTGCCCCTTGGCAAAGCAATCCTTTTGCAAACAGGCGACAAGGAAGTCCCGGTTGTGGCGTGGGCCAAACAACACGGTTTCCTTGAGCGCCTCAATCAAACGCAGGCGCGCGATGTCCCGAGTAGGCCCGCTGGCGATGATTTTGGCCACCATTGGATCGTAGAAAGGAGAAATTGTCTGGCCGCTGCAGATGCCGCTGTCCACGCGGATGCCGGGGCCGCTGGGCGGTGACCACAGGTCAAGCGGTCCCGACGTCGGCAAGAAGTCCTGGCTGGGATCTTCGGTGTAAAGACGCACTTCAATGGCGTGGCCGCGCAGCGTGACATCGTCTTGCGTCAATCCCAGCGCCTCGCCCTGAGCTACCTGAAGCTGCAGCGCGACCAGGTCCAGCCCGGTTATCAACTCAGTCACCGGGTGCTCCACCTGCAGGCGTGTGTTCATTTCCAGGAAATAGAATGCACCCTGTTCATCCAGTAGGAACTCCACCGTGCCCGCCCCGCAATAGTCTATGCTTTTTGCCGCTGCCACAGCGGTGGCGCCCATTTCATCGCGCAGTGCTGCGGTCATCACCGGGCAGGGTGCCTCTTCTACCACTTTCTGGTGCCGTCGCTGCACCGAGCAATCCCGCTCTCCCAGGTGCACGATAGTGCCGTGGCTGTCGCCGAAGACCTGCACCTCCACATGGCGCGGCCGCAGAATCGCCTTCTCCAGAATCAGTTCGTCATTACCAAACGCAGAGGAGGCTTCTGCACGCGCCAGTTTGATGGCGTTGGCCAGTTCTTCCGCTTTACGCACGAGGCGCATGCCGCGACCGCCGCCGCCAGCTGCGGCTTTTACCATCAGCGGCAAGTCAATTTTCGCGCCTTCTTGCAGCAGCGTGGCATCGCTCTGGTCCTCGCCCTCATAGCCGGGCACACAGGGCACGTTGGCCGCGATCATGCGGCGCTTGGCTTCCGCCTTGTTGCCCATGAGCGCAATAGCGTTTGGGCTGGGGCCGATAAATACCAGGCCTGCGTCTGCACAGGCTTGCGCGAATTCAGCGTTCTCACTGAGGAACCCATAACCCGGGTGGATTGCCTCAGCGCCGCTGGCTTTGGCCGCTGCCAGAATATTGTCCGCTACGAGATAGGATTCGTTCACCGGGCTGGGGCCGATGTGCAGCGCGTCATCTGCCATCAGCACGTGCGGCGCATTGGTATCGGCATCGGAAAAAACGGCGATGGTGCGGTAGCCCTGCGCTTTGGCGGTGCGAATCACCCGGCAGGCGATCTCACCGCGATTCGCCACCAGAATACTGGTAAATCGTGTCATCGGGTTCTCCACGGCTTATTCATCGGCCCATTGGGGTTTGCGCTTTTCGACGAAGGCAGACACCCCCTCGCGTCCCTCCTCGCTCAGCATGCAGGCAGCAAAACCGCGCGAGGCGAAATCCAGTGCATCCGAACGCGGGCTTCGGGTCGCTTCGAACACAATACGTTTGGTCATGGCATTGGCGCCGGGTGCACACAGGGCTATCTGCGCCAGTACTTCAGCACATTTGTTCTCCAGGTCGGCGGCGTCCTCGGCCAGAATGTGGCCGATGCCATACTGCACTGCTTCCTCGCCCTTGAAGCGCGCGCCGGTCAGCATTAGGCGGCGCGCATGGGTGAGGCCAACACGCTCGGTGACAAAGGGTGCAATTTGCGCAGGCGGAATTCCCAAGCTGGTCTCAGAAAGACGAAACTTTGTCTCACGCGTTACGATGGTTACATCACCCACGCAGCACAGGCCAAGTCCGCCGCCGATCGCCGCACCCTCCACCAGCATAATCACGGCCTGAGGTTGCTCATTTAGCTTGATCATCAACTCGCCGAAGGCGCGGTTACCGCGCGCGACATCCTCTGCATTCTGCTCGCCACCCTGAGAGTCCGCTTTGAAGCCCTTGATGTCGGCGCCGGCGCAAAAAACAGCGCCCTTGCCGCGCACGATCAATGTGCGTAATGACGTGTCTATGGCTGCGGCGTCCAGTGCCGCATGTAGTTCATCAACCATGTCTACTGACAGGGAATTTTTGGCATCGGGCCGGTTGAGCCAGATAGTCAGCACGCTGCCTTGCTGGTCCAGTATCAGATGCTTGGTCGTGGGTAAAGCTGTCATCTTGTCCTCTCCCAAAAGGGGTCTGCTATAAATGGTACTCAGTTAAGCCCAAAGGTGGTACTTAGGCGGCGAACTAAATGTCACAGGGTTAGGGCTGTGCGAGGCAGGCTCTCCTTGTAGGCTTGCTTCGCGGATGGCCACCCCACGGATGGCCGCCCCACGGATGGCCGCCCCACGGATGGCCGTCCCACCCTCTATAGGCTCAGAGGGTCCCTTCAATCGCTACTCGCTTTGGCGCCTATGCGCCACTTTTGGACTGAAGTAGGTGTCCTTCGGTGTGTCTTCACTCGGACAGTTATCTACATGCGTGCAATGCCAAAGCTATTGGGCCGGACGGTGCGATGCCTGGTCTCCCACACTGTTTCCAGCAAAAAACCCAGTGTTTTGCGGGTGTCGCGCGGGTCAATCATGCCGTCATCCAGCAGGTGGCCCGAGGTGTAGAATGCGCTGGACTGACTGTCGAAAATATTGGCGAGGAAGGCTTCCTGTGTGGCGAGCGCTTCCTCGTCTGCTTCCTGGCCCAAGGCTGCAGCCTTGCCCCGCGCCACTTCAGACATGGTTTTTGCCGCCTGCTCTCCGCCCATCACGCCGGTGCGGGCGTTGGGAAATGTGTACAGGAAATCGGGATCAAAATGCCGGCCGCACATGCCGTAGTTTCCGGCCCCGAAGCTGGCGCCGGTCATCAGGGTAATGCGCGGCACTTCCAGATTGCGCACCGCCTGTATCATCTTCGACCCGTGTTTGATCATCCCCGCGCGTTCTGATTTAGTGCCCACGATGTAACCCGTAGTGTTCTGCAGGAAGAGCACGGGGATGTTTGACTGGTCGCACAACTGCAGGAACTGGGTGGCCTTGGTCGCGCCGTCGGGATCGATAGGCCCGTTGTTACCGAGAATGCCGCAGGGCAGTCCAAAAATATCGGCCTGAATGCAAACGGTAGCGGCGCCATACCGTGATTTGAAATCCATGAAGTCGGAGCCATCCACGATGCGAGCCACCAACTCACGCATGTCATAGGGATTGCGGTAATCGCAGGGGATAACGCCCGCCAGTTCATCGGCGTCAAACAGCGGCTCGCGGTAAGAGCGTCGATTGGGGGTCGCGCAATCCTTGTTCCACTGCAGCCTGTGGAGCAACTCCCGACACATTTGTACCGCATGCCCGTCGTTCTCCGCGAGATATTCCGCCAGACCGGAAACAGATGCGTGCATTTCGGCGCCACCGAGTTCTTCCTCGGTGGCGATCTCGCCGGTGGCCGCTTTCAGCAGGGGTGGCCCAGCCAGAAAGGCGCGACCGTTGTCTTTCACCGCAATCACGTAATCGCTCAGGCCTGGCATGTACGCACCGCCCGCCGTAGAGGAGCCGTGCAGTATGGATATGACTGGAATCCCGGCCTTGCTCAGTTTGGCCAGGTTGCCAAAGAGCATGCCGCCCTGAGAAAAAGCTTCCACCGTGTAATTGATCAGGTCACCGCCAGCGCTTTCTACCAGGTGCACGAACGGCAGTTTCTGCGCAAGTGCAATTTCCTCGCAGCGGCGCACTCGATAACCACCGGCAGACGTCAGTGTGCCCGCCATGATGCCGCTGTCATCCACCACCACCATGCAGCGCACACCGCTGATAAAGCCGATGCCGGAGACGATAGTCGAGCCGGGAATCGACTTTTCCGGGTCCGGGCTGTCTAGCAGATAGCCGGCCAGATTGCCCACAGTCAGGAAGGGCATGCCGGGGTCGAGCAGGCGAGCGAGGCGTTCGCGGGGAGTCAACTGGCCACGCGACTCAAAGCGTGATTTGCGTTTTTCGGAAATCATTGCGCCGCGTGCATTCAATGCCTGCAACTGGTCAATCAGTTGCAGCATCTCCCGGCGATTCTTTGCATAGCCCTCGGAGTTGATGTTGATCTTCGAGTGAAACACCGTCATGACAGGCTCTCCGCAATAGTCGCTGATACAGGAATAGGGCAACACAAGAGTAACTGTGCGTAACCTTTGCCCTGAGAATCGTTGCGCAAGCTGGCCACGCCGCCGCCGCCGAGCACATCGTGCAGCAGGAAATTCAGGGCATTGGCGCCGGGTAATAGGAAGCGCTCGACGTCGTTCTTTGAAGTGCCTGCGAGGAAATGGGCGAAACGTTCACGCACCACCTCTGCGGTCAGCGCAGCGCAGATATAGGGCAGGTATTCAGGCCGGCGCGCGATGATTCCGATATTGGCTTTGTTGCCTTTGTCGCCACTGCGACCCCAGGCGAGTGCGATGAGAGGGACTTCGACCATCGCTTCGCCAGTATCGACAGACAGCGCAGCGGGACGCAGTATCGCGTTGGCATCCAGAGCCTCACCATACACTTCGTCGCATGAGACCCTTTCATCTCCCAGCAATACGGTTATCTGCACGTCACATTTGGGCACGGTACAGGAAAACAGCCGTACCACGGGCGAGGGGCCGGGGCGACTGCCGGCAAATCCTGATAGCCCCGGCGGAGTGGCAAGGCCGAGGCCAACAGCTTCCTTGAGCAGAACGCCGATACCGACAGCGTCCGGATGCTTGGCGGCGATTTTCATCACGACTTCACGACTGCTGGTGATTTCGCTGAAGGCGCCGTACTGGCACTCGGTGCCCATCAACTCGATGCTGGTCTCACTAAAATTCGGCAGGCTGAACGCAGTGAGTGCCGCAGAGGCCGCTTCAAATACGGCCTCACCGAGCGCGCGGGCCTTTCGGTCGGCATCGATACCGTAAAAACTCATATAGGTACCACCGCGAAATTGATCGGCATAGGTTGCACTAACTTTGTAGGTGGCGGGCGCTGTTCTTCCTTTGGCACCGGACACCTGCACGCGGTTATCAGCGATCTGTTCGATGTGGACGGTAGAAAAATCACACACGACGTCCGGCAGTAAATAGGCCTGCGGATCGCCGATCTCGTAGAGCATTTGCTCACTCACCGTGCCCACGGTAACGAGGCCGCCGGTATTATCCGGCTTGGTGCACACAAAGCTGCCATCGGGCGCAACTTCCGCGATTGGGTATCCAATATTCGCGAGACCCGTCACCTGCTCCCAGTCGGTGAAGTTGCCCCCGGTAGCTTGCGGCCCGCATTCCAGGATATGGCCGGCCAGAGAGCCCATCGCCAGTTGGTCGAGATCATTCCGGCCCCAGCCGAACGCATGGATGCAAGCGCCGAGCGTGACGGCGCTGTCGACGCAGCGCCCGGTCACCACAATGTCTGCGCCCAGTTCCAGCGCGCGGGCAATCGGAAACGCACCGAGGTAGGCATTGATGCTGAGTATTTTGTCTAAAGGGGGAAAGGGCGAGTCCGAGAACATTTCAGTAATGCCCGCAGCATTCAGAGACTCTGCGCTGTCAATCAGGTCATCGCCCGTTACGCAGGCCACCCGCAGGTTCAGGCCCTGCTCAGCAATGAGCGCACGCAATGCCGCCACGCATGCTTCGGGATTAACGCCACCGGCATTGGAGATCACCTTGATGCCGCGCTCGGTAATCAGGCTCAGGTTGGGCGCCATAGCCGCGTTGACAAAGTCATGCGCATAGCCCTTGCTCTCGTCCTTGGCGCGCGCTCTGGCCATGATAGACATGGTGATCTCGGCGAGATAGTCGTACACGATGTAATCTAGGCCGGGAACGTTCAGCAGTTGCGGCGTGGCCCGCGCGGCGTCGCCCCAGAAGCCACTGGAGCCGCCAATGCGCAATACCTTTTCTACCATAGGTCTTGTCCTGAGTGATTGGGCAGGAAGCCATATAGTACCGGATCAACAGGCGCGGCACATGGTATAGAGCGCCGCCTTGTGTGGATTCACGCCAGACAAATCCTTAGACCGGAATGGCACTTACTCAAGCCCATAGGTGGCACATACTGACTTCGCGCCAGTGTATTAGTCAGAGCGCTCCTTCACGGGCTGTCTGGTCACCGTGCGCAGCAGTAACGTTAGCGCCAGCAGGGTAAAAATGGCAGAGGCGATAAACGGTGCGCCCGGGAAGTAGACGACGCTCTCGTCCGAGCTGAAGTAGGCAAAGAGCTGAGTCATGAACGGCGGACTGAGAATGGCTACCAGACCGCTCATGCTGCCAATGGCGCCCTGCAATTCGCCCTGCGCGTTAGACGGTACGCGCGCTGACATAATGCTCTGCACAGAGGGCACCACAAACCCCTGCAGCGCCCCCACCGCGATGATCGGGTACATCATCCAACCATAGGGAGCGAAGGCGTAAAGGACGAAACTTAAGGACGTGGCCACCAGACCCACCACCGCGGTCTTGGTCGGCCCCCATATGGGCAGCACACGGCGGATAAGAAACGCCTGCACGATGATCATTGCCACGCCAATTGCGCTCAGTGAGAAACCAATGTCGCGCGGCGACCAATTAAACTTCTCGATGGTGAAAAACGCCCAGATGCTGGGCAGAGAGAAGTGGCCGAGCATATAGGTGAAGTACACCAGCACCAGCGCCATCACGCCGGGGTATTTCCTCAGCTGATTCAAAGCACCCAGAGGATTCGCTCTGGCCATACTAAAGGCGCGACGGTTATCACTCTTTAGGGATTCAGGGAGAATGAAATAGCCATAGACCATATTGATAGCCGTCAAACATGCCGCCGCATAGAAAGGCATACGCGTGCCATATTCGCCGAGGAAACCACCGATGGCCGGCCCGATGATAAAGCCAAGGCCGAATCCCGCCCCCAGCAAGGCGAAATACTGGGCACGTTTCTCAGGTGCAAAGGTATCGGCCACATACGCCATGGCGATACCGTAAGTAGACGCCGACACACCGCCGATAATGCGCCCGATGAACAGCCAGAACAGCGTCGGCGCCCAGCCCATCAACAGGTAATTGCACACCATCGCCAGCAACGAGCACAGCAGCACCGGGCGCCGCCCGTAACGGTCTGAAAGGTTGCCCAACACGGGTGAGGCGACAAACTGCATGCCGGCAAAGGCGAACATGAGGAGGCCGCTGGTGCGCGCTGCGCCGGTGAGCGTGTCACCAGAAATATCCATAATGAGCTGAGGCACTACCGGCATAATGATGCCGAAGCCGATAGAATCCAGCAGTACTGTGACAAAAATAAACCCAAACGCGAACTGCGGACGCATGACGTTCTCCAATAGACGGGCAGCCTAGCATGTGGATTTAATCCACTTCAAACCATTAACCACCGACTTACTACTGCTACACATAATCCTGAACTAATTTGCTTCAGAACAGCATTTGCGCTTTGGATTGGTGCATGGAGGAGAGCTAGCTATTCGGCTTCGATAACGAGATTAAATACAGTTGTCAGTTCATTTCCAGCCCTGAAGCCAAGCGCTCTCATTTTCCAACTCATGCCAGGCTATTGCAGTTGTGCGCTTCGACATAACGGCTTCTATCAGGCAGGAAAGAACGACATTGTCTTCATCAAACTCAACTTCAGATACTATAAAATGCTTTTCTCTCCTGAGGGGTCTCACCGCAGTCCATTTGCTATTGAGTAACTTTGCTGGATTGATTCGATTCATGGGATATAGCCGCAACGCTCGACGCTAATACTATAGACATTTGCAAGTGCGTTCTCCAACCGCAGGGAGCTCACTGCCTGAATGTTGTAATAACCAAGTATATCGCCCGACACGTTGCGTGTCCTTTTCTACTCATCCCACCAGGGATAAAAGTCTGGCATGTCTGTGGATGCGTGCTCGGTAAATACGGGCGCGCGCTTTTCCAGGAAGGACTTCACGCCCTCCTTGCCGCTGCTCTGGCTGGTGTAGTAGATGGCCAGTGAGTCTACCTTGTGTGCTTCGACAGGGTGCTCCTGGGCCGCGCAGCGGTACATCATCTGCCGTGTGAGGGCGATAGCCACCGGGCTGTGCTGGGCAATGCGCCGCGCAATGCCGTAGGCTTTTTCCAGTAACTCGTCGGCGGGCACAACCGCGCTGACGAATCTTCCTGCGAGCGCGGCTTCGGCGGTGAGTATTTCTGCCGTATAGACCCATTCCAGCGCCTGTGCAATGCCGACAATGCGCGGCAGGAACCAGCTCGAACAGGCTTCGGGCGTAATGCCGATCTTGTTGAAGACGAAGCCGATACGCGCGTGCTCGGATGCCAAGCGGATATCCATTGCGCATGTCATAGTGGCGCCGATGCCCACAGCTGCGCCGTTAATCGCCGCGATCACAGGTTTTTTGCAGTCATAGATTGCCAGGGTGACCCGCCCCCCGGTATCGCGCACACCTTTGATAAATTCGGGATCGTTCAGCTTGTGTTCCATATCCTCCATGGTTGGTGCCAGGTCCTCATTGAGCCCGAACACGTTGCCGCTTCCGGAGAGATCCATGCCGGCACAGAAGGCGCGCCCCTCCCCGGTGACCACAATGGCGCGAACCTCATCGTCATCGCTGGCGCGATTAAAGGCCGCTATCAGCTCATGCGCCATCTCGATTGTGAACGCATTGAGATGATCGGGTCGGTGCAATGTGAGTGTTAGAATATTGTCGGCAACGTCGTAACGTATCGTCTGGTAAGACATGGTTTTCTCCTGGGATTTAAAGATGAATTAGTTGCCGGTGAACCACGGCGAGGACATCGTCTTCACGCTGCGCCAGTGTCGTCAGTTCGCGCCTCAGGGCATGCCCGCTGTTGCTCGCCTTGCATCGCGGTGGCGTTTGGGTTTCGCGGATACGAGGGATGAGGGCTGCTTGCGGGCGGCAGGGTTACGAGTTCAATCATTGCTATCGCTCCGCGAGTTTTTTTGCCACCCAATACCACACGGCGGCATTGAGGTTCAGGCCGATATGGCTGCCCAACACCTGGATATTTTGTACGTTGGAGTAGGAACCTGTTTGTAGTGATGTCCGCCAGTTCACCACACCATCTGCTTTGGTATAGATCGCCGTGGTGGGCACTGGCGGCGGCAGCGAAAGGCTGTCATCGGCACGGCGGTCGTCGGCTTGTGGATTCAATCGGTGGAAAAGTCGGCTGGCGTGAGATGCATTCTGCCGTCCCTTGCCAAACGGACTGCCCAATGTAATCACCTGTGCAATCTGCTCTGGCTGCTGGCGTGCTATTTCTCGCGCATAAATACCACCCAGCGAGTGACCGATCAGTGCGACTTTGCCATCACCGCACGCAAGCAGTGGCTCCAGCGCCGCGCGGAGGCCGTCCTCAGTGAAACTTTGCGGCCCCAGATTGCGGCCCTGGCCCCAGCCGCTGGCGGTGTAACCCAGATGCTGCAGGAACCTGATAAGCGGTCCGTTGCCTCGGTCGTCGCCCAGAAAGCCAGGGATGACCATAACGCTCTGGTGCCGTGGGGCGTGCGGTAGCCGGCGCAACAGCGGGGCCGCCATATTCAGGAAGGCAGCATCTGCCAGTGCGCGCGGGGCATCGCTCAGCGCCAGCAGCAGGTTGGGCGGTTGCATGTTTAGGCCGCTTTCCGGGTTTTGCTACGTGTGGCTTTTTTTGCGGGTTTCTTTGCGCGTTGAGGCGTGCTTTTCTTCGGTTTGCCAGTCGGCGCGGCGACGGGTTTGACATTATTGGCTGCTGCCAGCATTTCATCGAAGCTGTCGCGCAGGCACTGCGCGTAGAAGGCCGGGTCTGGCATCATCACCCGACAGCTGGTGGCGCTGATCACGAATTGGCCGCAGTAACTGCTGATGACATGGAACAGGCCGACCCCGTCCAGCACCGGTCCGGTACCGTAGTTGGCAACCATTTTTGCGCCGGTGTTGTACAGCGGGATGGGCGGCCCGGGCACGTTGGTGATCACGCAATTGAACTGCGGGCTCATACGATTCATCAGGCCCCAACGGCTGACCAGGCGTGCAGCCTGTGCGGTCAGCGTGGAGGGAATGAACTGCGTGTAGTCGGTCATGGTTTTGGCCCCGATCGCGTTGGTCAGTTCCTTGGCTTTGCTGCTGCTACTGTGCACGGCTTCCAATCGCTCAAGAGGATCTTCGATGTCGCTGCGCACCGCAACGGTCATGCTCGCCACGACATTGCCGCCAGTCTTGTCCTTGCCGGAGCGCACATTGATGGGTGCCATCGCTGCCAGCGAATGCTGAGGCAATTCATCGTGAGACTGCAGGTACTTGCGCAACGCGCCTCCGACAATCGCAATGGCCGCATCATTGACCGTTGCACCTGGCACCGAGTTCTTGATTTTTTTCACAGCGTCGAGGGGCACGTTAATGGCATCAAAAACGCGGTGCGGTGAGACATTGGTGTTAAAGCGGGTGCGCGGAATATCCTTGACTCGGCTCAGCTGGCCGCGCGATAAGCCGGCGATCACCCTGGCCAGGCCCGGCACGGTGTTGCGTGCCACACTCAGGAAGTGGAAGGGTTTGCGCAGAGTATTGAATTGCGACCGCAGCAGCAGCTCGATGGAGGAGGGTTCGCTGTCAACGCTGATGGTCGCAGTATGCCGGGCCTGCTGGTAGTCCGGCGTCAAATCGTGAACTGCGGCTGTCAATTCCATCCCGGAGGTACCGTCGACCGCAGCGTGATGGGTTTTGGTGAACATGGCAAAGCTACCCTTGGGAGCACCCTTTACATTGTCCAGGCCCTCGATGATGTACAGCTCCCACAGCGGGCGGGCGCGGTCCAGTTGGCGTGCGTGCAGGCGAGAAATCAAAATACAGAGTTGCCGCCAGTCACCCGGCTTGGGCAGTGCGAGGTGGCGAATGTGGAACTCCGGATCATAGGCGCCATCGGTCACCCAGTAGGGGTGGTCGAGCCCCATGGGCACGTTGACCAGCTTCTGCGTCATCACGGGCAGGCCCATCATGCGGTCGTTGGTATTTGCGACGATGTCCTTGAAGCGCACGAGCCCGCCGGGTGCGGTTGATTGATCGTAGATCGACAGGCCCGATATGTGCATCGGCGCATTCGCAGTTTCCAGGTAGAGGAACGAAGCGTCGAGGCCAGTGAGTTGGCGCATGCGGGTATCTCCTGTTTGCGGTGACTGGGCGACTGCTGCAACAAGTGGCGCTGAGCGTTGTCGCGTAAAGTGTATCAGGCACATAGTGTATAGGATTTTATTGTACGACTTCGGTCATATTGAAGTGACGGGTCTGCATTGTGAAACCATGACTATTAGCAAGTGAAAGGGGCCAGTCCCGCTGCTGGTCTTAGCAAACCCCGCTAGAAACTGCCTTCCCCGCGCCTTGGTAACGGCGATTTTCACTGCCATCCATGCTAGCCTGAGCCAAATCAGGATGCGGGGTCTGAGAACTATGAAGTACACGATTACAGCCATTTTGATGGTTCTGGCGCTGACCGCTTGCACCACTACCGATGAAATCATCATCGATCAGAAAGGCGTCAACATGACCGCTTACCAGAATGATCTGGCGGAGTGCCAGACCTACTCTGAATCCGTCAAGACCGGTGAAAAAACCGCCGTGGGCGCGGCTTCCGGAGCCGTAGTGGGCGGTTTAATCGGCGCCATCACCGGCGGCACCGAAGGCGCTGCCAGGGGCGCAGGCGTGGGCGCAGTTGGCGGCGGCACCAAAGGTGTGATCAATGGCAGCCAGACCGAAGTTCAAGTAGTTAAAAACTGCCTCCGTGGCCGCGGATATCGGGTGCTTAACTAGCCCTCTTCAGTGCATATCTTCTCTCGTAAGAGTGACCAGGGTCTGGTTTGCTGGGGTTCTCGCTGGGCATTGTGTGCTATGTTTTGCCCGAGACAATGCCAATTATCATCTTGATAACAATACAAAATTGTTGGAGTTCGCAATGACATTACGCCGCTCGCGCTTGCCCAGAGTGCATCTGGACGGTCGAATTCACCCGGATTTTGCTGCCGTTGAAGCCACGCTGCGCGACATGTTGCGCAACTACCGGGGCGGAGCGGCAGTCAGTGTGTATCACCGCGGTGAGTGCGTAGTTGATTTGTGGGGCGGTTATAAGGACGACGAGGGTGCCCTGTGGACCCAGGACACCATGGCCCCGAGTTTTTCCACCACCAAGGGCGTAGCCGCTACGCTGTTGCATATCTATGCTGATCGCGGATTGATTGATTACGATGCGCGCGTATCGAAGTACTGGCCGGAGTTCGGCCAAGCCGGCAAAAAAGATATCACGGTGAGGCAGGTGCTGGCCCATCAATCCGGGCTCTACCATATTCGCCAAATGATCGATCATATAGATCGTATGCTGGACTGGAAGTACATGGTGAATGCCATTGAGCAGGCCGTACCGGCGCATCCGCCCGGCACGCGCACCGGTTATCACGGATTAACGTTTGGTTTTTTGGTGGGCGAGATTATCCAGCGGGTTACGGGCAAGAAATTCTCTGACCTTGTGCAGAAGGACATTGCCCGGCCGTTGCAACTGGACGGACTATTCATCGGTACTCCGTCGCACGAGATTCCACGTGCGGCAAAACTGATATTTCCCGACTCTACCAAGCGCCTGGCACAGACCTCGCTGGGCAGCAGGCTCGAGATCGGCGCTAGTCGCCTCAGTGCGGTGCTGCAGCGTTTAGGAGTGGATTCGGATCTGGCAAGTATCTTCGACGCGCTGGCGCCGCGCGGCGTGAGTGATTTTGATTTTGGTTCGCCAGAGTCCCTGCGCGCGGCGATACCCGCTGCCAACGGCCTGTTCACAGCTCGCTCTCTGGCGCGACTGTATGCGTTACTGGCCAATGGAGGAGAACTTGACGGAGTCCAGTTGATCTCGCGCAAAACTCTGGAGAAGGCTACGGCCCTGCAAAAGCCCACCGGCAAGCTCTCGGTGATCCCCTTCGATATGCGCTGGCGACTGGGTTACCACGGAGTGGCAACAACGCGGGGTTTTCCGCGGGAGGGTTTTGGCCACTTCGGCTTTGGCGGCTCCGGGGCATGGGCCGACCCCCAGCGCGGGCTTTCGGTGGCGTTGATCGTCAACAGTGGCCTGGGCTCGCCCTTTGGTGATTTGCGTACAGCGCGTATCGGCGGTGCTGCGCTGGCGAGTGCCAATGCGCGCTCGAAACCGGCCGGCATGCTCAAGGAGACCATTACGGCATTGGCCAGCTGATACGGGATAAGTTTCCGCGGCCGCAATTCCTGCACACAATCTTGGCTGTTCCTGGCAACAGGGGAATCGTATACTGAGCTCCTTTGCCAGCAGTGAAGCGATGGCCAGTCAACCCTACCTGAATTCCACAGTGCTCAACGCTATTGACCCCGCTGAGTTTCAGACAAAAATGCCTTTCCCGTGGGTAAATCCGCAGCATTTTATTGCGCCGGATCGGTATCCAGAGTTGCTGGCCAATCTGCCGGAACTGTCAACTTTTAATGCGTTTTTTGGCAAGCAACGCAAGCACGGTCAGGCCAGCCATGACCGTTATATCCTGGACTATGAGCGCGGCATGGAACTTGCCTCGGTATGGCGTGATTTTGTCGAGGAACTGTGCAGCGACAGCTACCGAGGCTTCATCTGCAGGTTGCTGAATGTGTCCAACGTGCGGTTTCGTTTTCACTGGCACTTCACGCCCGCAGGCGGAGAATTGTCACCTCACTGCGACTCAAAAGGCAAACTCGGTTCACAGATCTTTTATCTCAACACCGAAGATGACTGGGACTGGAGCTGGGGTGGTGAGACTGTCATCCTCGACGACAACCATCGCATCGCAGCGGATAGCGCACCGTCGTTTGAGGATTTTGATGCCCAGTACCCTGCCATCGCTAAAGATAACCGCAGTATTTTATTTGGTCGGCGCGGTAATTCATGGCACGGGGTCAGGCGCATTAACTGCCCGCAAAACTACTATCGCAAAGTCTTTATTGTTGTGTTCGAGGAGTACCGGCCGCTGCGTATGGCCTTCAAGAAAACGCGGCGCTTGCTGACCGGCGCGCAGCTAGTGACTGAGAAAGAGCGGCTGATGTATTGATCGCAGGTAATAGCTGGGCCGTGTTCCGGGCGCATCACCCTGAGTACTGACACGTTAGTTGCGTCGTCGCTCTGCAAGGTTAGCGAGTTCTTCATAGAGCGCCGCGTAGTGATCGAGGCTGAGTTGTTGGTCGAGGTTAGCCACCACGAAGCACTCACCGCTCTCCGCGAAAGACTTTCCGGTAGCTTCGTTCTCCAGCAGCTGAGTCAACTGTGCGGCAATAGCCTCGGGGTCGCGCTCTACCAGCATGTAGTGTTCCCCCGCCTTGCCGATGCCCTCCGATATGCCAAGGAACGGCGTGACGATACATGGCAGGCCGGTCGCCATCGCTTCTAATACGGAATTGGGCGTGCCCTCGCGATTGGAGGCGAGGATGGAGATGTCTGCGGCGCGTAGATAGTTTTCGACATCGTCGACAATGCCGGTGAAGTGTACTTGTTCGGGCACGCCAGAGGCGCTCACCAGTTCCTCAATTTCGGCACCGAATTTTTGCAGCTTCGGGTCTTGGGTGGCGGCGCGCGGTCCGACAAACATCACGTGCGTGTTCGGGAAGCGCGGCAGAATCCGGCGCCAGGCCTGCAATACCTTATCCGGACCCTTGCGCGGCATGACCGCGCCCACCGCTACAATGACCTTGTGATCAGCCGGTATGCCAAATTGATCGCGCAGCGTCGCACGCATCTGACGGTCATGCTCTGATCGTACCGGGTGGAAACGTTGCAGGTTGACCCCGTTTGGAATGTACTCAATGCGCGCTGTCACGCCGATGTCGCGCAGAAATGCTTTGATCGCCTCACTGTTGGTGACAAGGGCATCAAACGCGTTGAAGACCTTTTGATAACCACGTCGCCGCAATATGCGTTTGAGTGGCTTCTGTTGCCAGTTCGGAAACTGGGAGACGGAGTACACCGTGGCGACGCCGCTTTCTTTTAACTGGCGCAACCACGGCAGTGCCTGAGGCCGCATATTGGTCAGCAATTGTGCGACCGTTGGACCCTCGTCCTCGCGTTGGCACACCTGCAGCAACGCATCGTAGTAAATTCGTGTACGGACTCGGTTCTTGCTGTCGGGCAGGCGTATGCGCTCCAGCGGTGCGCCGTCCAGTAGGGTTTGAGGTAACCAGTTGCCCGGTGCTGCCTGATACCAGTTTTCGTCAGTGTCCGACTCGCTGCGCTCTTGTATCTGCGGGGTGCCTGTCATAACACGCACATCCAGGCCGCGCTCCAGCAGCCCCGGAATATAACTGCGATAGCGATTTTGCGCACCGCCGTACGTGGGATAGAAATGTGGTGAAGTCAGCCAGAGTTTCGTGCGCTTTGGTTGGATAGACGAGATGGGGCGCTCTCCCTGCAGTGTAGAACGGTGGATGGGTAACTCGCGCATTCTATCTGAATGCCGGCGCTCGTAAAACTCTAGACACAGGGGATGATCAAGTACTTATGTGCAGCCGGTGACAGGTGGACAGCGGATTTCGCTGACATATAATAGCGTGCCCGACCAATGCGTATCTGAGCTATGGCTTCGTTCGCAGTGGTTCTTAATATGGAAATTCATCTAATGTCGCTGCAGACAGAGCAGGCCAAGCCGCAACGGATCGCATTCTTGCTGGATAATCTCAACGGCGGCGGCGCCGAGCGTGTTGTGTTGGGCATGGCCTCAGGTTTTGCATCGATTGGCTATGAGGTTGATCTGTTGGTCTGCGAGTTGCAAGGTGAGTTATGTGACAGCGTACCCCCTGGTGTCAATCTGTTGGTCATGGAGCCGGTCGGCAAACTGACCGGGCTTTGTTCGGCGCTGGGGCGAGGCGGCTGGCAAGGATTACGCGGTATTCTTTTCTGGGTGATTTCGGCGCGCAAAATTCCGCGGTGCTTCCGCTATATTCGCGATATTACCGCGTATCTTCAGAACACTTCTCCCACCGTGATTTCTTCTGCTCTGGGAAAGTCCAGTACGAGTGTTGTCCTTGCAGCTTCTGCGCCGGGTGTCACGACACGGGTTTATGTGGGCGTCCATATCGCATTGTCGGTGCGCAGTGCGTTAAGTCGAATGAGTGGCAAAGGGCAGGCATACAGCATGGTGCCGCTATTCCGATACTGTTTCCCCAGGGCGCACGGCGTGATCGCCGCGTCACACGGCGTTGCCGAAGACGCCATACGTTTTCTTGGGCTGGATAGAGAGCGGGTCAATGTGGTTTACAACCCCGTTTTCACAGCGCCGCCCGCTGATGATGCACACAGCACTCCCTCACACCCCTGGTTTCGTGCCGGTGCACCCCCTGTTATCCTGGGTATGGGCCGCCTTGTGGAGCAGAAAAACTTCCCCCTGCTTATTCGCGCATTCTCTGCCGTGCGCCAGCAGTGCGAGGTAAGGTTGGTCATCCTTGGGGGCGACAAGTCATCGATTGAACAGATGGCGCATCGCCAAGAACTACAAGACCTGGCGCAGGAGCTGGGGGTAGCGGATGACGTTGCTCTTCTCGGTTATCAAAGTGATCCCCACGCGTTCCTGCGTGCTGCTCGGGTATTTGTGCTGTCTTCAAGCTTTGAGGGATTTGGGAACGTGGTGGTCGAGGCGCTGTTAGCCGGCTGTCCAGTCGTCAGTACCGATTGTCCTAGCGGTCCGGCAGAGATTCTCGATAACGGCCAGTACGGCACACTGGTGCCGGTTAATGACCCAGAGAGTCTGGCGGCGGGTATTCTGGCCGCTCTGGCAAGTGAGCCCCAGTCGGAAAAGTTACGCCAGCGCGGACGCGAGTTTTCACTGGAGCGCGCGGTGGATGGCTATCATCAAGTATTCTTCGGTGAGCCGCCGCGCCGGCCAGCAGACGATTTAGGCGCATCCGCACCGGTCAATCCAATCTCATAGGCCATAAGACAAGCCAGCGGTAACCAGAGAATGATCCACAGCTCCCGCGGCCGGGTTATGAGCTGATCGGCATCGGCGAGCATGCACACGATGCCAAACGCGAACATGCAAAAATACCGTGCGCGATGCTCTATGTAGACCATTTTGAGCCCAGCGCGCAATACAAGCCCGAAGACCGTAAGCAACATCACCAGTCCGACAAGTCCACCGTCGCGCAGTGTCGAAAGAAAACTGTTATGCGCGTAATTCATGATGCTTGGCATACCGTTTGGACGCAGCATGATCGTCTGTTGATAGCCGTACCCGAACACAGGGGCACTCTGCCACTGCTGCAGGATGCTTTCCCATATAGGGAGGCGGTTCATAAAACCGTGGTCGGTGGATGCACTAATTATTCCAAAAGACCAGGCCAGTGCGGTGGCCGCCGCAATACTGAAGAAAAGTGCAATAACCATTGCAGGTTGCACCGGGCTACGATCGAGGAGAAACAGTAATCCGCAGGCCGTCGCCAGCGCTAGCATGCCAGTATTGCTCTGCGTGAGAACGACAAACGCGGCTATCACCAGAACGCCCATGGCATAGAGGTAGCCCAGCCATTCACCCCAGTGCCTGCGCGCGTTATCCAATGCGATAACGGCAAAAAAGCCATACACAAACGCACTCGGGTTCGGGTTATCCGTAATACCAAACCCTTCCATGCGCTCCGCCGGCAAGTTGGGGAGCGATAGCAGACCCTCGAAGGTAGTGACCGAGATCGCCGCCGCCACGATAACCACCAGAGTAACGGCATCCATAACCGCGTCTGGCAACAAACGACTGCGCTCAAACCAATAGATCGTCAGCAGTATGAACGACAGTATGTAGGCTGTGTAGCGGACATCGCGCCATAGCGCGGGGAGAGTGAAATTCTCACTCCACAGCGAACTCAGCAGCATGTAGGCCAGATACGCCAGAAGACTCAGCCAGATAGGGCTGCGCAGGCATGTGCTCAGAGTTCCCTTTAGCAGGAAGAGGCCTGGCAGGAACACTGCCGTGACGTAGAATTTATAATTATCCACAGCATTAGGGACGAAGAAAAAACCGGCCAGAAAAAGTGTATAGGTTACTAAGACAGCGTTAGGCAGGCTCCAGCGCCGCTCGCTGTCCACAAACGATAGGTTCAGCACGCAACATCCTTGGGCCGATAGTGTCGGTTGGGGATTTGTAGCACACCTGCAATCGTGCCCAGGTTGTCGGCGAGCTTGAGTGCATAAGGCACCCACGCACTGCGCGTCTGGCCAAGACAAGTTAGTAGGCGCAGCAGATGCCATGCACTCAGACCCAGCGATTGCACTGTCATACGCAGTGCAATGCGCAGTGCGCCGATGGGGGACCCGGACTTCAGGCGTCGTTTGACAAAGTACTTCACGCAACCGCGGCGATAGGATTCTCGCCACATGTAGGCGAAATTTGCACGCTCGGCCGGAATCCATTCGCTGACATGTGCGGCGGCAGCCCAGGCGAATTGATGGCCGCGCAGTTTTAGCGACTGGAACAACAGCTTGTCCTCGCCGCCGCTTAGCGCCAGTGCGGGTTCAAACGACAAGCCCGACGGACCGAGTAGGCCGGCGCGCACCAGCACGTTGCAGGTCGCTGCAGGGGGGTCGGGATCCAACTCCTGCAGGTTGGCCGTGTTCTCCGGCTTCATAAAAATACTGCTGGCTGCTATCCAATCCGGGGTCTCCGCAGGAAAGACGGGCGCGGCTGGCCCCACAACGATGTCTGCGCCGCTGCGCGCCTGTGCATTGAGTAGCTGATCCAGCCAGTCGGGAGCGGGGACCTCGTCGTCGTCGATCATAGCGATGAAATCACTACCATCCGGCACGGCTGCCAGCGCTGTATTGCGGGCATGCGAGATGCCTGGTCGGGGCTCATGCAGGTAAAGCAGCGGCCAGTGCCATTGCCGCGATTCGCAGGTTGCTGCAGCCGAACCGTCGGGAGAATTATCAACCACAATAAGTAGCACGGACGGCTGCGGCATGGCAGAAAATATCTGCTTTTCTAGTCCATTTAGCAGGCGCAACAGACCCTCAGTCCGCATAAAGGTGCAGATGCAGACGGCTAGCGAGCTATTGTGTTTGGGCTTAGAAATTGGACGCTCCCATAATAGTTTGTGCTGAATTTTGTCGTCTTATCTTAAATTTTTATCGCCGTTTAGATGTGTGAACGGCGAGCGGCATGATACGTCAAAGCCGCCTGATCTTGTCCAATTTCTTGCGGTTCGGGCTGCGTTAATGCCTGCCCATTGGCTACCTACATGATGCCTACAGCTTGTGCGCCTTCGGCCAGCGCCGCTTCAGGCAGACCCACTGCTGCGGATACTCCCTGATCCAGTCTTCAAAATAATGATGGATGATTTCGGTCAGTGCTACGGCCTGTTCCTTGACCGGCGCATCCGGGATCGGGCTGGCCAGCGGGTCGTAAACGGTGACTCGATAGCGCGCGCCGGGCAGGCGCTCGGCGCGCGATACCACCAATGCCGCGCCGGTGCGCAGCGCAAGACCCGCAGCGCTGGTGTTGGTGAGCGCGTCCACGCCGAAAAAGGGGATGAGCTTGCCGGTCTCGGGACGTGTGTCCATCGCCATGATGATACTGCCGCCCGCGTTCAACGCTTTAATGAGCGGACGAGGCCCGGCATCGGCGGGAATCAAGGTTTCTCCAAATGATTGGCGTAGCGCCTGCATGAACTCTTGCATCACCGGGTTGGATTCCGGCGCGTAGATTGCGCTGATGTTGAATCCGAACTGGCGTGTTACCAGCGAGGCGACTTGCCAGGCGCCGACATGCGCGGTCATGAAAACCGTCGCGTTCTTGCTCTCCATGTGCTTGAGAGCCTCTGGTTCCAGCACAAATTCTATGCGTTGTTCGCGCTCTTCCCAGATTTTTTCCAGTTTTACCAGTTCTGCTGCAGAGTAGCCGAGGTGCCGGAAAATCTCTCGGGTGGTGTTGTCTCGCCACTCGGGGGATTCATCCGGGAAGGCAATGGCCAGATTCTCTCGCGCTTTAGCCGCCTTGTCAGAAAATCGGCCAACCAGTTCGAAGGTGAAGCCGCACAATTGCAGGGCGCGCTCAACGCTGAGCTTGCGCATAAGCCAGAAGGTGCCGCGGAATAAGGCGGCCTCGAGGCGCTGGGCGGCGGCGACCAGAAACGGCGCCTTGCGTGCAAGACGCTTGGGAACAAGATAGAACTCGGGCACTCGGGCAGACTCAGTCCTGGCCCGGATCTGAGCCGAATACCCTATCCCAAATAGGCGAGCTGACGCCGTAGCGACCACCCTCTCCGGAATAGTGGTGCTTCAGGTGGTAGAGCTTTAGATATTTTGCCACCGGGTTGCGCATGGGGAAATGATGGGTTGAATAGTGGATGTAGTCATAGATCAAATATCCGATGATGAAAAACGCGCAAAACGGTTGAATCCAGGGTTGCGGGATAAAGAGACCGAATAGCAGGTATAGCACTGCCATAATCGGCAGTGCGCCTGCGGGCGGCATGACCAGACGGGTTTTGTCTTTGGGGTCTTCATGGTGGTTGCCATGAAAAAGGAAGACCAGCCATGTGCCCATCTTACTTTTGGCGGGGAAGTGGAACAAAAAACGGTGCAGGCAATATTCAGTGAGACTCCAGGTGGCAACACCAGCCACGCCGATGGCTAGCACAGGAAGTACCGGGAGTTGGTAAACGGCGAAACTGCGCCAGATCAGCCAGGCGGCCAGAGGCCCCCAGATCAGCAGCGGTGTGATGGGATGGACGTGGGAAAGCCGTTCAAGAAAATCGTTCTGGAACAACCGAATGGATTGATGTTGTTTCTCAGGCTGCATGGGAATTGGTGTCGGCGTCATGGCCAGTCTCCTCAGTGTTAGCTAGTTTACCCTTTGGCCACAGACGTTTCGAGCAGAACCAGTCTTCTGGTTGCTGGCGAATCCAGTTTTCGAACTGGGCGTGAACCTGCTCGATCATATCGATGGCTTGCTCATTGTCGTCCGCGCTGAGATCGCGAGGGCGCACAGGGGGATGAAAGGTGACTTTAAAGTGGGCGTCCTGCATGCGCTCCACCTGCACCGGCACCAGATCGCAGTTGAACTTGAGTGCGAGTTTGGCCGGCATAATGGTCGAGAGTTTCTCTCGCCCGAAAAACGGTATGGCTTTGCCTTCATCGACCCGCCTGTCCATCACCATGGCGGCAGTTTTCCCTTGCTTTAGGGCGCGCATCAGCAGGCGGGCGCTGTTCTCGCGTGGCAGCAGCTCGCAGTTCAGTGCGCTGCGCGACTCTAACAACATGCGATCCAGCAGTGGATTGGTGGGGGGAGAGTAGAGACTGGCGTTAGGGATATGCAGTTTGGCCATGGCAGAGCATACCACTTCCCAATTGCTCTGGTGAGCTGTCACGATGACACAGGGCCTGGCAGGATTTTCGTAGGTCTCGATGGGTTCGCGGATGTCTATCTGCAGGCGATCATCTTCCGCGAGGATCTTTGCCAGATGTGGGTATTCCGCCATCACCCGGCCCGACCGTCCCCAGGCGCGGGTCACCAGTTCATCGAGCTCAGGGTCGCTTAAGTCGGGAAATGCGATGGCGAGATTGGCACGGTATATCGCTGTCTTTTGCTTAAGCTTCGGCCCTATCCAGCGGCCGACACGTTCTCCGAATCGGGAAGCGGTATCGATGGGCAGTAGCCGCGCCAGTTTTGTCACCATCCAGACCAGCACAAAATCGAGTCGCCACAGCACCTCACGCAACACGCGGTTATCGCGTGCCCATTTGCGCAGTGGATTGCCGACTATAAACTCTGCCACGGTTAGGTTTGCCTGACGTTGAGGTTTTAACGAAAAGTGACGCATTATATCGCAGTATGGCGGTGCGGTTCGCGGTCAAAGTGCTGGTAATTTGAGCTGTTGCAGCCCTTGTTGCAGCTCCACTGAGGGTGTCCAGCCAGTGGCTGCAAATATTGCCGTATTGTCCACAACCCAGTCCCTGTGCCGCAGTTCGCGCACTTTCGGCGGCGTCAGCATGGGCGCATTGCCGGTGATGCCAGCCAGTTTACTATTCAGCGCGGCGATGCTGTTGAGCAGCCAGTACGGGATTTGCCACAGTCGCACGCGGCGCGACCAGTGTTGAGCGGCAATGTCGGCCATCTCGTGCCAGTTGTACCCGCCGCGCCTGCCGTCACACAAGGTCAGGGTTTGTCCACTGGCAGCCTCGCTTTGCAGGCAGGCGATTATGGCTGTCACCAGGTCGGTCACGTGGATCAGCGAGAGGCGAGCCTCCAAGGCGCCAGGCACCGGCGCGAACCCCCGCTGCATGCATTGAAATATCGGCAGCATTTCTTTGTCGCCCGGCCCGTAAACGGCTGGCGGGCGGATTACAACATGGTCGAGATCAGCAGACTCCGCCAGCAGTTGCTCGCCCGCAGATTTACTGCGCGCGTACCAGGAGATTTGCGGCTCCCGCGCCACCAGCGATGATAGCATTATCAAGCGCGGGGGGCTGGCCTGCGCCCTGATCGCGCGCAGCACAGCGGCTGTTCCGGCAACGTTGACCTGGTCGAATTCGGTCTGTGAATTTCCCCTGACAGTGCCCGCGCAGTGTATGACGGCAGCGCACTGCGAAAAGAGTTGTTCAAGTGCGGTGGCATTGGAGAGGTCGCCCTCTACGAGGGTTACGCCCAGCGACTTAAGCTGTATGGCCTTGGCAGGATTTCTGACCAGCGCGCGAATCGGGAAACCGCGTTCGCGCAGGTGCTGGCATAAGGAGGCACCGATGAAGCCTGTCGCGCCGGTAACGGCGATGAGGCTGCCGTCGGCTATCAGGCGGAAGCCACCCTAAGGCGCACTTCTTCAGCGGCTGCGTCGAGCCTGTCCATGTCGTTGCCGTTGATGAAATCAAGCCGTGCTTTGGCACGCGACAATTTGCCTGATGAGGTGCGCGGCAGAGAGTGAATAGGCACCAGCTCAACATAGCAGTCCAGGCTCATTTCCATACGTACCAGAGCGGTAAGGCGACGAACCAGGTTATTGCGTTTGCCTGCATCAGTCTCTCGACACTGCACGATCAATACGCACAATTCCTCTCCCTCACTGTTGGGAGCCGAGAACGCCACGGCATCCCCTGCCCGCACTTCTTCTTGCGTTTCGGCAACGTGCTCAAGGTCCTGTGGCCAGATATTGCGGCCATGGATGATGATCAGGTCTTTTTTGCGACCGGTGATGGTCAGTACGCCATCCACCAGGTAGCCGATATCACCGGTATTGAGCCAGCCATCGTCGCTCAGCGCGTGACTGGTTTCCTCCGGCAAGTTGAAATAGCCCGCCATTACGCTGGGGCCGCGCAGGTGTATCACGCCGCTCTCCCAGTCACTGAGTACGCGGTTATCATCGCGAACTTGCACTTCGAAATTGGGCATCGGAATGCCACAGTTCACAAAGTGACGGCCGCGGCCCTGCGTGTCGTCCTCGTCAAGCAACACGGCTTCGTGATGATCCGAAAGGTGATCACTGTCGATATAGTGCGTTGTGAAACTGGTCCATAGAGGCGAAAAGCTGACGCCCAAAGTGCATTCAGCCATGCCGTAACAAGCCAGGAACGCGCGCCGATCAAAGCCTGCTGGCTCCATCATTTCGGCAAAATATTCAAGGGTTTGGGGGCGGATCATCTCAGCGCCGATGCCGGCGATACGCCAGTTGCTGAGGTCGTAAGTTTCGATGTCATTGGGCCGCACGCGGCGTGCACACAGGTCGTAACCGAAGGAGGGAGCAAAGGCGATGGTTGCACGAGTCTGCGTCATCAGTGCCAGCCACTGGCGCGGACGCATTGCAAACTCGCGGGTGTCCAGATAATCAATATTCACCTGAGCTGCCATCGGCACCAGTACGAAGCCCACCAGACCCATATCGTGGTAGAACGGCAGCCACGACATCATACGATCGTCAGCACTCATCTCCAGGCCGTGCGAGATGATGCCCTGTAGGTTAGCCATGGCAGTGCTGTGCTTTATCACCACACCGCGGGGAAAGCGTGTGCTTCCAGAGGTGTATTGGATATAGGATATATCGTCCGGGTTGGCGTCAGGCAGTTCCTGTTTCAGGTCAGAGAGTGCGTAAAAAGCTTCGGGAACTGCCACCATGCGCATAGCAAGGCCCTCACTGGCTTCCTGCAGGAAAGGCAGGTAGCCCTCGGAGGCGACACCGATAGCGGCGTCGCTGGCTTCCAGAAGCAGGTGTAACTGCGCCACGTAGGCGTGGTGTGCCCCGACTTTGACTGATGCCGGCAATGCGACAGGAATCAGGCCGGCATACTGGCAGGCATAAAAGAAACGAATGAAGTCCGGGTTGGTTTCGGCCACCAGCGCTACGCGAGCACCTTTTTCGAGTCCCAGTCCCAGTAGTTTATGAGCCAGTTCAATCGCTTGCGTGCGCAACTCTGCATAGGACAATGTGGCATAGACCGCGCCTCGGCCGGTGTAAAAGCTCGAGCCCGTATCGCCCTGAGCCGCGTAGTCGAGTGCTTCCGTCAGTGTGGCAAAGTCGGCTGCACGAAAGGGGAGCTTGTCGTAGGCAGACGCGGCATTTACGTTAGTATGTGGCAATGTAGATTCCTCGTTTTCGACGATGTCTCCGCCGGTGTACAAATTTCAAAACAGACGTTGTTTGCCCCCTTAAGGACAGAGGAACAGCGTTTAACTCAATAAATTCCCCAACGGGGTATACGTACGGGCCACTTGTCAGTCTTCTACACAAGCATGTGTACATGCGGGCACCCTGCGCTCAGGCCCCGAAAAGGGTTACCTGACAGGGTGTAATCCTAGCATTTTGGGCATTGCGCCTTATAGGAAATAATACCAATGGCTGGCGTGAACAATCGCACAGATGGGTTATGTGGTTTGGACGTGCGCAATTCATAATGGCGGCTATCACGCGGCCTACAGGCGCCGGAACGGGCTTCGATGGGGGGCTGTTCTGAGACGGAATTATTTTTTAAACCATTGATATTTAACAATAAAAATATATTTTTTGAGCGATTGTGCCGCGCGCTACGCGATGGAGTCCGTGTTACCTGTTTTGTCAAGGCGAGGTCAGGAAGTCGAGGATCAGAACGCATCTGTTGGCGGTGAACGGGCCACTATTACCGCGTTTGGAACGGTCATATCTGCCGCGTCAAATAGCAGCCCTAGGCCTCCAGCGATTGTGCTTTCCACCAGGCCTGAAACATGAGGATAGACCACATCAGTTCGGAGTGATTGGCCCACCCGTACAGGTGCTGATGCCAGGCATCGCGCACACTGCTGACATCAAATATGCCCTGCTCCTGCAGCGTTTTTTCCGACAGCAGATCTTCAGCCCAATCCCGCAGCGGACCGACCAGCCATTCCTTTATCGGCACACTGAAGCCGCGCTTGGGTCGATCTATCAGCTTGCGGGGTACATATTGGGTGAGCAGATCTCGCAGCACCCGCTTACCCACAGTGCCGTCGAACAGGAAGTTTCTCGGCAGAGACCAGGCCAGTTCCAGCACCCGGTGATCAAGTAGTGGCGCTCGCGCCTCCAGACCCACTGCCATGCTGGCCCGATCAACTTTGACCAGAATATCGTCCGGCAGGTAACCGGTATAGTCGTAGTGGAGCATCGACAGCAGCGGATCCTCGACGTCCGCCCAGTACGATGGATCTGACAGAGGCGTCGAGGTATCGATCGCCCCCGGCACAAACTGGTCTACCGCCAGGCATTTATTGAATTTGTTGGCCAGGATTTGTTGCGGCGAGTTCGCTGCCCAGTTGCAGGAACGCTGGCTGATCTTCCCCAGTTTGCGCGTCCAGCGCGGCACAGACTTTCCCTCGTTAGCGTAGCGTTTTGCATAACCCCAACTCCCGGTGCCCAGTGCACTCGCCATGTGCTGCACCAGACTTCTTGCTCCTGCGGGGACGCGCTGCACATCGCGCCAATGATTGAGGCCCGTTTGGTAGCGGCGGTAACCGGCCATTTGCTCATCACCGCCATCGCCGGTCAGCACAACCTTAAGCTGCTCCCGCGCCAGCTTGCAGACCAGGTAGGTGGGTATTTGCGACGAGTCAGCAAATGGCTCGTCGTAGATGTGCGGCAGATCTTCCACCACGTCCAGCGCCTGATCGGGCGTGACATACATTTCGTAATGGTCCGTTTTCAGGTGGCGGGCCACCGCAGAAGCGTACTCAGCTTCATTGTATTTTTCTTCCCAGAACCCGATGCTGAAGGTTTTGATAGGGCGATCAGACTGCTTCTGCATCAGCGCGACGATCATCGAGGAATCAATGCCGCCGGAGAGTAGCGCGCCTAATTCCACGTCGGCCACCATGCGGTCATTCACTGCCGCATTGAGCACAATGTCCAGTTGTCCTACGGCGTCCTCGTAACTGCCCGTGAAGCGGTTGCGCTCGCCCTGTTCAGCTACTGCTTTGGCGCTCCAGAAGGCGCTGGGCTGAGCGTCCCAGGGTTTGCAGTCCTGTGCTATTCGAAGGAGGTTGCCCGGCGGCAGTTTGCGCACGTGTTTGTAAATAGATAATGGCTGTGACACCCAGCCATACTGCAGGTATTGTCCCAGCGCATTACGATCCAGCTCACGGTCAAAGTCCGGGTGCTTGCGCAGGGCTTTGAGTTCCGACCCGAACAGCAGGCTGTTGCCACTCCAGCCATAGTAAAGCGGCTTTTTACCCACCCTGTCTCTGGCCAGCCACAGACAGCGTTCCTGTCTGTCCCACAATGCGATTGCGAACATGCCTTCCAGCCTGCTGATGGCCTGCTCCACGCCCAGGTGTTGCACTGCTGCCAGAATCACTTCGGTATCGGAGTGGCCCTGATAAGGGTAATCGGATATCCCGGCTTCGCGGCGCAGTCTGGAAAAGTTGTAGACCTCCCCGTTGAAAGAGAGCACGTAGCGACCGGATGACGACACCATCGGCTGAGCGCCGGCCTCCGACAGATCGATGATAGAGAGGCGCCGGTGGCCCAGCGCGATCGGGTATGAGGGATCCACCCATACCCCGTCAGCATCAGGGCCGCGGTGCGCTATTGTGTCTGCCATGCGTTGACAGCGGCGGGCGAGCTCTTCCGATGACTCGCCGCCATATTGTATAAATCCTGTAATCCCGCACATTGCAAATTTCCCTGTTATTTTGGATTTGCAGCCTGTGCGACTATTGAGTCCAGCAAATCCAGATAGTGGTTGACCGCCCGATCGACCGAGAAGTCCTGCGCTCTGCGCAGCAGTTTGTCCCGGTTTGAGGGTTGCGCCATCTCCGTCCGAATCGCAGTCGCCATGGGCTCCACCTCGCCTACTGGTACAAGCGCGCCATACTCCCCGTCGCCTAGAATCTCCCGGGAACCACCGGGGCAATCCGTGCTGACTACCGGGCAACCGCAAGCCAGCGCCTGAATAAGTACGCCGGGTAAGCCCTCGTACAGAGACGACAATACAAGCACCTTAGCGCGCGCCATATATTGAAATGGGTTGTCGACGAAGCCTGGCATGTCTACGTCCTCCTGAATGCCGAGGTCCTCTGCGAGTTGCCACAGGTCCGCGCGCAGTCGGCCCTCACCGAGTATCACCAGTCGCACAGGCGTGTACCGGCGCACCTGAGCGAAGGCGCGCATTAGCGTCGGGAAATCTTTTTGTTCCGTCATTCGGCCTACAGCCAGTATCACCGGAGCCGAGTCGGGTGCGAACCAGGGATGGTCCAACGCGACTTTCGCGCTCGCTCGCAGAGTGTCATCGACAACGGGATTATGGATGATCTTAACGGACTGCCGACTCAACCCAATATCAGTGATCAACTCGTCTGCGGCATGATGCGATACCGCAATCACGGAATCGGCGCCTGGATAAGTCCGGCGCACCACACCCGGCAGATAGCGCCAGCGCCATTTGCGAGAATTGGAGGGCGCTGCGCAGTAGCTGGACAGAGCGATGCGCTCACTGACGATGATCGAGACGCTGGAGCCGGACATCTGCTTCGCCCATATCAGTGCGATGTTGGCATAGGTGAGTGCTGATAGCACCACGTCGGGCCGGGCAGATTGCATGTATTGTTGTAACGCTGTAATCCGGGCGAGTTCCGGTGCAATCTTTTTAGTCAGTAGTATCGGACGCAGCAACACAAAAAAATCTCTGATATTGCCCGTCGCCGCCATCCATCTCGCCCGCAAACCGTTGACGGCCTCCAGCTCTACAAGGTTCGCGCCCTCTGGGATATCCCTGATGAGCGCGCCTTTTGCCTGACATAGCACCAGATCAACCGTCCGACCCTGCGCCAGAAAGCCTTTGATCAGGTTTAGCATGGAGCGCTCAGCACCGCCGCCCTCCAGCGAGGGCAGGAGCACTGCAATCCTCGCGGCGCGAGTCTCAGTGGGTGGGGTGTCGTTCATTCCTTCAGTCTCTTGTGCGCAGGACATCCGCGACAACAATGCTGTATCCCCGTGGGCCACACCTCGTTGCGCTGGTCAACTTCAAACAAAATGAATATCCACAGCCCGGAAGTTTCGGATGGCAGCGTTGGTGGCACTATAGGTTGAGACGAGCAAGCGTATAGTATACACCGAAGAAAATGAGTCGACATTGTTCCTGCGTTCCCAAAATAATGTCTGAACCGCCCCTTTTGTAGCCCAAAGGTGGCACTTAGGCGGTGAGTTGAATGTCATGCGGTTGGGACTGTAGAAGGCAGGAAGCCGAGCCCCGGCCTACAGGAGCCTATTTACGGCGTCTCCCAACCCTAAGACATTCAATTCATCGCCGATCTGGAATCTCGAACAAGAGCCGTTCTTGTCTGAACTCGCACTGCACTCCACTCCACGCCCCAGTTTTGCTGCGAGTTGTTCCAGTGCACGGGCAGATACGCGAGATGCCGCCCGATTTCTCAGAGCGTTGATTCAACGCTATACTTGCCCGCTATTTAATGGATACAGCGCCGCAGCATGACAGCGAATAACGATAACAGCGCGCTAATCACCGTGGAACGCGTGACTGAATCTGCACAGATGCGGCAGTTTCTAGCGCTGCCGAAGCGTATTTACGCATCTGACCCAGCGTGGATAGCGCCGCTCGATTTTATGAAACGCGAGCAGATGTCCCCGAAAAACCATTTTTTCGAACACGCTCGCTGGTGCGCCTGGATTGCCTTGCGCGGCGGGGAGCCGGTCGGGCGGATCACCGCCCAGATCGACGAGATGCATCTGCAGCAGCATGCGGACGCAACAGGTTACTTCGGCATGCTGGAAGCAGATGATGATCCGGCCATATTTGCAGTGTTGTTCGAGGTCGCTGAGAATTGGCTGCGCAGTGAAGGCATGCGACAGGTGCGCGGACCATTCAATTTGCATGTTAACGAGGAAGTGGGTTTGTTGGTAAAGGGCTTTTCTACGCCGCCCTACGTTCTCATGGGCCATGCGCGACCGTGGTACGGCGCGGGCGTGGAGTCGCAGGGGTACATCGGAGCAAAAGACCTGCTGGCGTATCATGTAAAACCGGATTTTGAAGCGCCGCGCATTATGGAGCGGCTGGCGCAGCGCGTATCGGATCGCGTCAGGGTGCGCTCAGTCAGGCGCAAACACCTGCGGGAAGATGCGCGCATTATGCTGGATATCTTTAACGATGCGTGGCGGAGCAACTGGGGGTTTGTGCCGCTGGCGGAAGCGGACTGGATCGAAACGGTATCCACACTGACAAAACTGATGCCCGACGACTACATCCAGATCGCCGAGTACGACGGCGAGGCAGTCGCTTTTATAGTGGCGCTGCCCAATCTCAATGAAGCGGCTCGCGACCTGAAGGGCTCGTTGCTGCCCTTTGGCTGGGCCAAGCTCCTCTGGCGGCTGAAGGTTGGCCATCCGAAAACGGCTCGCGTACCCCTGATGGGGGTTAAGCAGAGCTTCCAGCATTCGCGTCTGGGACCGACTCTGGCGTTTATGGTGATAGACGCTGTACGCAAGGCGCTGCATGCGCGCGGTGTGAAGGACGTTGAAATGGGCTGGATACTTGAGGATAACGACGGCATGCGCAATATCATTGAAACCATCGGCGGCGTGGCGTATAAACGCTACCGCGTCTACCAAAAAGAATTATAGCAATGCAACTGGATCCCGAAAGGCACCGTATGACGGCCATTGTGCTGGCCGGTGATCGCACCAAGGCTGACTCGCTCATCAATCACACCAAGGCTGGCAGTAAAGCCATGATTGATTTGGAGGGCACCCCTATGGTGCGCAGGGTGCTCAACTCACTGCGACAGGCTAGGGTAGTGAATAAAATCTGTATGGCTGGGCCCGAAGCCAGTGAAGTTGCCACGGACGAGGCGCTGCAAAAGTGGATTGACGACGGCGAGATTAGCTGGAGCGAGCCGGGTATCAGCCCCAGCACCAGTGCCTATCAGGCGATGCAGGCGCTCCCGCCGGATGAAGCCGTGTTGTTGACGACCGCAGACCACCCTCTGTTGACCCCCGAAATAGTCGATGCCTTCGCCCGGCAGAGCCTGGCGGACGATGTTGATATCACCGTCGGCCTGGCGCCCTACGCGTTGGTCGCAGAGGCCTACCCGGGCATCCGCAAGACCGTGCTGCGCTTCAGTGACGGTGATTTTTGCGGGTGCAACCTGTTTGCCTTTATCACGCCGGAAGGCCGTCGCGCGGCGAAATTCTGGCGCAAGATCGAGCAGCAACGTAAAAAACCGCTGGTAGTCATCGGTTTGCTGGGTTGGTGGGCGGTGATCCGCTACCGCCTGGGATTGTTGTCGCTGGAAGAGGCGCTGGCCAAGCTCAGTAAGCGGTTGGGTTTGCGAATGCGTGCGGTGATATTACCTTATGCGAACGCCGCAATTGACGTGGATTCCATCGCCGACCTGATGCTGGTGCAGGGCGCGCTGGAGAAGGCGGCGGCCGAGGACGCCTGAGGCTCAGTCGCGTTAATACCTGCGGTTCAGCTGTAGCGTTCTGCTGCCCCCTGCGCCGAACTCGTCCGATTGAGCCCGATAGCCGCGGGTTTCTATCTGCAGTTCCCAGCCCTGGTGATTACGGTCCACCGTATAACGGTTGTATTGCGCGATATCCGCACCGTGCAGGCCCAGAGCAGAGGCGGACGGCACCGCGAGGACAGGCACAACCCCGATACGGCTTGGCAATTCGTTGAAATGCGCACGGTGTCCATGCCCGTGCAACACCAGTTCCGCGCCGTGCTCCTGCAGCAGCGCCTGAATCTGCGCGGCATCGGTGAGGCGCTTGCGCCATTTCTCATGTCCGCTCAACGGGCAGTGGTGTAAGTACACGACCCGGAACTGCTGCTTGCTTGCAGCGCTTTTTAATAGAGCGGGTAACTGGCGCAACTGCTCTGGCCCCAGCGTCCCGGTGGCCATCAGGGGCGGTTTCGGGCAGCCTGTGGAAAGCCCGATGAAGGCAATGTCACCGCGCACTCTGAGGCTGGGAAAGGTCGTCGCCCCGGTGGCCTCGTCACTGCCGCGATCCGAGGCCATGTAGTCCTGCCACAGCGCGAAGGTCTGTGCCCACGGTGCCGCAACACAGGCGTCATGATTTCCCGGTACCACAGCCACATCGTTGGGGTCGCCCAGCGCCTGCAGCCATTCACTGGCTTGTTGGAACTCCGCCGGCAAGCCGATATGGGTCAGATCGCCGGTGACCAGCAATTGGTCGAGTATTGTTCCAGCCAGATCGCGCTGCAGCGCCTCAAGCACCTCCATGCGATGCTCAAAACGCCGTTTGCGGCGCCATGACAAATAGCCCAGTGCCCGCTTGCTGAGCAGGTCGCGGGGGCGCACAGCGGCTAGCGAGCTGAGGTGGGGATCGGAGAGTTGGGCGAAGCTTTGGCGCATGATTGAAGTGTCCTTGTCGCGACCGAGTATACCACTGCGCCGTCAGCGGCATTGCGAATCTGCTAGTACCTCAGTTTGAAACTTGTCGCGAGCAGAGAGCCTGAGAGTCAGATGTGTGGGCGGGACTTTATGGCGAGAGGACCTTGCCGCCCGAGCCCGTACATCTGGCTCTCGGGCTCGTGTTCAGCAGCAGCAACCAAAAACTTCAAGCAGCGTCAGCACCAAACCCCCAGTGCTTAAACCCGTCGAATGACGGCGCCCAGTTCTGCCAGCTTGGTGTCGATATTGGCGTAGCCGCGATCGAGGTGATAGACCCGGTCGATAGTGGTATCGCCATCCGCGCCAAGCGCGGCAATGATCAGCGATGCAGAGGCGCGCAAATCAGTGGCCATCACGGGCGCGCCTTGTAAGCGCTCACTACCGTGCACAATCGCGGTATGGCCTTGTAGTTCAATATCCGCGCCCATGCGTTGCAGCTCTGCGACGTGCATGAAACGGTTCTCGAAAATGTTCTCCACTACGGTGGACGAGCCTTCTGCCAGCGCATTAAGAGCCATGAACTGCGCCTGCATATCGGTGGGAAAAGCCGGATAGGGTGCGGTATGGATGTTGACAGCCTTACAGCGCTTGCCGCCGGTGTCGAGCTGAATCCAGTCTGGACCCAGCTCCAGTCGGCAGCCCGCCTGTTCGAGTTTCCCCAGCACGTGGTGCAGGAAGTCTGGGTTAGTGTCGAGCACCCGAATGGAGCCGCGGGTCGCTGCTGCTGCCACCAGGAAAGTGCCGGTTTCAATGCGGTCCGGCGGCACCTGGTGCTCCGCGCCGTGCAGTTCCTTTACGCCCTCGATTACGATGGTACTGGTTCCGGCCCCAGAGATTTTGGCGCCCATCGCCACCAGCAACTGCGCGAGATCGCCGATCTCAGGTTCCAGTGCGCAGTGCTCCATTGTGGTCGTGCCGTCTGCGAGGCAGGCGGCCATCATCAGGTTTTCTGTGGCGGTGACAGAGGGTACGTCGAATGAGAAGTGGGCGCCGCGCAGTCGGGCCGCCTTGGCCTTGATGTAACCGGCTTCGATTCGGAT
>JBDNIE010000076.1:0-30044 GCA_041688425.1 Halioglobus sp. | reverse complement strand
GGGTTGTTCCACACCGGGTTGTTCCACACTGGATTTATCCGTCTGCGGCCTCGTCTCGTCTGCCGTCCCTGATTGCGCAATAGGTTCCGATGGCTCCTCGTTAGGGTCATCTCTATTAACTGCGGGCCGCGGCACTTCGGCAGGTTGAGACACTGCGTTGTCCTGCTGCAGAGCTGGCTCAGCGTCCTCGCCCGGGATAGTGGCCACTGACGACTGGGCAGTCGATGCGGCAACAGCCGCTGCAGTAGACGGTGTTTGCGGTGCAACCTGACAAGAGGCCAAAATAATAGTGCTGGAAACAACTAAAGACAATCGTGATATAACTTTGAAAAATATAGAGTTAGTCACCATTTTAATTCACCGCACACCCAATTGGATTGGGGCTCATGAAGTCCTTGAAAATGGCGACAGCTTGGATATTGAGCATGCAGTAGAGTTCCAAACAGGTGAAAATACAGTAGTATTGCCACAACGTTTTACTGGCTAAAGGCCGGAGCAACCCACAGCGCCATGCGCGGGGACACTACCTCATAATGCGGCACGATTGTAACGATGTTTTGACAGAACTGGAATCCTGGTACGCACTTGACAATGGGCAGTACCTGCTGGACGCAACGCGCAGTGCCGTGCAGGATGCGTTGGAGACGGCGTTCGGTTATCACATCTTGCAGTTGGGCGTGAGCGGCGGGACGGCGCTGGTTAAGGGTAGCCCCATTAACCATCGCCTGTACTGTGCCTCGCGGCCTGGTGAGGGCGTTGGGCTAGTCGCTGAACCGGACGCACTGCCGTTGGAGAGCGACAGCGTCGACGCCATTGTGGCACATCATTGCATGGAGTTTGCCGACAACCCTCATCAGGTACTTCGAGAAATTCAACGCGTACTGACCCCTCAGGGGCAACTGCTGATCGTAGGCTTTAACCCGTATAGCCTGATGGGATGCAAGACCCGGTTTCACCGCCTCTTGCGCAAATCACTGTGGTCACAGCACAGGCCTGTGAGCGAACATCGGATGACCGATTGGCTGCATTTACTGGGCTGTGAAGTGCTTGATGCGCAACGGCTCTTCACATTCCCGCCTTTCGGAAGCGGCCGTTTGCGGCAGTTCGTCACGCGTTGCGACCAATGGACAACGCAATATAATCTGCTGTTTGGCGGGATTTATATCCTCCACGCGACCAAGCAGGTCGCAGGGCTTCACCCGCCCCGGCGGCTGCGACTCGCGCGTCCCAAGTCCCTGATAGGACTCGTACCCAAACCGGCTCCAGCCCCGACCCCAACGCCTTACACCGGTGATAGGGTCGGTCAAGCTACTCGCGATCAAGGAAGTTAGATAGTTTGAAAAAAGTAGAGATTTACACCGATGGCGCCTGCCGTGGAAACCCGGGGCCCGGCGGTTGGGGTGCCTTATTGCGATATGGTGAAATAGAGCGGGAGTTGTTTGGCGGTGAGCGTGATACAACCAATAACCGCATGGAATTACTAGCGGCCATTGAGGCGCTCAAAGCGCTCTCCCAACGCTGTAGCGTCGATCTCACCACAGACTCAGTCTACGTAAAAGATGGCATCACAACCTGGCTTGCGGGCTGGAAGCAGAAAGGGTGGAAAACCGCTGCGCGCAAGCCCGTAAAAAACGTCGATTTATGGCAGGCACTCGATGAGCAAAACCAGCGGCACGATGTCAGGTGGCACTGGGTAAAAGGCCACAGCGGGCACGCTGAAAACGAACGCGCTGACGAGCTGGCCAATCGCGGCATCGATGCCTTATAACAGTAGGTGAAGGTGCATACTAACTCTGTTTGAAAAGTGGCCCTCGGTGCGTGCAGAGAGCCTGGCAGAGCGAGCTTGTCCTCCACAGCAGCAAGCAAATTTTAACCTGAGCCACTACCCGAGATTTCAGGCCAACGGAGGCAGTAAGAAAGTGAGACAAATCGTACTAGATACCGAAACGACCGGGCTGGAAGTCTCGCAGGGCCACCGTATCATCGAGATTGGCTGCGTAGAACTGATGAACCGCAAGCTGACCGGCAATCATTATCACCAGTACGTCAATCCGCACCGCGAAATTGACCAGGGTGCCATCGAAGTACACGGTATAACCACCGAATTTCTTGCCGACAAGCCTGCGTTTGAGAAAGTCGCCAAGAAGTTTCTTGAGTTTGTCGAAGGTGCAGAACTGGTGATACACAACGCGCCATTCGACGTCGGCTTTCTCAATGGCGAGCTGCAGCGAGTCCTTGGGGCCGATACTAAGCTGGAGAACTTTTGCACCGTCACCGACACACTGGTAATGGCCCGCTCCAAGCACCCCGGGCAGCGCAATAGCCTGGACGCGCTCTGCCAACGCTATACGGTAGACAATTCACAGAGGGATTTGCACGGCGCACTGCTGGATGCGGAGATTCTGGCGGATGTTTATCTTGCGATGACCGGTGGTCAAACCGCGTTGCAGTTATCGGACTCGGGGACAGACAACGACGGCCAGACACTGCGCGAGCAGATCATCCCAGTAGCCGCCGACCGGCCTGCTTTGCTAGTGATCGAGGCTACTGCCGAGGAGCGCGAGGCGCACCAGACGCAAATGGAAGCCATTGCCGAGGCTAGCGGTGGCAGGGCCATATGGCGGGGAGAAAAGTTGGCTGAGCTGGCAGCTGAGACCGCCGAGAATTAGTGCTGCGCGAGAGGCCCGGATCAGAAAAACAGTGCCACACAGGCCAGCCCAACACCACCCATTACCACCGTATAGGGCAGGGCCATAACCACCATGCGGCCATAGGACAAGCGGATCAGCGGTGCTACCGCTGATGTCAGCAAAAACAGGAAGGCGGCCTGTCCGTTAGGTGTCGCCACACTCGGCAGATTGGTGCCAGCATTGATGGCCACTGCGAGATGCTCAAACTCTGTACGCGTAATAGTGCCGGCATCAAACGCGGCCTTTACCTCATTGATGTAGACGGTGGCAACAAACACGTTGTCGCTAATCATCGACAGAACGCCATTGGCTAGGAAGAACATGGTTGGCCTCACAGCCGACTCCATGTGCAGCACGCTGTCTATGACTGGTGTGAACAGGTGTTGGTCGTGGATGACCGCAACAATGGCAAAGAATACGACCAGCAATGCGGTAAAAGGCAGTGCCTCCTCGAACGCCTTGCCGAGTTGGTGTTCCTCTGTGACGCCATTAAAAGCGGTCAGCAGAACGATCACCATAAGTCCGACTAACCCCACCGCAGCCCAGTGCAGGGCTAGCCCCATAATCAGTATTAAAGCCACCACTGCCTGTATCAACAGGCGTGCATTGCTGCGGGTACTGCGCTGGCTATCCTGCTTTTCCTCATACTCCGTCAGGACCCTGCGCACGTTATCAGACAATTTTGCGCCATAGCCAAATGTGCCGGTCAATTCCAGCAGGGCGCATGTGAGCAGGCCCGCAACCAGAACCGGAACGCTGATCGGCGCCATGATGATGGCAAACTCAATGAAGTCCCACTCAGCCACTGTGGCAATCAGCAGGTTTTGCGGCTCCCCGACCATCGTGGCAACTCCGCCCAACGCCGTGCCAACCGCGCCATGCATTAATAGACTGCGTAAAAAGGCCCGAAACTGCTCGAGGTCGGCGCGGTGGAGTTCGCCGACGCCATCGTCAACCGAGTGGTCATGTTGCTGATCGCTAAATTTTTGACCAGAGGCAACCTTGTGATAGACGGAATAGAAACCCACGCCCACGCTAATCAAAACCGCCGTTACTGTGAGTGCGTCAAGAAACGCCGAAAGGAAGGCGGCTACTAACGAGAAAAGTAACGACAGATAGACTTTGGAGCGCACCTTGAGAAGAATTCGGGTGAACACGAACAACAAAAGCTCTTTCATAAAATAAATACCTGCCACCATAAACATCAGCAGCAGAATCACTTCAAAATTGGCAAGTGTCTCGTGATAGACCATCTCCGGCGATGTCATACCCATGAGGACTGCTTGAATGGCCAATAATCCACCTGGCTGCAGCGGATAACACCGCAATGCCAGTGCCAGCGTAAAAATAAATTCCGCGATCAACAGCCAACCCGTGAAAAACGGTCCAAACGCCCACAGAGCCAGTGGATTGATGAGTAAAAACGCCACCAGTGTGCGCTTGTACCATTCTGGCGAGGAGCCGAGAAAATTCTTCCACAGCGCGTAAGGCAGGTGTTCGGTCATGGCGGGTGTCCGCGAGTTTGGGCGCGCATTCTACGGCATTAGCAGAAACATACACAAATGTCAGGGTTAATATTTTCACAGCACATTAAGCAAATCCCGGCAGTGGTTCAGTTTGAGTTTTTAATCGCTTCTACTAGACACGGGCCTGCCAGGCTCTCTTGCACTGCAAATTTCAAACTGAGCCACCACCAATTCCCCTCGAACCTTGCTCCGCTGGGCATGCAGTCTTACTATAGCCGGTCATTTATGGCACAGCACTGGAGATTAGATGTTTCGGCACGATAATACGCCGCCCACGCCCAGCGAATACGAGCTTCATATCGTGTTCCAGGGCGGACAATTACTCAGTGACATGCGGTCGCAAACCGGATGCTTGATTACAGCGCAGCAGGTTCACAGTGCCGGCTGGACGGAACTGCGCCGCCAGTTTTTAGGCTATTGGCACGACCAACCCTGTTATGTGCTGGAAATAGACGCCGTAAACCCACTGGACCCAATGCAGTACCAGAAGGGCAGCCTGTATCACATTCTGGGGCGTGTCGATGAACAATTATTTGCGCTGGCGGGAAGGGCCTCGCAGCTATTGGATTGGGAGAGGGATCACCGATACTGTGGCCGCTGCGGCAATAGGATGAGCCTGGATATGCGCGAAAGAGCGATGCGTTGTGAGCCGTGCAGGGTTATCAACTATCCTCGCATCGCCCCTTGCGTTATCGTACTGGTCACGCGCGGTGAGGAGCTTTTGCTGGCGCGCAATGCCAATTTCCCCCAGCCCATGTACAGCACTCTGGCTGGATTTATTGAAGCGGGAGAAACCGCTGAAGAGACCCTCAGACGCGAAGTTCGCGAAGAGGTTGGAGTGGAGGTTGCCAATTTGCGCTACTTCCAATCGCAGTCATGGCCATTTCCCAATCAACTTATGCTGGGATTCATCGCTGACTACGCCGGCGGAGAGATCGTATGTGATCAAGTCGAAATTGCCGACGCTGACTGGTTCCACTTCAGTCAATTGCCGATGACGCCACCGGCATCATCAATTTCTGGACAACTCATTCAACACTACATTGCAACCTTGACATAAACACCCGGGAGTAAACCTTTGGAATTTATCTATGAATATGGGCTTTTTCTAGCCCAGGCAGTCACGCTGGTTGCCGCTATCCTGATATTGGTTATCAGTATCGTGTCGATCGGACACCGACAGCGGGCAGACCAGCACGAAGGACATATCGAGATACGCGACCTGAACGAAAAGTATCGACACATTGGCGATGCTATCCGGGATATCGTGGATGACCCTGACATCTTAAAGCTTGAGCGAAAAGCAGACAAGAAAGATGATAAAGCCAAGGCCAAGCTCTCCCGTAAAAAGCTTAAAAAGGGTGAGAAGCCCAAGGAAGATGATCGCCGAAAACGTCTTTTTGTACTCAGCTTTGACGGTGATATCCGGGCCAGCGCCACCGACAACCTGCGCGAGGAAATTTCCGCTGTCCTGCCGCAGATCGGCGCGGGCGACGAAGTGCTAGTGAAGCTGGAGAGTCCCGGCGGCCTGGTCCACAGCTACGGGTTGGCATCAAGCCAGCTACAGAGGATTAAGACGGCGGGCGTTCCGTTGATCGTGGCGGTGGATAAGGTCGCTGCCAGTGGTGGTTATATGATGGCCTGTGTCGCGGACCGCATCATTGCCGCGCCCTTTGCCGTGCTGGGCTCAATTGGCGTTCTCGCCCAACTGCCCAATTTTCATCGATTACTGCAGAAGAACGATATTGACTTCGAATTGCTAACCGCCGGCGAATATAAACGTACGCTCACCATGTTTGGGGAGAACACCGACAAGGGGCGCGAAAAATTTGTAGAGGAGTTGGAAGAGACTCACGGGCTGTTCAAAAGCTTTGTCAGCACCAACCGACCGATACTGGATATCGCCAAGGTTGCAACCGGCGAAGTCTGGTACGGACAGAATGCTCTGCAGGAAGCCTTGATTGATGAGTTACAGACCAGCGACGCTTTCATTCAGGCCAGGCTAGCTGACTGGGATGTCTTTGAAGTGCGTTTCGCACACAAAAAGAACTGGCAGGAAAAGCTGGGCATGGCCGCCGAAGGCGCCGTCGAAAGATCGTTCCTGAAGATCTGGCAGCGCGGGCAGGGCACCAAAAATTACTGATGCGATAGTCCCGAATGGCATTGCCTTAAGCTTCAAGATCGGCGCCAAATTGAATGGTATCGGGTTGGGACCCGCCGTGAACCCATATTTGTAAACAGGGGCAGGGCTGTCATGGGGCTTGGGCTGCGGGTGGCCGCCCCGCGGGTGGCCGCCCCGTTTTACATAAAGCGCATATGGCCTTACTCTTATGCCCCATCAATCAACAGGCCGCCCCGCAACGGGCAGACCGTGACAACACACTGACGGAGAGTTAAAGCATGGCGGAACAAAAAGCGACAAATGTGCACTGGCATGAAGGCGATATCACCCGAGAGCACCGTGGCAGACTGCTCGGGCATAAGGGGGCTACATTGTGGTTCACCGGGCTGTCCGGCAGTGGCAAGAGCACTGTGGCGGTAGAGCTCGAAGGCACGCTGAATCAAATGGGTGTGCTGTCCTATCGCCTGGATGGCGATAACGTGCGCATGGGAATCAACAAGAATCTGGGCTTTTCTGCCGAGGACCGCACTGAAAATATTCGCCGTATTGGCGAGGTTGCTAAGTTGTTTGTAGACAGCGGCGTATTAGCCCTGAGCAGTTTTATCAGCCCTTATAAAGCCGACCGCGATCAGGTGCGGGCACTGCACGACGAGGCGGGGATGGACTTCATTGAGATATTCGTCGACTGCTCATTGGAAGCTGCTGAGGGCCGTGACCCGAAAGGCCTCTACAAAAAAGCACGCGCTGGTGAGATCAAGAACTTCACTGGTATTGACGATCCTTACGAGGCGCCCTCAAAGCCGGAAATTCATCTGCACTCCGACGCGCAGTCGCTGCAGGAAGAGGTCGATATGATCCTCAACACGCTGCGAGAGCGCGGCATTATCAGCAAATAGCATTATCAGCAAATACACAGGAGAACACCATGATCAAGCCACATGGCTCAGACGAGCTAAACCCGCTTTATGTCTTCGACAAGAGCAAGCGCGATGCATTGGTCGCAGAGGCCGAGGCGCTGCCGTCCCTGCTGCTGAACTCCGCCGCTGCCGCTAACGCGGTAATGCTGGGCGGCGGCTATTTCAACCCGCTTACCGGATACATGAATCTTGCGGACTCACTCAGTGTTGCTGAGAACATGCACACAGCAGACGGTTTATTTTTCCCCGTGCCAATCGTCAATTTGACCAGCGAGAAAGGCGTGGAGGCGGGCACTCGCATCGCGCTGCGCGACCCCAATGTGAAGGGTAGTCCAGTGCTGGCGGTGATGACCGTAGATGCGGTAGAGCCTGTAAGTGATGAACAAATTGCATTCATGTCGGAAAAAATCTTCCGTACCAAGGACCCCAAGCACCCCGGTGTAGAGACCTTTGACAGCCTCGGCCGTACCCTGCTGTCTGGCCCCATTGAAGTGCTGAACTTTTCCTATTTCCAGACAGAATTTCCCGACACCTTTCGCACTGCAGTCGAGATTCGTGACGAGATTGCTGAGCACGGTTGGGAAAAGGTCGTTGCTTTCCAGACTCGTAATCCCATGCACCGCGCCCACGAAGAGTTGTGCCGTATGGCGATGGAGCAGTTGGACGCCGACGGCGTCCTGATTCATATGCTGTTGGGCAAACTCAAACCGGGTGATATTCCCGCCGACGTGCGCGACGCGTCGATTCGCACAATGGTTGACCTCTATTTCCCGGCTAATACTGTAATGGTGACCGGTTATGGCTTTGACATGTTGTATGCCGGCCCGCGTGAGGCTGTATTGCACGCGGTATTCCGCCAAAATTGTGGTTGCACGCACCTGATCGTTGGGCGGGATCACGCCGGGGTCGGAGACTATTACGGTGGCTTTGATGCCCAGACGATTTTCGATGAGGAAGTGCCTGAGGGTTCACTGGAACTGGAAATCTTCAAAGCCGATCACACCGCCTATAGCAAGAAGCTGGACAAGGTCGTCATGATGCGCGACGTCCCAGACCACACCAAGGAGGATTTCGTGTTGCTGTCCGGCACTGCTGTGCGCGAAATGCTGGGCAAGGGCATTGCGCCGCCGCCGGAATTTTCCCGCCCTGAAGTCGCGAAAATTCTCTCGGACTACTACCAGACGCTTGATAACTAACGCCAATATGGCCCCTGGCATTGACGTGCCCGGGGCCCCCTCCATCCGGTGATGCTATGAACTATGACCTTTTCAACGGAGATGCCGATGGCATTTGCGCACTTCTTCAATTGCGTAAGGCTGAGCCGCGTGACGCGACGCTAATAACGGGCGTAAAACGCGACATAAACCTTCTGGCCAATGTCGACGCCGCTGCCGGCGACCAGATCACCGTCCTCGATGTATCAATGGACAAAAACCGTGCCGCGCTCGATAAGGCACTGGCACAGGGTGCTACCGTTTTCTATGTGGATCATCATTTTTCAGGTGACATCCCGGCACATGGGAACCTGACTGCCATCATCAACGAATCACCCGACGTATGCACCGCCGCACTGGTCAATGGCCACCTCAAGGGGCGTCATCTCGACTGGGCGGTGACGGGCGCATTCGGCGACAACCTGCACGACACTGCCCGCACCCTCGCCAAGGATCTGGATATTTCCCCAGCGGATCTGGCGTCTTTGGAGAATCTGGGAACCTATATCAATTACAACGGTTATGGTCCCGCCATCGCCGATTTACACTTTGATCCCAAGACGCTTTACCTGCGCCTGTATGCTGCCGACAGCCCGCTGGATTTTGTGCACAACTCGCCCGACTTTGACAAGCTGAGCACTGGCTACCGCGAGGATATGGCCATGGCTGAGGCGCTGCAGCCGCTGCATGCCAAGCCGACCACGGCAGTATTTCTGCTGCCTGATGAGGCTTGGGCACGCCGGGTTAGCGGTGTCTACAGTAATGATCTGGCCACGAATAACCCAGACCGAGCGCATGCGGTACTAACACTGAATGGCAACGGCAACTACCTCATCAGTGTGCGTGCACCCATGACCAACAAGCAGGGCGCCGCTGAGCTGTGTATGCAGTTTCCCACCGGTGGCGGCAGGGCCGGGGCTGCCGGCATCAACGACTTGCCCATTGATCGCGTGCAAGATTTTGTCGATGCATTTGAAGAAGCTTATGCGGGGTAACTCCAGCCCGCTCTGATCACGGCCTGTTGCGATACAGGTAATTGGGTTAGGCTGATTGCAGTGGGTGCGTTCAACGCAATGAGAGACAAACACAATAACGATAGATCCGTCGGAATAGGGCGGGCAGAGAGCGTAGCGCTGATATGTTCCTCGGTATCGATGTAGGCACGCAGAGTGTCAAAGCACTGTTATACGATGCGCAAACGCGTCGGGTAGTGGCTATTCAGAGCGCAGCCCTGCCCCTCACCAGCAAACCGGACGGCACTCGCGAGCAGCTTGCCCAGTGGTGGATTAATGCAATTGAGCAGTGCCTAGCGGGTTTTGTCCGCAAAGACAAAGCCAGAGTGGCCGCAATCGCCGTTTCCGGCCAGCAACACGGCTTTGTGCCACTGGCCGCAAACGGTGATGTGCTGGCGCCAGTAAAGCTGTGGTGCGATACCTCTACAATGGCCGAGTGCAAACAAATAACCGATAATTTTGGCGGCGTTGAACGCTGCATCGCCGAGGTCGGCAATGCGGTACTGCCGGGTTACACTGCATCGAAAATTCGCTGGCTGAAAAATCATAGGCCTGATGAATACACTCGCCTTGCGAGCATTTTGTTGCCGCACGACTATATAAATTTCTACCTGACGGGTGAACGCATCATGGAGCATGGGGATGCATCCGGCACCGCATTGCTGGACATCCGGCGGCGTGAATGGCACCCCGGCATGCTGGCTGCAGTCGACGCCGATCGCGACCTCGCCGCGGCCCTGCCTCCCCTGGCGGAGTCGGGCTCTGCCATAGGGCAACTGCGTGCAGAGGTAGCCGCGACCCTGGGGCTGCCACCGGGGATTCCGGTAGCGACTGGCGGCGGCGACAACATGATGGCCGCCATCGGCACTGGCAACGTGAGTGCCGGTCATATGACCGTCAGCCTCGGCACCTCCGGCACGCTGTTCGCGAGCACTGATCATCCGGTGATTGATCCGCAGGGCGCACTGGCTGGCTTTTGCTCCTCAACCGGTGGCTGGCTGCCCCTTCTGTGCACCATGAATTGCACGGTTTCGACAGAGTTGAGTCGAGCTGTGTTCGGGCTGGATATCGCCGACCTGGAACGCTGTGTGGCGTCCGCACCGATAGGGTCACAGGGTGTCCTGACACTGCCATTCTACAACGGCGAACGCACACCCAATCTCCCGCAGGGCAAAGGCTGCATACATGGGCTTGATGAGAGCAATTATTCTCGAGAAAATCTGCTGCGTTCTGCCATGGAATCTGCCGTATATGGATTGCAGACGGGTCTGGATAGGTTTCGGGAACAGGGCTGCGACATTCATTCGGTGCGCCTGACGGGCGGCGGTGCCGGTAGCGCTAGCTGGCGACAGATGGTGGCCGATATTTTCGATTTACCCGTCAGTATGCAATGTGTCGACGAGGGCGCCGCTCTGGGTGCAGCACTGCAAGCGATGTGGATGTTCCAGCACCAGCAGGGTGAGATCGTGGCGTTACAATCACTGCTGGACGTGCACCTTGCGCTTGATCCCGAGCGCGGCTGCGAGCCGCAACATGACAATGTGCTGGAGTACGGCGATCATTATCGTCAATACCTGCGACATGTGGCAACGATCACACCACTGTATTCCTAAATGACATAATGGAGAATGGCACTTACTTGAGCTTCAAAGTCGGCGATAATATAGAGGATAAGGACCATGGCCAAAAATTATTTTGTCGGTGAGAGAGAATACTTTCCCGGAATCTCCAGCGTCCTTTACGAGGGGCGCGAATCCGACAATCCTCTGGCCTTCAAGTTTTACGAAGCAGATCGCTTGGTCGGTGGTAAGACGATGCAGCAGCACCTGCGCTTTGCCGTGTGCTACTGGCACACCTTTTGCGCCAAGGGCAGTGATCCCTTTGGTGTCGACACCCAAGTGTTTCCCTGGGATACAGCGGCCGACCCGATGGCGGCGGCACGAGCGCGCATGGACGCGGCCTTTGAGTTTTTTACCAAGCTGGGCGTACCGTATTACTGCTTCCATGACCGTGATATGGCGCCTGAAGGTGCGACAGTTGCAGAGTCTGAGCGCAATCTGGCTGAGCTGGTGGCGCTGGCGAAAGAGAGGCAAAAAGAAACCGGCATAAAATTACTGTGGGGCACCGCCAACCTGTTCGGGCACCCGCGGTTTATGAACGGTGCTGCGACCAACCCGGATTTTGCGGTGGTGGCACATGCCGGTGCACAGGTTAAGGCCGCGCTGGATGCCACAGTCGCGCTGGGTGGCGAAAATTATGTGTTCTGGGGTGGGCGCGAGGGCTACTCAACACTGCTTAACACCGATACCCGGCGTGAGCTGGAACATCTGGCGCGCTTTCTGGAGATGGCCCGCGACTATGGGCGCAGCATCGGCTTTAAGGGCACGTTTCTGATCGAGCCCAAGCCGATGGAGCCGAGCAAGCATCAGTACGATTTTGATGCACAGACGGTCATAGGTTTTTTACGTCACCACGGGCTTGCAGGTGATTTCAAAGTCAATGTGGAGGCGAACCACGCTACACTTGCTGGGCACAGTTTCGCTCACGAGTTGCAGATGTGTACCGATGCGGGATTGCTGGGCAGTATCGATGCCAACCGCGGTGATCCGCAAAATGGCTGGGATACTGACCAGTTCCCTACCGACCTGTACGATGCCGTGCACGCTATGTTGGTGGTGCTAGCCGACGGTGGAGTGCGCGGCGGCGGGTTCAATTTTGACGCCAAGGTGCGTCGTGAGTCAGTGGACCTGGAAGACATTTTTATCGGGCATATCGGCGGCATGGATACGTTTGCACGGGCGCTGGACATTGCCTTTCGCATCCGCGAAAGCTCGACGTTGCCAGAGCGCAAAATGCAACGCTACAGCAGCTTTGACGCGGGTGACGGCGCGCGCTTCGAGCAGGGTCAACTGAGCCTCGAAGCGCTGCGTGACCTTGCGGAACAGGGCTCACAGCCGGCGCACAGCAGCGGCAAGCAGGAGTGGTTCGAGAACGTGATCAATCAGTATTTATAACGTGAAATAAAGCAGCGGGAGCTCAATGGCTAGAATCAGACTGGGTATGGTAGGCGGTGGAGAGGGCGCCTTTATTGGCGCGGTGCACCGTATGGCGGCAGCACTGGACGGTGATATTGAATTAGTATGTGGCGCCTTCAGCAGTGATCCACAGCGCTCGCGTCGCTCAGGCGCGGCGCTCTACCTGCCATCTGCGAGGGTCTACGACGATTATCAGACGATGATGAGTGCCGAGGCGGCATTGCCGAAAGGGCAGCGCATGCAATTCGCCGCCATTGTGACGCCTAATCAACACCATTTCCCAGTGGCCGATGCCGCCCTGCGTGCGGGCTTTCACGTGCTTTCCGACAAGCCCGCCACGCTGAACCTGCCCGAGGCGTTGCGCCTGCGAGCCCTCGTGGCAGAAACGGGGCTGTTGTACGGACTGACCCACACCTACACCGGTTACCCGCTGGTGAAGGAAGCGCGCAGCCGGGTGGCGGCAGGTCAGCTTGGCAGAATTCGCAAGGTCGTTGTCGAATACCCGCAGGGCTGGTTGGCCGACAAGCAGGAAGACAGCGGCAATAAGCAAGCGGCATGGCGGTTCGACCCGAAGCAAGCTGGCGTCAGCAGCTGCATGGGCGATATCGGCGTGCACGCCGCCAATCTTGCTGAATATGTCAGTGGCCAGTCTATTTCCGCAATTTGTGCGGACCTCACTGCGTTTGTGCCCGGTCGAGTGCTGGATGATGACGGCGCGGTACTGCTGCGTTTTGACAACGGTGCACGCGGCGTCCTCAACGCCAGCCAGATCAGCGTAGGCGAAGAGAACGGTCTCAGTATCCGAGTTTACGGTGAGAAGGGCGGTTTAGAGTGGCGGCAGCAGGAACCCAATACGCTCTGGCTGAAGTGGCCGGATCGTCCTACGGAGATGCTCCGTACCGGCGGGTCCTACCTCGGCAGTCTTGCCGCTTGCAATACGCGCACACCGATGGGGCATCCAGAGGGCTACCTTGAGGCCTTTGCCAACATTTATCAGGCCTTTGCAGCACAGATCCGCGCGTTCGAGGCAGGTGAGGATGTTGCAGCACGGGGGGCAGATTGCCCCGGTATCGAAGCGGCTGTGCGCGGCATGACGTTTATCGAGCTTGCCGTCGCCGCCAGTGCCAGCGATATTAAGTGGCACCCATTTGAACAATACTAGGACACAGAGGTTAGCAGCATGTCACAGATGAAAGGTCCCGCTATTTTTCTTGCGCAGTTTACCGGTCAGGGTGCGCCTTTTGACAATCTCAACAATATCACCCGTTGGGCCGGGGAACTCGGTTACCAGGGCGTGCAGATTCCCACCTGGGAAGCGAGCTTGATCGACCTTGAAAAGGCGGCGCAGAGCAAAGACTATTGCGACGAACTCAAGGGCATTTGCGCCAGCAATGGCGTCGAGATCACCGAACTGTCTACCCATTTACAGGGGCAGCTGGTGGCAGTGCATCCGGCCTATGACGAACAGTTTGACGGTTTTGCTCCCGCAGCGGTCCACGGCAATCCCAGGGCCCGACAGGAATGGGCAGTGCAGCAATTGCTGCTGGCAGCGCAGGCCAGCGCCAACCTGGGGCTCAATGCCCACGCAACGTTTTCCGGTGCGCTTCTATGGCATACGTTTTATCCGTGGCCACAGCGTCCGCAGGGTCTGGTCGAAACAGGATTCAAGGAGCTTGCTGATCGCTGGCTGCCGATACTCAACGCGTTCGACAATGCAGGCGTGGACCTGTGTTACGAGATTCACCCCGGGGAAGACCTGCATGACGGCGTGACTTTCGAGCGCTTCCTGGAAGCCACCGGCAACCACACGCGCTGTAACATCCTCTACGACCCCAGTCATTTCATGCTGCAACAGCTGGATTACATCCAATTCATTGACCTCTACCATGATCGCATCAAGATGTTCCATGTGAAGGACGCGGAGTTTAATCCCAATGGGCGCAGTGGCGTCTACGGCGGCTACCAGAGCTGGACAGATCGCGCAGGACGATTTCGCTCACCTGGGGACGGACAGATTGATTTCAGCGGCATCTTTAGCCAGTTTGCTCGCTATGGCTATGAAGGTTGGGCCGTGCTGGAGTGGGAGTGCTGCCTGAAACATCCTGAGGATGGCGCGCGCGAGGGCGTGGATTTTATCAGTCAGCACATCATCCGCATCACGGATCGGGCGTTCGATGATTTTACCGGTTGTGCTACTGATGAATCGGGTAATCGGCGTATATTAGGTCTGGATTGAATGTCATTTACTTTGGCTACGAGACCGGCGCCAAACCGAGTAGATATCTTCGGGACACGCCGTAAATACTTCCATGTAGGCTCGCTTGGGCCATCCATGGCCTCAGACGGTCCCTTCGATCTCTACTCGCTTTGGCGCCTACGTGCTTCTATCGCGCTACAGTAAGTCGGTTCAGGTCTGAACCAAGTCGCAGATTAAAAACAATAACGAGGATAAACGCTATGAGTGACAAGCCGCTGGATCGCAAACGGCTGTATTACGTGGGCAATCTGTCGATTTTTATGATCGGGCTGGGTTTTGCCGTGCGGGCAAATATCGCACCCAATTTGCAGGACGAAATTTATAACCAGATCGATTTGGCGAATTCGGCCGCGCTGGTGGGCGAAGCCCTCGGTGCCACCTTCACCGGATTCGCACTGACGCTGCTGTTTGGCAGTGCGCTGGTCGACCTGATCGGTATGAAGCGGATGCTGCTGCTGGCTGCGCTGGGGTATATCGCCGGGGCGGTCGGTCTGCTCGCCGCGACCATGATGCCGGTCGATGGCAGCGTGCAAACGGTCATACTTCTGAGCCTGTTGCTGACGGGGCTGGGCTGGGGTGCGGTTGAAGCCGCCTCGAACCCAATGGTGGCTGCTTTGTATCCGGAAGAAAAAACCCATCGGCTGAATATCCTGCATGCATGGTGGCCGGCCGGCATTGTGGTGGGTGGCTTGTTGGGTGTGGCGATTACCAGCATGAGCCTGCCCTGGGAGTTGAACATGCTAGTGCTGATGCTCCCCGCCATAGCGCTGACATGGATGGTTGCGACCTCGACTTTCCCCGTGACCGAGCGGGTGGCAGCCGGTGTTAGCTATGGCGATATGTTCACCGAATTGCTGAAGCGTCCGCTGTTCTGGGTATTCTGGGTCTGCATGTTCCTGACTGCCGCCGCAGAACTGGCACCCGGCCAGTGGGTCAATATATCGCTGTCTAATATCGTCGGCATGCAAGGCATTCTGTTGCTGGTCTATGTCAGTGCCCTGATGTTTGTGATGCGGCATTTTGCGGGTCCCATCGTGGCGCGTATTTCGTCAATAGGACTGATGTTTGTCAGCTGCCTGGCGGCCGGCATCGGCCTTTACCTGCTCAGTATGGCCGATTCTCCTGCGCTGGCGTTCGGCGCCGCAACGGTCTGGGGTATCGGGGTTTGTTATATGTGGCCCACCATGCTCGCTATCGTCGCCGAACGTTTTCCGCGCGGCGGGGCAATGGCCATGGGCCTGATGGGGTTTGCCGGCGGCATGTCGATACAGTTTGTGCTGCCGCAAATGGGCGCGGTCTTCGATTCCGCCAAGGCCCAAGCCGCAGGGGGTGCCGACCAGTTGGCAACGTTGTCGCCAGAAGCCATGCAAGAGGCCATTCGCTTTGCATCAGTCGAGTCGTTCCAATCGGTGGCCTATATGCCACTATTACTGCTGCCTGTTTTTGGCATTATCTGGTTTTTCGATCGCAGGAAGGGTGGCAACACGATACAAACTATGGGCGCGCCTGACGCCACAAGACCACATTAGAGGCGCATGAATGAATGTAAAAATAGGCATGAATATGCTGCTGTGGGGCATCGAGATCACCCCGCAGCATATTCCGATCTTTCAGGACCTCGCCAACGCCGGCTATGACGGTGTGGAGATCCCGGTGGTCAGTCAGTCGGCAGAGGAACTCAAAATAATGGCGAAGGCATGCGATGACATCGGTCTGTCCCGCACCGCCTCAGCGTTCGTCGGTATCGACGTAAACCCCCTTTCGCCGGATGCATCGATACGAGCGGCGGCCGTTGAAAATTTGAAAAGGGCGATCGACAACAGCAAACTGATCGGTGCCGATATCCTGATCGGTGCCTTCTATCAGGCGCACAAATACTTTACCGGCCAGGGCCCAACCGAGCAGGAGTGGAACTGGTCAGCTGAATACCTGCGCATCTGCGGAGACTACGCGCAACAGCAAGAGATGCGTCTGGGTCTGGAATTCCTAAACCGCTTTGAGGCGTTTCTTATCAACACATCAGCTGACGCTCAACGCATGGTTGAACAGGTCGGGCTTGCCAATGTGGGCGTGCACTACGACACACATCATGCCAATATCGAAGATCCCGACCCGCACGCGGCTTTGCTAAAGATTGCAGGTTGTATGAATCACGTGCACCTGAGTGAAAGCCATCGCGGTACCCTGGGGACAGGGCAGGTGGACTGGGACGCCAATTTTGCCGCGCTGCATGAGATTGATTATCAGGGCTGGCTGGTGATCGAGGCCTTTGGCACTGCGGACCCTGCGCTGGCGGCGGCGGCGAACGTATGGCGCAATGCGTTTACCTCGCCGGAAGAGGTGTATCGCAACGGCATCGAGTTTATTCGCGCGCGCGTGTAAGGTGGATACGACGATATCCGAGGACTGTCTATGAAAATAATATGGAGTCTCTGAAATGCTGATATCAACACGCCGCTGGGTTATTGCGTTGAGTGTCGGGCTTTACCTTTACTTCCTGCTGCCCGCGACAGCCTATCTTTTTTACGAGCTGTATCACCTGACTCATATCGGTGCGATCTACTGGGGTTACAGTGGCTTCAAGTTCGCCGGGTACTACCTCAGTATCTACGAGCACCGCTTACTGGTGTGTTTACTCGTCGCAGCCGCCATCGTTGTTATCCCCGCAGTGATCAAAAAACTCCGCAGAGCCTGAGGCCATTATGAATCGACGCGAATTCTTGCAGTGCGCAGCCATCCTCATTAGCGGGGCCACTGCCAGTCAACTCGGTTTCAGTCTCAGCCTGGAACAACAGGGGTTTCTGGCCAGTGCTCCCGATTACAATACAACACCCGTCGATTACTTTACGCCCGCGCAGCGTAATATTGTTGCAGCCATGGCGGAGATCGTAATCCCGCGTACGGAAACGCCGGGGGCAGTTGATGCCGGGGTGCCCACGTATATCGAGCTGATGGTCGCACACTGGTTAAACGATGGTGAGAGAGCAATTTTCAATCAGGGTCTGCAGGACATCGAGTTACGTATTCCTCAACGGTACGGCAAGCCCTTTGACCAGTTGAGCCAAGCAGATCAACTGGAGATTATGGAAGAACTGGAAGACGCCGCCTCTGGCTCGGAGTGGTATGAGTTTGGCAATGTAATGCGCGAGTTTATCAGCGAAGCGCCGTTTATTTGTCAGTTCAAGGAGCTCACAGTGTGGGGTTTTTTCACCTCGCAGGAGGGTGCTTCGCAGGTCTTGCGCTACAACCCTATGCCAATGTCCTTCGATGGCGACATCCCGCTGGCCCCCGACGAAAGCTCCTGGTCATCACCACTGTAAAAGGCAAAGAACACGCATGATAGAAAGCACGCACTATGATTTTGATGCCATTGTCGTTGGTTCGGGCATCTCCGGGGGATGGGCGGCCAAGGAACTCACCGAAAAAGGACTGAAGGTGCTAGTGCTGGAACGCGGCAAACCGCTGGCGGCGGGTTCGGGCTACCTCGGAGAACACGCACCCAACTGGAAGTTTCCCTACCAGGGCAAAAAACCCCGCGAACTGTATGAAGAGTATTATCCCGTGCAGAGCAAGGTGACACACTCTTTCAACGAGGGGACGCGCCATTTCTGGAATAACGATAAAGCGAACCCCTATGCGATGGATGAGGGGAAGCCGTTCCTCTGGGCACGCGCAGATGTAGTCGGCGGTCGCTCGCTGATCTGGGGACGACAGACGTATCGCTTCAGTGAAATGGATTTCAAGGCCAATGCTACCGACGGCTATGGTATTCCCTGGCCTGTCGGTTACGAGGACATCGCCCCCTGGTACAGCTACGTCGAAAAATTTGTCGGTATCAACGGGAAGGCTGAGGGACTGCCACAACTGCCGGATAGCGAGTTCCAGAAACCGATGCCATGGTTTGCGCTGGAAGACACTATTCACGCCCGGTTGAAGAAAAAAGCGCCTGACGTGACGCTGACCAATGGTCGCGTCGCAATTTTGACAGAAGATCTTCCCGGCCGCAGTGCCTGCCATTATTGCGGGCCCTGCGCGCGTGGCTGCTCCACTGGCAGTTACTTCAGTTCACAGAGTTCGACGCTGCCGGCAGCGCAAGCCACCGGCAATCTCACTCTGCGTGCAAATTCAGTCGTCGAACGACTGGAATACGATGCTGAGACTAAAAAGATTTCCCGCGTTCATGTCATCGATGCCCAGACCAAAGAGCGTATGACGTTTAATGCACGGATGTTCTTTCTCTGTGCCTCCACCGTCGGCAGCACCCAGATCCTGATGAACTCGGCCAGTGAGGCCTTCCCCAATGGCCTTGCCAACAGCAGCGGGGTGCTGGGCCACTATATGATGGACCATACTCTGGGCGTCAGCGGTATTGGGCTGTTTCTCGATAACATGGACAGCTACTACCACGGCAACCGGCCGACAGGGCTATATATTCCACGTTTCAGGAATCTCAATGGACAGGACGAGGACGCCGATTTCGTGCGCGGCTATGGCTATCAAACGGCGACGCTGCGCGTTGATTGGCAAACGGGTTTGAATAGCAAAGGTTTCGGCGCTGCGCTAAAAGACAGCCTGCGCAAACCCGGGCCCTGGATTTTTGCCCTGGCAGGCTTCACTGAATGCCTGCCGCGCGAATCCAATCGAATGTACTTGAGCAAAGACAAAGTTGATCGCTACGGCATCCCGCAGGTGGTGTTCGATTTTGAATGGAGTGAAAATGAGGTCAATCTGCGCAAGGATGCAACGAAGCAGGCAGATCGATTGCTAAAAGCGGCGGGCGCTGCTTTCGCCATCGCGGGGGATGACAAGATGTCCATGCCCGGGGAGGGCATACATGAAATGGGTACGGCGCGCATGGGGGCTGATCCCGGCGAATCGGTGTTGAACGCCCATAACCAATCTCACGATGTACCGAATCTCTTCATCACGGACGGCTCTTTTATGACATCGGCGTCCTGCGTCAACCCGTCGCTGACTTACATGGCATTTACTGCGCGGGCTTGTGACTATGCTGTGAAAAAATTTGCAGAAGGGGTGATCTAAGGGATTACATCAGGGGACGTGGTGGTTTGATTGAGCGAGTGCTGCGGGTTCGGCCGGTAGAGGTGCAATTCGTCCGCTTCCCCGATACTCGCTGACGAATTGCACCTCTACCAGCCGAACCCTCGTTCTGCGCTATCGATCAGGCCACTTGTCCGTTCGATAAAGCGTTAAAGACCATCTTGTTCAAACACCGTGCTCAAGGCTGTGGATAGGAACGCGTTTTCGTTCGCGAGTATCGGGGAAGCGAGCGAAAACGCTTTCCTCTTCACAGCCGATCCTCGAAGTGACCATCTTCGAGAGTTGCATCCTCACCAGCCGAACCCGCAGCCCTCGCTCAATCCAGCAAAAGTCACAATGCCAGGTCTGAAATATCGATGTCTGCTACCACAGAATTAGCCAACGAATGGTTCAATGGCATAGACCCTCTGTGACGCATGCGCAGCCGCAGGCGCGGCGAGAGGCGCAGCGCTTGCGTCGCGCCGAGGCGTTTGGTATCACTGTCGCTGATAAAAATTCCACCATCCTCAATGAGAATGCTTATGTCGACATCAGATAGCGAAAAACGGGTCATCGATGGTACTACCTGGGATCAGTTCTGTGACGCACTCAAGGAAGCGGGAAACATAGTCCGCAGCCCAAAAGCACCACAGGACGCATTTAACCAGGCTGAGGGTTACCGTTACCTTGCGCGCTTGTTGCGCGGCGGACTGGAAAGTTTTCTGGAGTTTCGCGATCCGCTGTTTCCACAATTGCGCTGTGGCGCGCATGAGACGATCAAGTTGGGCGCTGACAATCCCGACAACCGCTATGAGAGCGCGCCCTTAAGTCCAAAATATGACTACCGCATCACTGGCAGTCGCGGCACTGTAGACTACCTGGGGTTCAGTACTATCATCAATAAATACGCCTCGGGTGGCACTATGGAGGTCACCGGGCATATCGACACCCGCGAGATGGAGGTGGGCCCTAATGGCGAGCTGGAACTGATCATCAGTCGCAACAAGCAGCCGGGCAACTGGCTGCCTATGGGGCCGGAAACCAACTCTATCAATGTGCGCCAGACGTTTCAGGATCGCATTAACGAAATACCAGCGGACCTGAAAATTGAGCGTATCGGTGCCGAGGATGATCGTCCAGAGCCGTTCAATGCCCAGAAGCTTGAGCGCGGACTGCAAGGAGCCGTGGGGTTTGTAAAAGGTTCAGCAACGCTGTTTGAGAACTGGTCGGAGAGTTTCCTGCCGACTTTGAATGAACTGCCTCCGGCAGACCAGGCATACTGCCAGTTAATCGGCGGTGATCCCAATATCTTTTACTTCCACAGCGCCTGGGAACTCGCAGACGATGAGGTGTTCATCATTGATGCGCCGGAAATTCCCGAGTGCCAGACCTGGAACTTCCAGCTGGACAACTGGTGGATGGAATCACTGGATTATCGTCATCACACGATACATGTGAATAAGCATACAGCGCACTATGAAATCGACGGTAGCGTGCGCGTGGTGGTGTCTCACACCGACCCTGGTGTACCCAACTGGATTGAAACTGCCGGCCACAATATGGGCACTATGTGCTGGCGCTGGATTGGTGCCAAACATCACCCTGAACTGAAAACCCGCGTGGCCAAATTGGCTGAATTGCAATGACAGCTGACACCATCAGCTATAATGCCGATGAACTCATCGCAGAAGCCAAGGGTCAAACCGGGTTCGACGATTTTGGCGAGCTGCCCTATCGCGAGGGACTTGAAGTACTCCTGGAAACCTTTGACCTAAACGTAAAGGACCCGGAGGGGCGCAAGCGTTGTCGCGACAGAGTGGTGATGCTGCTGGCGACCCGCCTGAAGTGCGAGCACGCCTTCAAGACGATTCCTGAGATCGCCAAGCAAGAAATAAAGGCGCCGATCTTTGTGACAGGTTTGCCGCGCTCTGGCACCTCGGCGCTGCTCAACCTGCTAGTGTCAGCGCACGACAATCGCGGCCTGCTGCAGTGGGAAGTGCAGTTTCCAGACCCCTGGCCCGATAGTAAGCCAGGACAGGACGATCCCCGTTATCCCTACTTGGTGAAGGCGCTGGAGCAAACGCGCAACTCTGAGTTTGCCAAGATTCATTATATTGATGCCGATACCCCGGAAGAATGCGTTTTACTGCACGCCTATGCATTCGACGGCGTGCAGCTGGGGTTTGAAATCATGTTGGAACCCTATCGCAGCTGGTTGCTACAGCGTGATCTGGAACCACTGTACAGTTACCAGAAACGACAGATGCAAATGCTGAACTGGCGTAATCCGGGTGTGCAATGGATGTTGAAAGCACCGGCGCATATGTGGGGCATTGACGCTATCCTGAAGGTCTTTCCCGACGCGCGTTTTATTTGGTGTCATCGTGATCCTGTGCTCGTGGTGCCCAGCATCAACAGCATGAACAAGGTGGTTATGGGCATGTACGCTGGCGACCTGGGTCACCTGGATACGAAACAGATAGGTGTAGCGGTGATGGAGTGGTACGCCATGTCGCTGGAAAAGGGATTGGCCGACCGAGCAAAACTCCCGCCGGAGTTATTTGTTGATTGTTCGCAGCGTGAATTTGTCGATGACCCTATGGCCATGGTGAAAAAAGTGTACAACGCGTTCGACCTTCCGCTCAGCGCAGAATCTCGCGCGGCCATGCAGGCACATGTGGATGCTAACCCGAAAGGCAAACACGGTAAGCATGAGTACAATCTTGCGGAATACGGCCTGACGCGGGAAGTCATCGAAGAGCGGTTTGCTTTTTACACCAGCGATGCGCGCTGGCCGATCTCCGATTGACGCGAACGCCAGAAAATCGGGCTCACAACCACCGTATGCGTTTGAACAGCAGTATCATGGCCGCAGCCACCGCCACTATGATGCCCAACACGATATAGTAGCCATTCTGGTGTTGCAGCTCAGGCATGTTGACAAAGTTCATACCGTAGAGCCCTGCAATAAACGTGATGGGCACAAAGATCGCCGTGATGATGGTCAGTATCTTCATCGTGTTGTTAAGCTGGTGTGAACTGAGCGAGATAAACCCGTCGACAAGATCTCCGCACAATTCATAGTAGAGAGCACAGAGACTGGACAGGCGCTCACAGCGATCGTAGAGGTCGCGCTGCACATGGTGCGTGTCGCTGTCCCCGGCATCCAGAAATGGAACGCCATTGTTCATGATCGTCTCCGCCATACGGTGGTGGTAATCGAAAATGCGGCGTAGTTTTCTGAGGCGAGTTCGATATGCTACCAGTTCTTTCAAAGCCTCATTGCAGCGGTCGCCGAGCAGTTCGTCTTCGAGGTCACCAATGCGCGCCTCAGCCGTCATCAGCTTTTCCAGATAGCGGCCGCTGGCATAATGCAACAAACGTATTGCCAGTACGCTGGGGGACTGCGGCAGGTTTCGCGCCACGGCATCTTTCAGGAAGTACTCGACGCTGACTGAGTGGCCGCGATGCACAGTGATGAGGTAGTTTCGGCCCACCCACATGCCGAGCTGCTGCGGAACCAACGTCAGTGCATCGTCGAGCTGACTGATGCCCCGAAACAGGATAAAGCAGTTTGTGTCGAAGTTTTCGACTTTAGGTGGGTGCCGTGTCCTTGAGCAATCCGTGATCGCCAGCTCATTGCACCCGAAGCTTCCCAGCAGCGTGCGCACCTCGGGTGTCACCTCACTCTGTATATCCAGCCAGATGACGCTGTCAGGCTGATCGGTCCATTGCTTAACGAGTTCTTCGCTACCCTCAGAGTACTTGCCGTCTGCCGATAGTAAGAGCGCTCTGATCATGTGTTATATTCCTCTGAGTTGTTTTGCGCCTGGACCGATTTTAGCTCGTACGCAAGAAGTTCCTTAGCCTAGTTATATGGCAGCGGAGACGCAAGAAAATAGTCCCGGGTGTCCTGACCTAGAGCCATTTGCATTGCATCCATCCTGTTCATGTCGCCCACTGAGCGGTGGACAATCTCGAACAGGCATCACTGTGCTTTTCGTCAGGCACTATAGGTGCAGTGGCAAAGCGCCTATAGAACACATTACCGCAGAACACATTGCTGCGGACGATAGATGACAAAGGTAGGGACATGTCAGTAATTCTGGACTTGACGCGGATTGTGCAGGCCGCAGCAGAAGCCGAGTCGCCCTCGGCTCAGGTGGCCGTTATCGTCGACTCCATTCAGCACTATATGAATCTGGATGTCTGTAGCCTCTACCTCGTCGACGAACGCGGCGATATGGCATTGCTGGCTAGCCGCGGGCTTGATCCCGCAGCGGTCGGTACTGTCAGGATTCCACAGGGCAAAGGTCTGGTCGGTCTGGTTGCCCAATCCCGTCATCCGATCAATATTGCAGACCCGGCTCGCCATCCCGCCTTTTATGGGGTTCGTGAAAGCCTCGAGGAGCGGTACAACAGTTTTTTTGGTGTGCCTATTGTCAGAGCGGGCGTGGTGATCGGCGTGCTAGTTGCACAAAGCAGAGAAGCGCGAGTGCTGTCTGCAGAAGAATCAGCCGTTCTGGTGACCTTGGGTAGCCAACTGGCGCTGGTGGTTGCCACTGAATCCATCTGGCAAGACATCAACCAAAGTAATACGCGTACCCTGCAGGGCATTAAGGGCGCACCTGGCATTGGTATAGGCCAAGCCCGTTTATGCAGCGATATCGACTTGTATTCAGTTACCGATGGGCGCTGTGAAGAGAGCAGCGCAACACTGGCCGAATGGCATGGCCTGGTAGAAACCGTACTGGCTGATGTCAAGCGGGAACAGGCTGGACTCGGAGATCTGCTCTCGCAAGACGTTGCCGCAGTGTTTGACGCCTACTGTCTGCTGTTGTCGGACCCATCGCTGGTCAATGGGGTAGCGCAACTGATCAACGATGGACACCACCTCCCCGGCGCCCTGAAACGGGTCATCCATCACCATGCTGACGTCTTCCTCTCCATGGAGGACCCTTACTTGCGCGCGCGCCACGAGGACATCAGGCATTTAGGGAACAAGCTTTACAGCACCTGGCGTGGTCTGCGGGCATCAGGTGATGACGACGCTCCGACATCAAAGACTATTCTGGTCGGGGCACAAGTGAGCGTTTCCGACATCGCCCGGATACGCACAGACCTTCTTGCCGGGATTGTCTGCTTTCAGGGCTCTAACCTGTCGCATACCGCCGTTCTGGCAAATGCTCTGGGCGTCCCCGCAGTGATGGGCGTAGGGGTGATTAAGGGGGTATTGAACCACGATGAACTGGTGGTTGATGGCAATGCCGCACAGGTCATTATTCGGCCTAACACCTCGGTACTCGATGAGTACGAGCGCCTGGTCAAGGCGGAATCGCAGCTCAAGAGTGAACTTCAGACACTGCGTAACCTGCCCGCCGTTACCGCAGATGGCACCACGATTCGCCTGTATGCCAACAGTGGCCTGCTGGCTGATATCTCGCCCGGTTTGCAAGCCGGTGCCGAGGGACTGGGCCTGTACCGCACCGAAATCCCGTTTATGGTCAGTGAAACGTTCCCATCTGAGGACGAACAGCTGAACGTATACCGACAAATACTGGAGTCATACGAAGATAAACCGGTCTATATGCGGGTACTGGATATCGGCGGCGATAAGCCACTACCGTATTTTCCAATCAAGGAAGAAAACCCGGCACTGGGATGGCGCGGAATCCGCTTTTGCCTGGACAACAGCTCCCTGTTCATGACCCAGATACGCGCCATGCTGCGCGCCTCCGAGGGCAGACAGAATTTGCGCATCATGCTACCAATGGTTGGCAGCACATCGGAACTCATCGCGTTTCACAAATTACTCAACGATGCGCTACAGCAACTGCAAGAAGAGGGCGTCAACGTAACCAGGCCGCCTGTCGGTATTATGGTAGAAGTCCCGTCTGCGATTTCCCAGCTGTCTTCGTGGCGCGATCAGCTCGACTTCATCTCCATTGGATCCAACGACTTGAGCCAATACCTATTGGCGCTCGACCGCAATAATCCACGCGTGGCCGCCTCGTACGACCACGTTCATCCGGCGGTCTTGCATGAGATTGCACGAGTGATCAGTATTGCCAAGAGTACGGATCTACCGCTGAGCCTCTGTGGTGAAATGTCCTCTGACCCGATTGCCGTTGTACTCTTGGTTGGCATGGGTGTTCGAACACTGAGTATGAGTGCGGCGCAGCTGCCAAAAATCAAATGGCTACTGCGGCGTATCAACATCGAGAGCGCAAGGGCTATCGTAGGGGAGGCTTTGGCACTGAACGATGCACAAAAAATCCGTAAATTAGTGGCTGACCGCCTTTACGTGCTGGGTGCCGGAGAAATTCTGTGGTGATAAAGCCGCGCAAATCCGAATGGATGAAACGTTATGATTACTAAGTTGCCTATCGGTTGGCGCGAGTGGCTCGGTTTCCCCGACCTCGACATACCCAGAGTCAAAGCCAAGATTGACACTGGCGCGCGCACCAGTGCGTTGCATGCATTTCTGGTGGAGCCTTTCACACGCGACGGCCAGCCCTGGGTGCGTTTTGCCATTCACCCGATTCAAGGCGATGTCAATACGGTCGTAGAATGCACAGCACCCATCAAGGACCAGCGTGTTGTGCGTGACTCTGGCGGGCATGAGGAGATGCGCTATGTCATCGAAACACGCATCGCCATCGGCGATGAGATCATACAGGCAGAGGTGACACTAACGGACCGTGACGGAATGACTTTCCGGGTACTTCTGGGGAGGACGGCATTGCGTAAGCGCTATGTTGTTCATCCTGGTAGATCGTATCTACAAAGCAAACCCAAAAAAAACAAGGATCAACCTTAACGTGCTCCACGAAACGCAACCTGACCTGATAATTGGAGGCAGAAGTATCGCGGCCGGCGAGTCTGCCACCGTTGAAATCCCGGTAGCACCCATGTATACCAATGACGATCTCTCTATCTCGGTGCAGGTAGTGCGCGGCAAACTCCCCGGTCCGACGCTTTTCATCAGTGCTGCAATTCACGGTGACGAAATCAACGGCGTTGAAATCATCAGGCGCTTACTGCAACACAAGTCGCTTAAACATCTGCGTGGCACGATCCTGGCGATTCCGATCGTAAACGTTTACGGCTTTCTCAACCACACGCGTTATCTGCCTGATGGCCGCGACCTCAACCGGTCGTTCCCGGGGTCAGCCAAAGGATCGCTGACCGGTCGAGTGGCGCATACCTTTCTCAAGGAGATCGTGCTCAAGTCAACGCACGGTATCGACTTGCACACGGGGTCTCGGCATCGGTCCAACTTCCCCCAGATTCGTGCGGAACTGGACAACCCTGCAAGCCTTGCAATGACAGAGGCATTCGGAGTGCCGCTGGCGCTGGATGCCAAATTACGCGATGGTTCGCTGCGCGGTGCTGCACAGGAAGCCGGGATTCCGGTCATCCTGTATGAAGCGGGAGAGGCCCTGCGGTTTGAAGAACTTTACATACGCGCTGGACTCAAGGGCATTATCAATGTCATGCGCAGCATCGACATGTTGTCACGCACTCCGCGCAAGAAGCAGACCGTCCCTCTCATCATCAGCAGCCAGACGAGTTGGTTGAGAGCGCCCGAGAGTGGAATCCTGCGCACTTTAGTTCCGCTAGGCGCCAAAGTGACTGCCGGCCAGGTCATCGCAATGGTTGCCGACCCCCTGGGGTCCAGTGAGACGCCAATGGTGGCACCTAATGACGGCATTGTAATAGGGCGCACCAACCTGCCGCTGGTGTATGAGGGCGACGCGACCTTCCATATTGCGCTCTATGGAAGGAACGTGGGAGCTGTGGAAAAAGAGGTAGAGCAGTTTCAGGAACAGCTGCAGCCCTATTTACACCTGCCGGATGTGGACGATTCCAGCAATGCACCGATCATCTAAATTTATTAGTAGCGGTCTTTTGAAAATGCGGACAGACGTTTGGTGACGTTTGCTCTACTCCTCGCCGGACTACTTCTTCTACTGGGCGGCGGCATATTGCTGGTACGCGGGGCCTCTGCTATTGCTAGCCAGCACGGCATATCACCGCTGCTAATCGGCCTTACCGTAGTAGCGTTTGGCACTAGTGCTCCCGAACTTGTAGTCAATGTTATCGGCGCCGTTCGCGATGAGACAGAACTGGCATTTGGTAATGTTCTGGGCTCCAATCTAGCCAATCTGGGGCTTGTATTGTGTGTCGCTGCACTGATCCATCCGATGAAAATGCAAGGGCAGATCGTGCGCCGTGAGCTGCCACTGCTGTTACTGGGGTCAACTGTGCTGCTGGTCATGGCCCTGGACGACGTTCTGGTGGGCACAGCGGCACAGATTTCTCGCTCAGATGGGATCATTTTGCTGTTGCTGTTCACGATTTTTGTCTACATCACGGTCAGTGAAGTGTTGGCACAAAGGCAGGAAGACGCTCTTACAGTCAATATGAATGAGATCAAGACCCGGGCACTCCCGCAACTGGCGACGGGTTTGCGTGCTAATTGGATCTACGTGGTTGTCGGCATCACCTGCCTGACGGTTGGCGGTCAGGTGACCATTACCAGAGGCTCGGAACTGGCAGGGTATCTGGGCATACCTCCCGTTGTGATTGGAATGTTAGTAGTCGGCATTGGCACCAGCCTGCCAGAATTGGTCACGTCGATAATCGCGGCCATGAAGAAAGAATCAGACCTCTGCGTCGGCAATGTGATTGGCTCAAATATCTTCAACAGTCTTTTAGTTCTGCCTATAAGTGCGCTAGTGAGGCCACTACCGATCCCCGCAGGCGGTGTTGGTGACCTTTTATTATCGCTGATGTTTTCTGCTGTGTTGCTCGGTGTATTCTTTTATGGAAGAGCCACAATGAGTCGCTCGATAGCGACTGCTATGCTCTTATGTTACGTTGGTTACATGGGCATGCGGGCGTTCTCATAGACTGCGAACGCCACATCAGTCACCATACAATGGTGGAGAAAATTTCCATCGACACAATCTGTTTGCCCCTGCTGGTCGTCGTGCATTAACTCCAAAGGAATTAGAAATGAAGCTTGCCATTTTGTCACGCTCGCCCAATGCCTACAGCACCCGCCGACTGAAAGAAGCCGCTGTGCAGCGCAATCATCAGGTCCATATACTCAATACCTTGCGCTTTGCCATCGATCTCGACAGGGGATCACCGGACCTCTACTACCGCCAAAAACAGTTGAAACATTATGACGCTGTGTTGCCGCGGATCGGCGCTTCCATCACTTACTACGGCACTGCGGTAGTGCGGCAGTTTCAGGAGATGGACGTATTTTGTGCCAACACCGCTCATGGTATAACCAATTCTCGCGATAAGTTACGTAGCCTACAGATTCTGAGTCGTCACCATGTGGGAATTCCCCGCACTACGTTTGTCCGTGATCGCAAGGACGTGCTGCCAGCGATAGAAAGGGTAGGGGGCGCGCCTGTCGTCATAAAATTGATCGAAGGCACCCAGGGTATCGGTGTGCTGCTCGCGGAATCAGTCAAAACGGCTGAAGGGATCGTCGAACTGCTGCAGAGCCAGAAACAAAACGTGTTGATCCAGAAGTTCGTGGCCGAAAGCAAGGGGCGTGATATACGCGCGTTTGTGGTCGGTGATCGCGTAGTAGCAGCAATGCGCAGGGTCGCTCAGGGCCAGGAATTTCGCAGCAATGTGCATCGTGGAGGTATTGCCGAACCGGTAGAGTTGAGCGAAGAATACCGCGAGACCGCCGTGCGTTGTACCCAGATACTGGGTTTGCAGGTCGCCGGCGTTGATATGCTTGAAGGTGCCAATGGGCCGCAGGTAATGGAAGTCAATTCTTCGCCCGGGCTGGAAGGCATAGAAACCTGCACAGGACTGGATGTCGCGGGTGCTGTTATCGAGTATATCTCCGCACAGGTCGATTTTCCGGAGATCGACGTCAGGCAGCGTCTTACGGTCAGCAAAGGTTATGGCGTTAGCGAAATCTATGTTCCGGAGGGTTCAAAGTTTGTAGGGCAGTCGATCGTCGAAACCGGCCTGGCCGAGAGCGATGTAAACGTACTCACGCTTTACCGCGGGGCCAAGGTTATACCTAACCCTCGCCCGGAGCGTCTCCTGGAGGCGGGCGACAAGCTGCTCTGCTTCGGTAAACTCGAGGCGATGCGCGGCATGATCCCGGCGAGAACGCGGCGCAGGCGCCGCCCCGAGGTACAGGAGCTCGGCACAGCGGCATCTTCCTAAGCGATTCTATGATACTGT
>JBDNIE010000364.1:0-6222 GCA_041688425.1 Halioglobus sp. | reverse complement strand
ACTTTCTCAGACAGCGCTAATTTGACCTGGAATTTCAAGCCACTGCCCCACTCCATTCTGCGAACGCACCTTCCCTGAGATTTTGATAGTGCTCTGCTCGAACGAGGTGGCGCCCAAGATTGAACAAGTTGTAAACCGCAGCATGGGCACCCAAAAATCGCTGCGCTTGCCCTGTCGATTTGAACCTTCGCATCACCCGCTCTCGCACTCTGGTCGGCTCATGGGATTGCTCGGCCCGATTGTTCGCGTACTGGAAATTATCATGAATAACATCCGGCATCAGTTCACGGTGAGCAACACCGTAGCTGCGTAACTTATCCGTCACGATCTTCCTGGGTTCGCCGCCATGACTGCGCAATAACCTTTTGAAGAAGCGTTTAGCTGCAGCGCCATCCCGCTTTCTCTGCAAGAATACATCAACGACTTCACCATCCTGATCCACAGCCCGCCACAGATAATGCTGTTTGCCATTGATTTTCACGAAGACTTCATCGATGAAAAAGGTATCGCCGTAGCCTCGGTGTTTTCGCTTCAACCTTCGAGTGTATATAGCACCGAATTTGATACACCAAAGTCGAATTGCTTCGCGGCTGACAGTGATGCCTCGCTCTGCCAGAAGATCTTCTATATCGCGGTGACTGAGGTTGAAACGGAAGTAGAGCCAGACGGCATACGAAATGATATCTGGCGGGAATCTGTGCCGCTTGTATGTGTTCATGGATCGATTCTATCAAAAAGAGCCAGTTAACTTGGCAGTACCCTTGGGAGGCTACACGATTGACCAGGACCAGACCAGCAGCTTGCCCACGAGCCTTCCCTTGCCTGTGACGACCACACCTGTGTCTTGGCACGCTGTGCCAGACAATTTCAAGCACAGGGTACAAATCCAGCATGGGAGCATCAATGTTCCTAAATTTATACCGGACATAGCCGGACGTAAGCTAAGCCTGACCTATAGTAGTAATGGCAACACAGCGTATTTGAATATCGACGACCAGCCAGAGGCACAAGGTACTCCCCCCGGCAACGGAATACTCCGCCTCTCTGTCACTCACCCCTATGCGGGTAAAAACGAATTCTACAACTTTACGCTCCGTAACACTGGTTCCTATGTAATCATTTCCGCGTTCGGCGGTGACAAGCATTCTACACTATTGAGCGAGCGGCAGCGGATCCTCAACCGAATGACGGTTGACGGCACAGCAGCCGATGCACCCGAGTTGCTCACTGAGACGCTCAATGTGATTGGCCAGACATGGATGCAACAAACCCAGCTAAACGGTGACTTGCTAGACGCGCTGTCAAGTAAGCGACGTATTTGGCATCATCGGTTTGGGCTAGCCACCCAGGAAACTGGATACGCCGTCGATATGCCGCTACAGACATCATCCACCATCCCACGCAAGGTTGGACCGACGTCGAGCGAATCAAAGCCCTGGTCGTTTATTGCAAGTGCGATGGAGCACAGTGTTTTGGAGCAGCTTCAGGGTATTCCTGCTATAAGCGGCCTTGCTAACCCTGCAGTATCGACGATCCGACTCTTTGCGCTCTCTAATAGCAACAACAAAAGGCTGTTTGTCGCTAATAGCAGCAACTTCTCAAGTATTTCGCCCGCACTGACCAATTATTCCCCTGCTCAGTTGAGCTCTTTTCAGGGCGACATAAACAACTCAAATACCTTGATTTTACCGGAGGATGGCAAGATTGCACTCAATGACTGGGAAGGCTTCGGTTATGTTGGTTATAAGGTCGCTGGATCGACTACAACCATCCTTATGGCGATCAATGGCGGTCTGCCGCTGAACGGCGGCTATACGACGAAGCCTGGTAATGCATTACCAGAAATCACCCAAAAGGATTTTATTCCGGAAAGGACGTGGGAAGGCAATAAGAGCCGCACCCTTGTCAGTGACCCGGTTGATTTGGGCACGGGGGCCTTCTACTCAAACATCACCGATTTTGGTGTCGGGGGCAGCGGGGCGCGAGGCCTGGCATTTACGCGAAGTTATGATGGTCAGCTGGCCTCCCAGGATGCCGCCGGTTTAGGGCGCGGCTGGACGCACAATTACAACATATATTTATCACACCACAGTAATGTAGAGGCCGCACTGGGCGAACGCACTGTGTTTGACGCGGTCCCCATGGTGGTGGTGAATTACATTGCTCGCAGTTTGCTGGCAGATGCCACCTCCACACCTAAAGAGTGGGGCACTGCGGCGCTGGTTGCAAACTGGGGTATGGATCAGCTTCTTAACAAATCCGTCTCTGTGCATATGGGTTCACAAGTCTTAACCTTTCAAGAAATGCCCAATGGTGATTTCATACCGCCTGCTGGCATAACCACTGAGCTTGTGCGACTGACCGATGACACTTACGAACTGCGGGAGCGCTTTGGTACGGTATGGAAGTTCAATGCCAATGATAAGATCGGATCCATCACCGATGTGGACGGTAACGCGCTGACGTTTACCTACACTACCAATGGCCAGGTGGCGTCGGTGACGGATGCGTTCTCACGCGTACTCTCGCTAGGCTATGCCGATGATCAGCTTTCTTGGGTGTTTGATTCCACCGGCCACTCGGTGACCTATGAGCAAGAAGACGGAAACCTGCGCACTGTTAATGGCCTGGAGGGTGGTAAATGGGAATACGAGTATGATGAATTTCAGCGACTTCTGACTGTCACCAACCCCGTCGATGTAAAAATTGTGGACAACACCTACAATGACTTTGACCGCGTTATTGAACAGAAAGTCCCGAGAGATACGGGAACAGAAATCTACAAAATGCACTACGCCGGATTTCTGGCGTCCGAAGAGGATGCTCAGGGGCATCGTACCACCTACCACTTTGATCTTGATGGCCGCAAAGTAGCCATAGAAGACGCCTTGGGCAATACCGTGCGCATGGTGTATGACGGTCAGGGTCATTTGGTTAAGCAAACTGACCCTAAGGGCAACGCATCCACCTTCGTTTACGACGAGGATGGGCACAACAACCTCATAGAACAAGTAAACGACAACGGCAAGAAGACCATCTCCACGTACGATGCCAATCATCGGCTAGTGCAAATCAAGGACCCCTTGGGGCACAACGTCCAGTTTGCTTACAATGCCAAGAATCATGTGACTCAGCGCAGAGATCACTACAACAACACCGTAGCGACAACGTATTCGCCCAACGGATTGCTCAAGTCAGTGACGGATCCTCTGTCAACCACAACGAACTACACCTACGATACCAAGGGTTATCTCGACACTGCACAAACCGGGAGCCACCCCAGCATCGATTGGACTTACGATGATCGCGGCAACATGGAAAGCCTCTCCGATCAGGAAGGGGCGAATACCCAGTTTGTCTATGATGACCGTGGGTTAGTAGAAATGAGGACCGATCCAAAAGGTCAGAAAAATCACTACCAGTACACAGCGGCCGGACAACTAAAAAAGGCCACAGACCGAAAGGGCCGGGTCACGGACTTTACCTAAACCGATTCCGGCAAACCGGATACGATTACCTACCCCAACTCTAGCGTGAATTTTAACTACGATGACAGAGACAACCTGGAAGAAATGATTGACTCCACTGGCACCACCACCAACACGTATGATGTTGCTGGTCGCCTCACGAGCCACACGGACAGCAATGGCCACACAGTGGGGTATGCCTATGACGCCGCAGGCAATTTGACCGAGCTGACTTATCCACCCAACGCCAGAAAGGTCAAGTACACGTACGACAACCTCAATCGCTTGAGCACGGTTACCATTGATTGGGTGGTAGGCAGGCCGTCAATGCAGTACATCTATGACGATGCCAACCGTCTGGACCGGATTGAGCATTTTAACGCCATGGAGACGGATTACACCTGGGACAATGCAAATCGCTTGACGGGCATTGCCCATGAGGGGCCATCAGACCTTGTAGCGTACAACTTTTTGCTGAACCCCAATGGCAATCGTGTGCAGGAAACCATCTCGCCGGATCCGGTTATATCGGGAAGCCTAATCACCGACGACACCAGCTTCGCATATAACCTGCAACGGAATCGATTGAACGCGAAATCCAAGCATACCTACACCTATGATCAAGGTCAGCTCACTGGAACGGTCGATACCGTGGAGAGTCTCTTCACCTACGACCTCGAAGGCCAGTTACAGAATAAGGGCGGCGTAAACTATACGTTTGATGATGCCCATCGGCTTGTGCAAAGGGCGGGTAAAAGCTTCTCATATGATGGCGTAGGCAACCGGGTCAGAGCGGTTCGCAATGGGACGGTGACCCAGTACGTCTATGATGCAGCGGGCAACCTGCTGGCGGAGGCAAACAGTTCCGGCACTATTACGCGCTACTATATCTACGGTGCAGGCTTGGCTGCGATGGTCATGGCTTCAAACAACTACTTCGTCTACCATTTTGATGGCACCGGTCACACAATCGCGCTGACAAACCCCAGCAATAATGTCGTGAATAAATATGCCTATTCACCCTATGGCAGGCTGCTGGGCCAAGTGCAAGGTATCTCGCAGCCCTTCAAGTACGCCGGTCAGGTGGGTATCTTTGCAGAGAGCGACACGCTGTTGTACATGCGGGCTCGGTATTATGATGTGGAGGTGGGGCGGTTTATCAGTGAAGATCCCGCCGGGTTCATTGATGGGACGAATTTGTATGCGTATGTCGGTGGGAATCCGGTTAATGCGGTGGATCCCACTGGTCAGTTCTTGATGTTTGTTCCGGGTATCGTCGGTGGTGTAGCAAATGTTGCCGTAACGGCCGCATTTGGTGATACGGATGTCGCTAGTCTTGGTACAGCTTTTTTGGCCGGTGCCCTTGGAGCCTATGTTCCTGGAGGCGCTGCAGCACTAGCAGTCAAACAATCCGCAAAAATCGGGTTAAAATTATCAGGTGGGGCAGTTGCAGGTGCTGGAGCAAATGCTGCCGGTCAAGTTGTTAATAACCTTCAAGCAGGAAGATCGGCCGGTGAGATAGATTACACTCAAGTAGGTGTTGCTGCTGTGGGTGGTTTTTTGGGGACTGCTTCGACGTTAGGTGCTGGCACTAGAGCCGTGGAAACTGTAACTGCAGGTATTTTTGGCACAAAGTTTGGATTGGCTAGCGGAGCTGCAAACAAAATAATTTCCGGCAAATAGAACTACGGCAAATGACCTCTAAAAGTAAAATGAGCGATAATACGGTGAGTTGGACTGATCTATCCTATTCGGGGGGCGATTCGTTGGCCACTTTCTACATATTCATTGGTGTTTCTAGTCTTCTAGTGGGATTCATAGTTTTCGGCGCACTATTTTACTCCCTATTTAGTTTTCCATTAGAAACAACAATGAATTATTTTTGGGGTAATATTTTGGGCGTTTTTGCTGGTATTGTTTTCGTATGTAGCGGCGTAATACATCTATCAATGGCGCATAATTTTAAATCCCGCGTACGTGTTATCGAAAATTTGGGCAAAGATAGTTTTAAACTTACATTTTGGAGACGTGGAAAAAACAAAAATGGCCTGCGCTTTTTACGACAAGAAATTGATCAGGTTGATCGCTGCCCTGATCCCGAAAACTTTAGGGATTTTCTCTTGGCTTTACCTAGGGAGCCGAGTCGCTATCGCTTTCGTCTAAGTAATGGGTGTGCATTTCATGTTGCAGCAGATGAAGAGTCTGTACAGAAGCTCTTAGACATTCTCTCAATAGTCAAGATAGAACCTGTCGGGGACTGACCGCGGTAACACGACAGCTAAAGCGGAGGTAACTGGCACGAATCTATTTCCGCCAAGGGCATGCAATAGAGAGCATTGATCCTCGCGGGTATTCCACGTTCCAAGAGAAAGAAATAACCGGGACAGATCTTTTTTTTCTTACTTATCCTGCTCGAAATCATGTCGCCAGCCGCAAAGATCACTACAGCAACACGGTAGCGACGAGGTATTCGCCCAACGGATTGCTCAGCTCAGTGACGGACCCTCTGTCAACTACAACGAACTACACCTACGATACCAAGGGTTATCCCGACACTGCACAAACCGGGAGCCACCCCAACATCGATTGGACTTACGAAGATCGCGGCAACATGGGGTAGTGCATCATTCTTTCTGTAATTTCATGGTGGCTTGAAGAGCTGAGCCACTCGGTTATCCTTTTGATTGTGAATTTGTCGATTTACAAAACAAGAGGAAAAACAAAATGGCTCAGCCAATACAGGATAATGGGATTT
>JBDNIE010000075.1:0-30667 GCA_041688425.1 Halioglobus sp. | reverse complement strand
GCTGGGCGTTGCGACAGTAAGATCTGGCACTTCGGGAATATCATCGTTACTAGCACTGGTATCGGCCATGACCGGTGTGGTATCTAACTCAGGCGGAGATGGGATCGTCCGTTCTGGATTTAGCCGCGAGGTCTCTTGCACTGCGTTGGCAGCGTCTTTCTCGCCTTTAAACTCGACCCACTCGGAGAGCAACATGAATGAGAGTACGCCGATGGCGCCGAAGAGCAGTGTGCGTTGCAAATCCATAATTGGGTATCTGTGGCTTAGTGTGAATGCGAACAGGGTGGCACGGGATCCTCTCCGCCTTCATGCCAGGGATGGCAGCGGGATAATCGACGTATCGCAAGATAACACCCCTTTAAGGCGCCATGTGTGGCTATAGCCTCCTGTGCGTAGCTGGAGCAGCTGGGATAAAAACGACAGTGATTACCCAGGAACGGGCTGAGGCAAAGCTTGTAGCAGGAAATAAATGAAATCAGCAAGCGACGCATTAAGAGTCCTGAGTCACGTTTGGTGTGAGTTTAGCGGTGTGGCGAATCAGTTTTTGCCATTGCTGCAGTAATATAGAGGATAGAGCGGCATTGTCCAACTCACCTATGCCTCGTCTGGCTAAAAGCACCACATCCAAAGGCGTTTCACTGATTGGCAGGTGTCGGAACACCTCCCGCGCTACCCGTTTGATTCGATTGCGCTGCACAGCTAACCGTACATTCTTTTTGGCTATCACCAGACCCAGGCGATGCACGGGACCCGCATTGATTTTTGCCAGTAGCAATAAGTGCTTGTCTGAAGCTCGCGCGTCGGGACTGTCAAATACTCTGCTATAAGCTTTGGCATTGAGTAAGCGCTTTGCTTTGCTGAAGCCTTGTTCAGCTTCCTGGCAGCCCAATCTGCTGTTCTAAGCAGAGAGGCGCTTGCGACCTTTGGCACGACGACGATTCAATACACTGCGCCCACCCTTGGTGGCCATTCGTGAGCGGAAACCGTGCGTGCGCTTGCGCTTAAGGACGCTGGGCTGAAATGTTCTTTTCATGGCTTGATTCCAAGTAAACAGATGGGAGAGGCAGTATCAATTGCTTTACAATGCTGAGTGATACAACCCGCCCAGAAAAACGGTTGGGTATTCTATGTAAATGCGCCGTTTAATTCAATGTATAAGCAGTTATTTTATGTTCGACAGCGCGGGTCTTGATGTTAGACAGCACGAGTTGTGAGTAGTGAACACAGAGGGACAAAGGCGCAGACTTGTGCGCGCAGGGGTCTTCGCAGAAATACAGTGGCGGCGCGACTTTGGCGCATCAGCCCACATGTTTTCACATAGATATAAACAGCTTATCAACAGGCAAAACTACACAGCGGAAGCTATTGTGGAGTTGTTCAAAAAACAGCTATAATTTGGCTAACCTATTGAAATAAATGGGGAAAAATAATTGCCATTTTTGGCAATTGGGTGTGGATAACTTGCAGAATCAGCGGTATCATCCTGCCACACGCCAGGCTTGTTCGCCGGGCCATAAAAACCGTCGTCTTTTATTAGTTTCGTGGAAAGCCCAGGGGTCAAACCCAGCTTTAAGGGGTGTTCATTGGCTGAACCAGTGTGGCAGAAGTGTGTCAGTCGATTGCGTGATGAATTGCCGTCACAGCAATTTAATACGTGGATACGACCACTTAGGGCGAGTACAGATGAGAGTTCATTAACGCTTTTCGCGCCCAACCGGTTTATTAAGGATTTTGTGGCGGAAAAGTATTCCGACAGGATTAGTGAGCTCCTTCGTGAGTTTCGACCTGAAGAATCATTAAACATAGACTTGAAAATTGGCGCAGCTGCCAGCACCGGTGCAACGGCTCAGGGAGTATTCGCTGCCGATCAAATTGAGTCGGCACCATTGCGTGCAGCGAGCGCCGGTGGCCTCGACGCTCCTTCATCGGCACCTGATTATGTTGTGGCTGCTGCTCCAAGTGCTTCAGTTAGGGCCCGACCAACACTGCGCGGTCCCACCCGTAGTGTCGAAGTTGAGGGGTCGCTGCAGCACCAGCAGCACTTGTTCTCAAACTATACCTTCAACAGCTTTGTGGAAGGTAAATCGAATCAATTGGCGTTGGCAGCGGCGCAGCAGGTCGCGGAAAACCCCGGCAATTCGTACAACCCGCTTTTTTTGTACGGCGGTGTTGGCCTCGGCAAAACCCATTTGATGCACGCAGTGGGCAACGCACTGAAGGCGCGTAATCCGGAAGCGAAGGTTGTATATTTGCATTCCGAGCGCTTTGTGGCTGATATGGTTAAGGCGCTACAACTTAATGCCATCACGGACTTCAAGCGCTATTATCGTTCAGTGGATGCGTTGTTGATCGACGATATCCAGTTTTTTGCCAAAAAAGATCGCACGCAGGAAGAGTTCTTTCACACCTTTAATGCGCTGCTTGAGGGCGGCCAACAAATGATCTTAACCTGCGATCGTTATCCCAAGGAGATTGATGGCCTGGAAGAGCGCCTGAAATCTCGCTTTGGATGGGGTCTGACGGTTGCTGTGGAACCCCCGGAGCTGGAAACACGCGTCGCGATTCTGTTGAAAAAGGCATCAGAGGTGCGCGTTGATTTGCCGCCTGACGCTGCTTTTTTTATCGCGCAGCGTATCCGTTCCAATGTGAGAGAATTGGAGGGAGCATTAAAGCGCGTTATCGCCAGTGCAAGATTCATTGGTCGTCCCATCGATATTGAAGTTATCAAGGAAAGCCTCAAAGACTTGCTGGCATTGCAGGATCGTCAGGTCAGCATGGATAATATTCAGCGTACAGCGGCGGAGTATTACAAGATTAAAATAGCGGATATGATGTCTCGCAGGCGCAGTCGGTCAGTTGCCAGGCCGCGCCAAATGGCTATGGCACTATCCAAGGAATTGACCAATCATAGCTTGCCAGAAATTGGTGATAGCTTTGGTGGCAGAGATCACACGACAGTTCTTCATGCATGCCGTAAAATCAAGGAACTTCGAGAAACGAACTCTGATATAAGAGAAGATTACAAGAACCTGCTGAGAACGCTGACGACCTAGAAACAAAACATTTGTTTTTGGCAGAAGCGGCTAGCGAACGACTTGATTGAATCATCCGTTAGGTAAGGGATAACACGAATATGAAGTTCAGTATTGCACGGGATAGCCTGGTAAAGTCCTTGAATCTCGTGGCGGGGGTGGTCGAGCGTCGCCAAACTTTGCCGATCCTCGCCAATGTGCTGATCCAGCTGGAAGAAGACCGGTTGTCCCTCACTGGTACAGATCTTGAGGTGGAGCTTGTCGGCAGAGTGCAGTTGTCGGCTGCAGGCACCTCTGGAGAGGTTACAGTCCCCGCGCGAAAAATGTTGGATATCTGTAAATCACTGCCGGAAGGGAGTGATATCGATATCGTCGCGAAGGATAATAAAGTCTCTGTTAAGTCTGGTCGCAGCCGCTTTACGCTTTCCACGCTCCCGGCGCGGGAGTTTCCCAATGTTGAGGACAGCATTGGTACCCACCAGCTCACACTGAAACAAGGGCAGTTGCGGCGTTTGATCGATCGTACCGGTTTTGCGATGGCTCAGCAGGATGTTCGCTACTATCTCAATGGGATGCTGTGGGAGATTGATGCCGACCAGATGCTGCGCGTGGTCGCGACCGATGGCCATCGCTTGGCTATGTGTACGTTGCCAGAACGCGTAAAGGTCAGCGGCGAGGGCGCCGCACAGGTAATCCTGCCGCGCAAGGGTGTTCTGGAGTTGGCGCGGCTGTTGATGGATGATGATGCCGATATCGCGATTATCATCGGCAGCAACCACATTCGCGCCGTGACAGATAACTTCACATTCACATCCAAGCTCGTCGACGGCAAGTTCCCCGATTATCAAAGGGTGTTGCCCCGCTCACCCAATAAAATTCTGTTGGGCTCTCGCCAGGAGTTGCGCCAGGCGTTTACACGCACAGCCATCCTTTCCAACGAGAAGTATCGCGGGGTTCGCTTAAAGCTAACCAAAGATACCCTCGATATTCTTGCCAACAACCCCGAGCAGGAAGAGGCGGAAGAGACTGTTTCCGTAGACTATTCAGGCGATGCGCTGGAGATAGGGTTTAACGTGAGCTATTTGCTCGACGTTTTGGGGGTGCTCAGTGGCGAGCAGGTCAAACTGTCTTTGGCGGATTCCAATAGCAGCGCGCTGCTGGAAGAGTCTGAGTCAGGCGACTCTCTTTACGTTGTTATGCCAATGCGGCTGTAGTCGAGCGTCCTCCTCATCAATTACGAAAGGGCAAACGAGTTGCACAGCGTTGGGCCGGCCTGTAACGCACGCCGGAATCCGCGCGAATAGTGCGGTGCTTACTCAATTACAGATACATCAGGTAAGAAATCTCCACCAGGTTAAGCTGCAGGATTTGCAGAGGGTCAATGTGTTTTTCGGTAGCAATGGCAGCGGAAAGACCAGCATACTGGAAGCGATACACGTACTCGGGATGGCGCGGTCTTTCCGCGGTAATAGCATTAAATCCCTGATTACTCATAACGCGGCCAGTTGCACCGTGTTTGGGACAACCGTGCCAGTAGGGTCGATCAGGTCCCCCGCATCCTGCTTACCACTGGGCGTGCAACGCAATCGGACCGGGGAGGCGCAGATTAAAGTGGGCGGGAAGTCCGTCCGAACGCTGGCAGAGCTCGCAGAGCAATTGCCCTTGCAGGTGATAACGGCGGATACCTTTGGGCTGTTGACCGGCCCCCCCAACGGAAGAAGGCAGTATCTCGATTGGGGGGTGTTCCACGTGGAACAACGGTTTTTTGCGCAGTGGCAGCGCTTTCAAAGATGCTTAAAACAACGCAATAACCTGCTTCGGCGTGATAAAGTATCGCATCAGGAATTGGCCGTTTGGACGCGTGATTTGGCGGATGCTGGCGAGACTATAAACGAGTATAGAAAAGACTATTTCCGGAAGCTGGCACCTCGTTTTCAGGCATTAATGGCAGAATTGGCGCCGTCACTGGAAGCGATTGAGCTGCGGTACCAGCAGGGCTGGGATAAGCAACTCGGTTATAGAGAGGCGTTAGAGCAAGGCCTTGCTTCTGATGTTGATCAGGGCTACACCCATTCAGGCCCCCAGCGCGCCGATATTCGAGTCATGATTGGTGGCCACCTTGCGGCAGAGACGCTGTCCCGAGGCCAGCAGAAGCTGGTGGTTTGTGGGCTCAAACTCGCGCAGGGCCAGCACATGGCACAACAGGGACGTGGTAATTGTACGTACTTGATTGACGATCTGCCGTCAGAGCTGGACTATGACCATAGCGTGCTGGTATGTGATCTTTTGGCCTCCATGGATGCACAGGTATTCATCACGTGCATAGATCAGGAGGAAATTCGGTCGGTTTGGCCGAAAACGAGCGAGTTGACAGTGTTCCACGTGGAACAAGGCACCGTAAGGCGATATTTGGCGGCCTGATGCAATGCGACTGACCACAAGCGATAACAACGGTATTTGAGAGTGACTATCGATGAGTAACGAAACGCAAGAATATGATTCATCCAGCATCAAAGTACTGAAAGGGCTTGATGCGGTTCGCAAGCGCCCGGGAATGTATATTGGTGATACGGATGACGGCTCTGGCCTGCACCATATGGTTTTTGAGCTGGTCGATAACTCCATTGATGAGGCCCTTGCTGGGCACTGTACAAAAATTAGCATCGTTATCCACCCCGACGAATCCGTCTCCGTCAGTGATGACGGCCGTGGCATCCCGACCGAAATGCATGATGAAGGTGTGTCTGCAGCGGAAGTGATTATGACGGTGCTGCACGCCGGCGGAAAGTTTGACGACAACACCTATAAAGTCTCCGGCGGCTTGCATGGGGTAGGCGTATCGGTTGTAAACGCCTTGTCTGAGCATCTGGTGCTGACTATTCGCCGCGCAGGCAAAATGTTTGAGCAGGTCTACCGTCATGGTGTACCGGACGCCCCATTGGCGGAAGTCGGCAAGACGGAGTCAAGCGGGACAGCGGTGCGCTTCAAGCCATCATCTCTAACCTTCACCAACATTGAGTTCCATTTTGAACAGTTGGCCAAACGCCTGCGCGAACTGGCCTTTCTGAATTCGGGGGTGCGTATCCATCTGAAGGACGAGCGCAGCGCAAAAGAGGAAACCTACCAGTATGAAGGCGGCCTGAAAGCCTTTGTAAACTACCTCAACCAAAACAAAACCACGGTCAATAAGCCCTTTTATTTCCAGATTGATACCGACGACGGCATCGGTGTTGAGGTGGCTTTGCAGTGGAACGACACGTTTCAGGAGAATGTGTTGTGTTATACCAACAATATCCCGCAGCGCGACGGTGGCACGCACCTTGTGGGCTTCAGGGCCGCGTTGACCCGCAGCCTGAATGCCTATATCGAAAAGGAAGGCCTGGCCAAAAAGGCGAAGGTCAACACCACGGGTGATGATGCCCGCGAAGGCCTGACGGCGATTGTCTCGGTGAAAGTACCTGACCCCAAGTTCTCCTCCCAGACTAAGGACAAACTGGTCTCTTCAGAGGTGAAAACAGCCGTTGAGCAGGCAATGAACGCGCAGTTTAACGATTATCTGATGGAAAACCCCGGCGAAGCCAGGTCTGTTGTAGGGAAGATGCTCGATGCTGCAAGGGCCAGGGAAGCCGCCCGTAAAGCGCGCGATATGACGCGGCGCAAAGGGGCGCTGGATATTGCCGGTCTGCCGGGCAAGCTGGCCGACTGCCAGGAGAAGGACCCGGCATTGTCAGAGATTTATCTGGTAGAGGGCGATTCTGCAGGCGGCTCCGCCAAACAGGGGCGCAATCGCAAATACCAGGCCATTCTGCCTCTCAAAGGAAAAATACTCAATGTAGAGAAAGCGCGCTTCGATAAAATGCTGGGTTCGGCGGAAGTGGGCACTATCGTAACCGCGCTGGGTTGCGGCATCGGTAAAGAAGAGTTCAATGCCGACAAGCTGCGGTATCACAGCATTATCATCATGACCGATGCGGATGTAGATGGGTCCCATATTAGAACTCTATTGCTGACGTTCTTTTTCCGGCAAATGCGCGAACTGGTTGACCGTGGCCATATCTTTATCGCACAACCGCCGCTCTACAAAATTGCCAAAGGCAAGCAGCATCAGTATTTGAAAGACGACGATGCTCTTGATCAGTACCTGACACAATCGGCGCTGGATGGCACGTCGATTTTCGTCAATCCCGATGCCCCCCCGATTTCAGGCAGTGGGGTAGAGGAGCTGGTCAAGCGTTATCGCACGGTTGAGACCACCATCCACCGGTTGAGTCGTCTCTATGCCGAAAACGTCCTTTGGCAGATGGTGTATGGCAGTTCGCTGACGCTGGAAGAAATGCGGCAGGAGGAAGCGGTGCTGGCGTTTTGCCAGCAACTGAGTGAGCGCCTGGAAACAGTCGCTTCAAAAGGCACGGTGTATTCAGTGGTTGTGCGCAAGGATCAGGAGCGTCAGCTCTACTTCCCAGTGGTCAAGCTGCTGGCCCATGGCGTGGAGTCAGAAACGGAGTACCACCATGAATTCTTCTCCTCTGGTGAATACCGTAGCCTGATCGCGCTGGGTGAAACGTTGAATACGCTGATCGATGAGGACGGCTACTTCCAGCGTGGCGATAAGATATTGCAGACACGCAGTTTCTCGCAGGGGCTGGACTGGCTGATGACCGAGGCGCGCAAGGGTTATAGCATCCAGCGCTACAAAGGCCTCGGCGAGATGAACCCGGAGCAGCTATGGGAAACCACCATGGACCCTGAAGTGCGACGCATGCTCAAGGTCACGGTAGACGATGCCATCGCCGCAGATCAAATTTTTACAACCCTGATGGGCGATCAGGTAGAGCCGCGGCGAGAATTTATCGAGCAAAATGCGCTGTCAGTGGCCAACCTGGATATCTAAGTATGCCCAGAAAGACCAGCACGGACTATATCCGCCCTTACATGCAGGTACCGTTGTATGCCAGAGCAATCGTCTTTGCTTGCAGCTGCACCCGATCCAGGAAACCCTGCACGCTGTCGAGGTGAGTCTGCATGGGCGAGCCGTCGATCAATGCAGTAATAATGCGCACTCGCAGAGCCACTTCTTCATCCTATATGTCCGGATTAATGCCCCGCAACGGACCCTCCAGCCCCGTGTCCTTTTCAATGAGAGGCTGGGTTCTGCCGGTAACGTCAGTATCCTCCAGCTGCGGCAATCCAGGGGCACTCTCTGCGTTGTTGGCCACCGAGTCAAGTCGATCATTCTCGATCTCATCATGGATGGGCTCCAGCGTCGCCATTTCCTTATTGGCGCGGCTCGATAGCTGCTGGAAGCGTTCAATCTTACCGTGCAAACCCTGCTTGCCCACCAGTCCGGTAATCGTCTCGTTGTAATGATTGTTAGCGGTTCTCAGGGTGTTGCCAAGTTTATTCAGTCGCTCCGCAACGAGGCACACGGAGTTGTAGATATCCCCTGCCCTGCTACTGATCTCTTTCGCCTCCTGATTGCCCTGCTCGATCATCCACAGATTGGCAACTGTGCGCAGGATCGGCATCAGCGTCGTATGGGAAACCATGATGACGCCCTTTTTGTAACCGTAATTGAACAGGCCCTTGTTGTGCTTCATCGCTTCAATGTAGGCGGGCTCGATGGGCATGAACATCAATACAAAATCCGGGCTGCCGATCCCCGGCAAATTGGCGTAATCCTTTGATGCCAGATCATCGATGTGATTGCGCACGGCCTGCGCATGCGCGTCAAGCGCTTGTATGCGTGCTTTGTCGGTCTCGGCGGCAATGGCCCGGTCGTAATCGACTAACGACACTTTGCTGTCGATGACGATATTTTTACTGTCGGGCAATTTGACGATGAAGTCTGGCAGCTTGCGTTTGCCATCCTCATCGCGAAACGCGGCCTGGGCTTCATAGTGATCGCCAGCTTGCAAGCCCGCCAGTTCAAGGGTTCGCTCAAGCTGCGCCTCGCCCCAGTTACCGACCGTTTTTTTATCGCCCTTCAAGGCCACCGTCAGATTGCTGGCTTGGCTGTTCATCTCAAGGCCAACCTCCAACACTTTCTGTATCTCTTTTTCCAATGCCGTATTGCCACGCAGCGCTTCTGAGTGCACTTCGTTGATGCGGCTCTGAAAGCCGGTGATTTGTTCGCGGAAAGGCTTCAAAAGAGCTTCGAGTGACGCCTGGCTGGTAGATGTGAAGCTTCTGCCCTTGTCTTCAAATATTTTGTTGGCAAGATTTTCGAATTCCTTTTTCAGATTTTCGCGCGTTTCATTCAACAGCTGAATCTGTTCGAGGTGCCGGTCCTCACGCTCGAGTTGTTGCGCCTTTAGTTGAGCATGGGCCTGAAGTGTAACGTTTAGATCCTTGTTCAACTTTGCGAGTTCGGACTTCAGCGCAATCAGCTCGCGCTGACTGAACTGCAATTGCAGTTGGCTTTGGCTCAGAGATACGGACTGCCCGCGGTGCTCAGCCAGTGCTTCAGACAACTCTGCTTCACGTAAGCGCAACGCCTCGCGCGTCGCAGCGAGTGCGCGGCGGCTTGTGACGCCTTGCCAGATACTAATCACCAGTGCTGTCAGCACCGTGGCAGCCAGCGCAGCTGCGATCAGTATTAATGTGTCCTCGGTTAGCGTCATTCGAGTGCCTCCGTCGCGGATAGGCAGTGTAAATCAATACGGTACTGGGAAGGCTATTTTCCCCGTCACCATGCAAACGGACTTACAAGGATACAGGCTCCCGCAGGCGGTCAACCGCGCGCCTGAAGCCAATCAAGGAAATATTCACGGATTCTTTCCCACCCCTGACGGCGACAGTTGCGTATAACGGAGGGTCCTTACCTTTTACGAGACCCCCTAACGATGTCCAAATTTCTCCTCACTCTGCGTAATGCCACTATTGTCCTTGTCGCTTCCTCATGTGCTGCGGTATCCGCTGCGGAGGAGCGCCAGGAGCGTGGACCTTGGGTATGGGATGTTGCACTTGGCTCGATGCACCAGTTTTCGACGGACTTCAGTGATGGGCCCGGTGATTTGAGTGTGACGCGAAGCTTTGTGAGGGGCGGGCTTGGATATGCGTGGGATCGGAATACCAGCGTTTCCTTGTCCCTCGGAGTTACCAGTAGCGACTACGATTTCTCATCTGATGCGCTCATTGAGCAGTTCAAACCCTGGGGCCGTGTTGACGAGTATCTATTGTCAGTGCCGATGCGATTTTCCCCCACGGAGAAAATGCGCGCAATTATTATTCCGACCATTCGCACCGTGGCAGAGTCTGGGGCTAGCGTCAGCGATGGGCGCTCTGAGGGCATGCTTGCAGGCTTTAGCTGGAAATTCTCGGACACCTTTTCTATTGGTCCCGGGTTTGGTTGGTTCTCTGATGTGGGTGATGAAACCACCGCATTCCCTATCATTCTGGTTGATTGGCAAATCACGGAGGCGCTCAGCTTGACCACAGGCCGCAACATGGCTGCGGCACAGGGGCCCGCCTTATTACTGAACTACAAACGGAATCAGGAGTGGACTGTTGGAGTGTCAGCAGGCTTCGAGCAAATGCGGTTTTCTCTCGAAGAGCAAGCGGGTCGTACAGCCCAGGTTGGACAGGATTCGAATGGGTCGCTGTTAGTCGTTGCCAACTACACTCCGTGGCCAAGGACCACTATAAGCGCGGTAGCCGGGGTTGAATTCGGAGGGTCTTTGGCTCTGGAAGATGATAACGGGCAAAGCCTCGCGACCACCGACATTGATACCGCGATGGTCATTGGCTTTGCCATCGAGAGTCGTTTCTAATTCAGGACGCCGCCAGTGCGTCTCATGCGATCACGTTGCTGCTTCATACTGCGAGACCGGCGCCCAACCGAGTAGATCTTTTCGGGATACGCCATAAATACATCCATGTCGGCTCGCCTCGCCCATCCATGGGCTCAGGCGGCCTCTTCACTCGCTGCTCGCTTTGACGCCTAAGCGCTTCTGTTGAGCTTAAAGCAGTGCCATTTTGGGCGTCCCTTTAGCGCGCTATTTCGTAACGGCCAGCGCAGAGATATCGGCTACGCCCAGAAAGAGATCGCGCAGTCGCTTTAGGAGATTGAGCCGATTTTGGCGCAGGGAGTCGTCTTCTGCGTTGACCATAACACCATCAAAAAACGCGTCGACGGGCTCCCGCAAACCGGCCAGACAGGTCAGGGCCTGGGTGTATTCGTCGCGCGCCAGGTAGGCCAGACAGCTCTCGCCGAGCTCCTCCATTTGCGCCGACAATTCTATTTCTGCTGGTTCTAAAAGTAAGTCAGCGCTTACTTTTCCAAAGGAGTGAGCACTATCTAACTTGCCGAGGATGTTGGAAACACGTTTGTTGGCGGCGGCCAGCGCCTGTGCCTGAGGTAGCTGCGAGAAGGTGTGAACGGCCTGCACTCTGCGGTGAATATCCAGTGGTCGTGAGAGCCCTCTGGCGCTGACAGCCTTGAATACTTCGGCGGGAATATGGTCTTCCTCGTACCAGGCCCGAAAGCGTTCGATCATATACTCCAGCACCTGTTCTGCGGTGCCGGGCGCCAAGGTGTCTGCTGGATACTGCGCGACTGCCAGCTGCAGGCATTCGCGCAAATCCAGAGTGAGTTCGTTTTCTACCATAATGCGCAAAACCGACAACGACGCCCTGCGCAGCGCAAAGGGATCTTTGGAACCGGTTGGGGCCTGGCCGATGCCGAAAATCCCCACGAGTGTGTCGAGTCTGTCGGCTATGGCGACTGTGCTGGCCGTGGCGGTCTCCGGTAGACGGTCGCCGGCGAACCGGGGCCAGTATTGCTGCCCGATTGCAGTGGCCACTTCAGCATCCTCTCCGTCGTGCAGGGCGTAGTAGGATCCAGCTATGCCCTGTAAGTCTGCGAATTCCGACACCATATCTGTCACCAGATCAGCTTTGGATAGCTGCGCTGCCCGCGCGGCCGGTTCTATCTTTGCGCCAACGGCTGGCGCCAGGGCCGCTGCCAATTTGCTGATGCGCTCAGTTTTTTCCAGCAGTGTTCCAAGCTTTTGTTGGAACACAATATTATTGAGTGCGGGCAAACGGTCTGCGAGCGCGGTTTTCTTATCCGTCTCAAAGAAGAAGGCTGCGTCTGACAGCCGCGGGCGAATAACGCGTTCGTTGCCAGCGATCACTTGTGCGGGGTCGCTACTTTCGATGTTGGCAACGGTGATGAAGTGCGGCATGAGATTGCCTGCATCGTCCACCACATGGAAATATTTCTGGTGCTCCTTCATGGAGGAAATCAAGGCTTCCGAGGGAACCTCCAAAAAGCGCGATTCGAATGACCCCGTTAACGCTACAGGCCATTCCACGAGACCGGTGACTTCATCGAGCAGGCTGGGATCAATGACGGCCGTTGCGCCTAACAGGCTGGCCTGTTGTTCCACTTGCTCGCGTATTTTTTCCCGGCGCAGTTCAAAAGACGCCAGCACCTTTGACGCCAGCAGCGCCGTTTCGTAGTCTTCGGGTTGCGCAAGCTCGATCAAATCGCTGCTCATAAAACGGTGGCCACGTGTCTTATTGCCGGTAGCCACGCCAAGAATAGAGCCGTGATTGCTGTCTTCGCCCAACATTGCAACGACCCAGTGTACGGGCCTCACGAATTCCTCGCGGCTTGCGCCCCAGCGCATCCGCCGAGGGATGGGCAGGCGCTCTATGCTGCTCTGGATAATGGCATTGAGTGCCTCGCGCGCGCGGGTGCCGGGGACCGTGCTGCGTATGCCCAGTCGCGCACCCTTCGGTGTGTCGATGGACTGCAACTCCTGCGGCTCCACACCCTGCTTTTTAGCGAAACCCAAGGTCGCCGCGGTCCAGTTGCCCTGCTCGTCGCGGGCGCGCTCCGCCGGAGGTCCGAGCACTTCGACCGTTTTTTCGCCGCTCTGCACGGCCAGGTGCTTTATCAGCACGGCGAGGCGGCGCGGCGAGGCAAACCACTGCACTTCACCGTGATCGAGCTCGCGTTGTTTAAGCTCTTCCACTATGCCGTCGCGAAACGACAGGCCTAATGATTGTAACGCCTTGGGCGGCAACTCCTCGGTGCCTAATTCCACCAGTAGGGTATCTGTAGCCATCAGTTACTGTGCCCCTGCCTGAATGCGCTCAAGAACTTCAGCGCGTAGCGTGGGTGCCGCCAGAGGAAACCCCAGCGCGGCGCGCGCATTAAAATAGGCCTGTGCCACTGCTCGGGCCAGCGTGCGCACACGCAGAATAAAACGCTGGCGCTCGGTGACCGATATCGCGTGGCGGGCGTCGAGCAGATTAAAGGCATGCGATGCTTTCATTACCATCTCATAGGCGGGTAACGGTAGGCCGATCTCAACCAGGCGTAGCGCCTCACCCTCGCAAAAATCAAACTGGGTGAATAACTGGGCAACATCAGCCTCTTCGAAATTGTAGCGCGACATCTCCACCTCGTTCTGATGGAACACGTCGCCATAGGTGACATTGCCCGCGGGTCCCTCTGACCACAACAGATTGTAAATACTGTCGACACCCTGCAGGTACATCGCAATGCGTTCAATGCCATACGTGATTTCGCCGGTGACGGGATAGCACTCTAGCCCCCCCGCCTGCTGGAAATACGTAAACTGGGTAACCTCCATACCGTTTAACCACACTTCCCAGCCAAGCCCCCAGGCCCCCAGTGTCGGCGATTCCCAGTTGTCTTCCACAAAGCGGATATCGTGAACCGCCGTATCGATGCCCAGTGCGGTCAGCGAATCCAGATACAGTTCCTGAAAGTTCTCCGGCGAAGGCTTCATAACAACCTGAAACTGATAGTAGTGTTGCAAGCGATTGGGGTTCTCGCCGTAGCGCCCGTCAGCGGGCCTACGACAGGGCTGTACATAGGCGGCGTTCCAGCTCTCGGGGCCCACAGCGCGAAGGAAGGTCGCGGGGTGAAATGTTCCCGCCCCCACCTCCATATCCAATGGTTGCAAAATAACGCAGCCCTGCTGTGCCCAAAACTGTTGTAGTTTGAGAATCAGCGCTTGAAACGTCAGTGTTTCATTATTGGTTGCTGTCACCGGTCCGCCTATAAGGTCGCTGCAAAAAGCCGGGTATTATACCGCCTCTATTGGCGGCATAATACGCGCGTTCCCCGAAAGTGAAATTCTGCCCGAAATGCGCCACGGGCAACGAGCGCGATACGGACGACTTTTTTGCGACTTACTTTCGTCCGACTGGATGGCGGCCCCCTGAGTGACTGAACGTTTATGAAGTACCAATTTGTTGGAAAAGTGATTGGCGGGTTGATTGGATTAGCCGCCGGCGGGATTATTGGCCTGGTGGTGGGCGTACTGATAGGGCACGCTTTTGACCGCGCGTTGACGAAGACTCTGCTGTTTGGATCACCAGAAAACATCGAGCGCATCAGGAACAGCTTTTTTGAGACCACGTTTCTGTTGTCGGGCTATTTGGCGAAGGTCGATGGCCGCATTTCGCAACAGGAGATAGAGCATACCGAGCAGGTCATCGCGCAGATGGGCTTGAATGCGCAGCAGCGTCAGCGCGCGATTCAGCTGTTTCGCACCGGTTCGGCGAGCGATTTCAACATAGAGCCGGCGGTTGCGGTTTTCTTGCAGACCTGTGGACCACAGCGCAAGCTGCAGCAGACGTTGTTGCTCTTTCTGATCGCACTCGCGCATGTAGATCATGGTGTAGAGCCTACTGAACATGCGGCATTGGTGCGTATCGCCAGCCTCATGGACATGACGGCAGCGCAATTGGAGCAATTGCTGCGCATGGCGAGGGCGCAGGAGCACTTTCACCAACAGGGCGGGCAGTCTGCGCGCACTGCCACGAGCATGGAAGATGCTTATGCGGCACTCGCCGTAGGCAGTAGCGCCAGCGACCAAGAGGTTAAGCGCGCTTATCGCAAGCGCATGAGTGAAAATCATCCGGACAAGCTGATTGCGAAAGGCGTTCCCGAAGAAATGATCAAACTGGCGACTGCGCGTGCTCAGGAAATCCAGGCAGCCTATGAAGTGATCAAGAAGACACGGCCAGCAATGCGCTAGGAAACTGAAACGGGCCAGAAAAACGGGTGCTTATGTTCGCCAGAACGCCGGTGTGAACAGTATCAGAAGGGTAAAAATTTCCAGACGGCCCAGCAGCATGGCAAAACAGAGGATTGCCTTGTTCCATTCAGACACTTCCCCGAAGCCGTTGGACACACCGGCGATACCCATCCCCAGATTATTCAGGGTTGCAGCGACTGCCGAAAAGGCTGTGGTGAAATCCATGCCTCCCAGCATCAGCATCAGTAGCAGCACGATGTACGCCGTAGTGTAGATCGCAAAAAAACTCCACACCGCGCTAATCACTGTCGCCTCGACACGTCTGCCGCCCACCTTCAGCGGAATCACCGCTGCCGGGTGTACCAGTTGCTCCAGCTCGCGCACCCCCTGCTTGGCGATCAGCATTACGCGCATGGCCTTAATTCCGCCAGTGGTTGAGCCTACACAGCCGCCCATGCAGGAAAAAAAAATCGCCATAATTGGCAAGGCAATCGGCCACGCTGCGAGATTTTCCGTCGAGTAACCGGTTGTAGTAATGATAGACAGCACCTGAAATACACCGTGCAGGATGCTTTCCTGGTGGCCGTGTATGTTCCAGAGGATCAGGCAGTAAATAGTGATTAACATGCAGGCCAGCACGGCGAAGAGATAGAAGCGTGTTTCTGAGTCCTTGCGGTAAACCCAGATAGACTTGCGCCGCCAGGCGACGAAATGCAAGCCAAAGTTGATGCTTGAAATGAGCATGAAGACGCTGGCGACCACCAGCACGGCGTCGCTCTCGAAAAACCCCAGACTGGCGTCGTGCGTTGAAAAGCCGGCCAGTGATACGGTGGAAAAGGAGTGCGCGATGGCATCGAATGCGGACATCCCCACGGCGTAGTAGGCGGCCGCGCATGCTATTGTCAGCAGCAGGTATACAGTGAACAGGGCTTTGGCCGTCTCTTTGATTCTCGGTGTGAGTTTGCTGTTTTTTGAGGGCCCGGGTGTTTCCGCTTTGTACAATTGCATACCGCCGACACCCAGCATTGGCAATACCGCTACCGCGACCACGATGATGCCGATCCCTCCCAGCCACTGTAGCAACTGGCGGTAGATAAGAATGGATTGGGGCAGATCATCGAGTCCCACTATGACGGTGGCACCGGTGGCTGTGAGGCCCGATATGGACTCGAAGATCGATCCCACCGGGGTCAGATCCAGCGTGTCGGCAAGGGCAAACGGCAGGGCGCCAAACACACCCAGTACCGTCCAGAACATGGAGGTGATCAGGAAGCCATCGCGAATGCGCAGGTCGTGGTTGGCATTGCGCGCCGGGTACCACATCAGCAGGCCAGAGAAGAAGGTAATACCGATGGCGGAAACAAACCCGGCGGCGCTGTGGTCGCTCTCCACCACGGCCAGCATGAGCGGAAAAATCTGGATCGTGCTGAACAGCATTAGCAAAATGCCGAGAATACGGAAAGAGACGGAAAAATGCATAGCCTAGGAGAAAAATCCGAAGCCGACGGCGAATAGTTTTTCCACGGCACCAATTTGCTGGCGATCCAATAGAAAAATAATGACATGGTCATCACTTTTAACAACCACATGTCGGTGGGCAATAATGACCTCCTCGCCGCGCACGACCGCGCCGATCGTCACCCCCGGAGGCAAGTTGATTTCATCCAGTCGCCTGCCGACTACTTTGGAAGAGCGAGCGTCACCGTGGGCGGTTACCTCAATAGCTTCAGCGGCGCCGCGGCGCAGCGAGTGCACATTACTGATATCGCCTTTGCGCACATGGGTGAGCAGGCTGCCAATGGTGATTTGCTGCGGTGAGATGGCGATATCAATTTCATCGCCGACCAGTTCGGCGTAGGCGGAGTTGGTAATCAGGGTGATAACTTTCTTGGCGCCCATGCGCTTGGCCAGCATAGACATCATAATGTTGGCCTCGTCACTATTGGTGAGGGCGCAAAATACATCGGTTGTTTCTATATTTTCCGAGGCCAGCAGTTGCGGCTCTGCGGCGCTGCCGTTGAGTACGATACAGTGCTTGAGGCGCTCCGCCAGTGTGCGGCACAGGTCGTAAGATTGTTCGATGAGTTTGACTTGATATTGATTTTCGATATTCTCTGCAAGAGTAGCCCCTATGTTGCCACCACCCGCAATCATCACCCGCTTATAAGGCTTGTCGACCTTGCGTAGTTCCGACATCACTGCACGGATATTTTTTTTGGCAGCAATGAAAAACACATCATCATCGACCTGCACGACTGTGTCGCCTTCCGGAATAATGGCGCGATCATGGCGAAATATCGCCGCCACCCGCGTATCAACGTTCGGCATATGCCGGCGAATTTCTTTCAACTCCTGGCCGACGATCGGCCCGTCGTGGTACGCCCTGACGGCGACCAATTGCACTCTGCCTTCAGCGAAATCCAATACCTGTAATGCGCCCGGATTTGCAATCAGACGCTGGATATATTCTGTGACAAGTTGTTCCGGACCAATGATGACATCGACCGGAATGTGCTCGCGGGTAAACAGCTGTTCCTGATGGGCCAGATAGTTGGGTGAGCGCACACGGCAGATTTTGGTGGGTGTCTTGAAGAGGGTGTGGGCGACCTGACACGCCATCATATTGATTTCGTCGCTATTGGTAACAGCGATCAGCATATCCGCATCTTCGGCGCCTGCCTTGAACAGCGTACTGGGGTACGATGCGCCGCCGACAATCGTGCCGATATCGAGACGATCCTGCAGCGCGCGCAACTTTTCGCCGTCGGTGTCAACCACGGTGATATCGTTCTGTTCGACAGCAAGGTGCTCGGCAAGAGTGCCGCCAACCTGGCCCGCCCCGAGGATGATGATCTTCATGGCTCGATGAGCTCTGGTTCGTGGTGAGGCTTTTAACTTCCGAGCACGATAAAGAAATCACCTGATGATTGTAAGCGCCGGAGGGGCGTAATTGTGCACAACTAAATTACTCGGCTTTAGATAGCCGCGCGTAGAACAAGCCGTCTGAGCCCTCTGCAGATGGCAGTAATTGCCGGCCAAAGGACACGGCTTCGCCCCACGTAACGTCGACGTACGACAGGGATGCATCGTCATGCTCCGCCAGAAACCGCTGCACGACCTGGCTGTTTTCTTCATCAAATATCGAGCAGGTAACATAGAGCAGCGTGCCGCCTGCCTTGAGCAGAGGCCACAGGCCATTGAGTATGCGCCCCTGTAGGATTGCCAGCGCTGCCACATCGCTCTCTCGCCGCAGTAGTTTTACGTCGGGGTGGCGTCGAATAACTCCGCTGGCCGAGCAGGGCGCATCAACCAGTATGCGATCAAAGCTGCAGGGCCCTGAAGGGGCGGTTTGCACAGCATCTGCGGCCAGCAATGTTGCTTTAAGGCCGAGGCGGTCGAGGTTTTCTGCAACCTTGTGCAGGCGATCCGGGTCGATATCCATCGCCACCAGTTCGGTTAAGCCCGGTTGTAATTCCAGAATGTGGCAGGCTTTGCTGCCCGGTGCGGCGCAGGCATCGAGCACCCGCTCACCTGCACCGGCCTGCAGCAACAGTGCAGCCAGTTGCGCAGCCTCGTCCTGCACACTCAGCTGGCCCGCGCTGAAACCCGGTATTTCCCGAACATCCATGGGTTGGTTGAGCTGCACAGCGTAGGGGCTGAGTTGGCCTGAAGTGGCGCTGATATTATGGCCACGCAGAATCTCCAGGCAGTCTTCACGGGAGAGCTGGCGAGAATTCACCCGCAATGTCATCGGGGGTTGCTGGTTGTTCGCCGCAATAATAGTGGCAGCCTGTGAGGGCCATTGCTTAGTAATTTTCTGGTAGAGCCACTGTGGGTGGCTGGCATCGGAGGCGGGGTCCAGAGCGCGTGCCAATTGCTCTCGTTCGCGCAAATAGCGGCGCAGGACGGCATTTGTCATACTCTTGGCCCAGGGTTTTTTCAGTGCGCGCGTGGCATCCACTGTGGCCGCGACGGCCGCATGGTCGGGCACGCGGGTATTGTCCAGCTGGTACAGACCGCACAACAACAAACCCTGTACGTCGCGGTCTTTATCGCGCAGCGGCTTATCCAACAATTGCGCCAGCAACGCTTGCAGCCGCGGGCCGTGGCGCAGAGTGCCGTAACACAATTGCTGCAGCAGGCTTCGGTCGCGTTCGCTGACGGCGGCAAGCCGGATTGGCAGCGCTTGATTAAGCGACAGCCCCTTTAGCACGTCACCGATAACAGCAGCGGCGGCCGCCCGAACATCCGTCGTCATCAGTTGTGACTCGTTGCGGGCAAATCGAAACGCTTGCCGGGGGCGAATTTTGCCCGATGTGCGCTTAACAGGTCTTTCGCAGGCAGTGCTCGTCCGCCTTCGAGTTGCAGGACTTCAACCCTGAGCGCCCGCTCGCCGCAGCTGACGACGATGCCCTTATCATCGGTTTGCACAATCGTACCGGGTGGTTTGTCGGTTGCAGCGTGAGGCTGCTCGCTAGCGTGCCAGACGCGGATGCGCTGACCGTCGAGAACACTGAAACAGATCGGGAAAGGGTTGAATGCTCTGATTCGGCGATCAAGCACTGTGGCGCTGCAGCGCCAGTCGATCTCGGCTTCAGGTTTGCCAATTTTGTGTGCATAGGTGGCCAGCGCATCATCCTGTGCTTGCCGGTCACGCTGTCGCTCTGCCAGTGACCCCAGCACCTTCAATAGGAGGGGGGGTCCCAGCGCGGCGAGCGCATCGTGGAGCTCGCTGGCGTTGGTTTGCGCAGTAATTGGGCAGGTGGCGGTGGCCAGCATCGCTCCTGTGTCGAGGCCCGCATCCATCTGCATGATGGTGATGCCGGTAGCGGCGTCCCCCGCCTCAATCGCACGTTGTATGGGCGCAGCACCCCGCCAGCGCGGCAACAGCGAACCGTGCACATTCAGGCAACCCAGACGCGGCGTATCCAGTACTGGCTGTGGCAGAATAAGGCCGTACGCCACCACAATCATCACGTCGGCCTGCAGCGCAGCCAGTTGCTGTTGAGCGTCCTCGTTTCTCAATGAAGCGGGCTGGAACACCGGCAGGCCGGCCTGATCTGCGAGCTGCTTTACTGGGCTGGCTTGCAGTTTTCGGCCCCGACCAGCGGGCCTGTCGGGTTGGGTGTACACGCCTGTTAGTTGGTGCTCACTTTCGATAAGAGCCTTCAAATGAAGTGCTGCGAAGGGGGGCGTGCCCGCAAACAGGAGGCGTAAAGAATCATTTGCCATGCCCTTCAGTCGCGTTGGCGCTGGTCTTTTTCCAGCTTCTTGCGAATGCGCTGCCGCTTTAGGGGTGACAGGTAATCGACGAACAATTTGCCGTCCAGGTGATCGACTTCATGTTGCAGGCAGATAGCCGCCAGACCCTCTAGTTCACAGGTGAATGCTTCGCCATCGCGGCCAAGAGCCGTTACTTGCACTGTCTGCGGTCGACTGACCGTTTCGTAAAACCCGGGCACCGAGAGGCAGCCTTCGTCGTACTCTCCCAGCTCTGCGTCCAGCATCGTAATCTCGGGGTTGATAAACACCAGCGGCCTGCTCTTGTCATCGGAGACATCCATCACCAGCAGGCGCTGGTGAACGTTAACCTGAGTCGCAGCCAAACCTATACCCGGCGCTGCGTACATGGTTTCCAGCATGTTGTCGATGAGCCTGCGCGTGGTATGCGTAACCTGTGCTACGGGTTTGGCTGCGGTGCGCAAGCGCGGATCGGGGAACTCAAGTATTTCCAGTACTGCCATGATATTGATCGTCTACCAGGGTCAAAAGCGGCTCAAATTGGCTGCGTGAATTAATAACATTTAGGCTTGCCAGCTCTAAATCGCGGCAGCAAACTATGAATAGTATACAGCCTGTGATTATTAGGTGCCTAGTTTCAGTGTGCTGCTAAACCGCCAACACTTTGCGGTGCGCGCAGACAGTGATGTTTTGTTATCGGCTAATTGCAGGAGTGGCGGTGCCTCGACATCGCTCAGCGATCGGGGCGGTCGCAACACTTGCGCTGATCATTTTGAATCGGCAGATAATAAACAGCGATACAGGGACGCAACACAATGAGAATAAGGTCACTATCGGTTTGCTTACTACTGTTGACGCTGTTCTTTAGTGTTTGGACGCAAGCAGCGGCAGAGCTTAACGAAGACGTGCCGGAGACCTATATTGTCAAGAAAGGCGATACACTTTGGGGTATCTCCGGCATGTATCTTAAAGAGCCCTGGTTGTGGCCCGAACTCTGGCAGGTCAACCCCCAGATAGAAAACCCGAACTTGATTTACCCCGGTGACGAGCTGTTCCTGGTCTGGGTTGATGGCCGGCCTCAGCTGCGTATGAGCCGCGGTCGCGATGTGAAGCTCTCCCCTGATATGCGAGTCCAACCGCTTAATTTGGCGATTCCCATTATTCCTCTGGATCAAATTGGCCCATGGCTGGTGAGAAACCGCGTAATGGACGCCGCCGAGGTCAACAGCTCTGCTTATATCGTGGCCGGAGATGAAAGACGCTTGATCAGCGGTCCCGGAGACACCATTTACGGGCGCGGCCCGTTCCCCGATGGCGAGCGCGCCTACGGCATTTATCGCGTTGGCCAGAACTTCGTGGACCCTGTCACGCAGGAGTATCTGGGCTATGAGGTGCGTGATATTGGCAGCGCTAAACTGGTCAGCAGCAACCGCGACGATATCACTCAGCTGGATATCACCCGTATCGCCGAAGAAGTTATGACCGGCGACCGACTGTTGCCGCTGGAGGAGCGTGTTCTGGACTCCAGCTTTCACCCCAAGGCTCCGGATAAGGAGATCGTCGGTGGCGTGATGATTGCGGTGGAGGGCGGCCTCACGCAAATCGGTGATATGAGCATCGTGGTGATAAACAGGGGCAAGCGCGAAGGACTGGAGATCGGGAATGTGCTGGCGGTCTATCAGACGGGTGAGCGTGTTTTCGATAAGATATCGCAGTCGAACATTGCATTGCCGGACACCCGAGCTGGTTTGGCGATGGTGTTTGAGTCCTATGAAAAAGTCAGTTTTGCCATCATTCTCAAGACTAGTCGGCCGCTGAAGGTATTTGATGTGGTGAAGAACCCCTGACGATGCAGCAGATTGTCGTATGATGCGATAGTCGCCGGGATCTATCCCGCCCTTCCCACAACAACCATGACGTCAAGGATGATGTATGAATGTTGCGCAAGCGCAAGCCGCAGCCACGTCTGTCGGCGCCACCGTATTATCGATTGATGACGAGCACTATCCCCCGTTATTGCGCGCAATTCCGTATCCCCCGCCACTGCTGTTTGTACGTGGCGATCCCGCTGTTTTGTTGCAGGCGCAGGTGGCGGTGGTGGGCAGTCGTCGAGCGAGCCCCGCCGGCCTGCGGGTGGCGCAGGCGCTGAGCGCCGCGTTGGCGCGTGCCGGGGTAAATATTTGCTCGGGTCTCGCTATCGGCATTGATGGCGCAGCACACCGCGGCGCACTTGAAGGCGGCGGTAAAAGTGTTGCCGTCATGGCCACGGGAATAGACGCGGTGTATCCGCGCCGCCACCACGCGCTGGCGGGGCAATTGGAGAAGGCTGGCTGTCTGGTGACAGAATTCCCTCCGGGCACGCTGCCATTGCGGCACCACTTTCCGCAGCGCAACCGCATTATCAGTGGCCTTTCGCTGGGCGTTCTGGTCATTGAGGCGGCATTACCGAGCGGCTCCTTGATCACCGCAGGAACGGCGATAGAGCAAGGACGGGAAGTCTTTGCCCTGCCCTGGTCCCTGCTCCATGAAGGTGGCCGGGGTTGCCTGCAATTGATCCGTGATGGCGCCAAGATGGTACTCGAAATTGACGATATTCTGGAAGAGCTGGGCCCCCTTTACGCTCTGCAGCAAGACCAGGCCAAGACGATTACAGGGGTGCAGGAGCTGTCATCTGAAGCCTCCTCGCTGTTGCGGCTGGTGGGGTTTGAAGCGACAAGCCTCGATGATCTGGTAGTGGGCAGCACGAAGCCAGTAGCGGACGTGCTGGGCGAGTTGTCGGCGCTTGAGCTGGCCGGCAAAGTGGCGCGAACTGCGGGGGGTTATATTCGCTGCTAGCACGCTTGCCGGGCAGGCACCCCAGCGGCCAAATTGTCAGGGACTAGTGTCGTTAATGCGGCGGCGTGCGTATAATGCCGTCCGACGAGTTCCCCGAGGAAAGCCGGGTATGCGGATCGAACAGGTGAAAGCCTATCTTTTGCAATTGCAGGACAACATCTGTTCTGCTCTGGCGGCAGAGGATGGCGGAGCGACTTTTCTGACCGACGAGTGGCCGCGCGCCGAAGGTGGCGGAGGCCGCAGCCGGGTGCTGTGCGATGGCGAGGTGTTTGAAAAGGCCGGCGTCAACTTTTCGCATGTGCATGGTGCCGCGTTGCCGGCCTCAGCCAGTGCTTCGCGGCCAGAACTGGCGGGGCGCAGCTTTGAAGCGCTGGGCGTTTCCCTTGTTATCCATCCGCATAATCCCTACGTGCCAACATCGCATGCCAACGTGCGTTTTTTCGTTGCGAACAAGCCCGGTGAGGAGCCCATCTGGTGGTTTGGCGGTGGCTATGACCTTACACCCTATTACGCCAATCGCGAGGACTGCACCAGCTGGCATCAGGTGGCGTACGACGCCTGCGCCCCCTTTGGCGACGATATCTACTCCCGCTTCAAGACATGGTGTGACGAGTACTTCCACCTTAAACATCGCGGCGAACCCAGAGGTATCGGCGGCCTGTTCTTCGACGATCTGAACGAGTGGGATTTCGATACTACTTTCGCTTTCATGCGGGCTGTGGGGGATTCCTACTTGCCTGCGTATGTCCCAATCGTGCAACGCAATAAAGGTAAGCCCTACGGTGAACGCGAGCGGCAGTTCCAGCTTTATCGACGCGGTCGCTATGTAGAGTTTAATCTGGTTTTTGATCGTGGCACTCTGTTCGGACTGCAGTCGGGGGGGCGCACGGAGGCCATTCTGATGTCACTGCCGCCGCTGGTCAGATGGGAATACAACCACGTTCCTGTGTCGGGTTCGCCCGAGGCAGAGCTGACAGACTTCTATCTTCAGGACCGGGACTGGTTGGCCGAAGCACAAGGCTGGGTCGGTAACGCATGACGGCACCAGACAGATATGCCGTTTTTGGCAACCCGATCAAGCACAGCAAATCGCCGGTCATTCATGCTTTGTTTGCGCAACAGTGCGCGCAGCCGATCGTGTATCGCGCCGTCAAAGTTGAACTTGATGGGTTTGTCCGCGCGGCCACCCAGTTCTTTCATGCGGGTGGCGCGGGTTTGAACGTCACGGTGCCCTTCAAACAGGAGGCGTTTGCGTTCGCTGACCGACTCAGCCCCCGGGCCACTCGGGCGGGCGCCGTTAATACCCTGACGCGCGCTGACGATGGTGGTATTGAAGGGGACAACACCGACGGTATCGGTTTGATCAGGGATCTGGTGGCCAACCTCGGCTGGAACGTGCAGGGCCTGCGGGTGCTGTTGCTGGGCGCCGGCGGTGCAGCGAGGGGCGTGCTGGAGCCCCTGTTGCGAGAGCGTCCGCGGGAGCTGCTGATTGTCAATCGCAGCGCGGCGCGTGCAACCTCATTAGCGCAGGAGTTTGCTGATCTGGGGCCGCTGGAAGGCGGTGCTTATGATTTAATTGGCGCACGCCAGTTCGACCTGATCATTAATGCCACCAGCGCGGGGTTGTCCGGGGCTGTCCCGGACTTATCCGGCGCGCTGCTAACCGAGCGCAGTTGTTGTTATGACTTGGTTTATGGCGCAGAGCCTACACCTTTTATGCGCTGGTCTGCCCATCATGCGGCCTGGGCCGTGGCGGATGGTCTTGGCATGCTGGTTGAACAGGCGGCAGAATCGTTTTATCTCTGGCGCAAGGCAAGACCGGCGACCGCCCCGGTGATCAGCGAGTTGCGCGCGGTGATGGCGGTCAGCTGAGCCCCCTTGCTGAGTGTGCCGGCGGAGTTCGCAGGCTAAGGAACGGCCGCTTCCAGCTCTGCAATATGTTGATCCTTTAACATCACATAATTATGTGCACTGTAGAGGAAGTACGCGAGCTCCTTTTCGCTCAGCGGCCGAACTTCCCGCGCCGGGCTGCCGGCATAAAGATGACCGCTGCGCAGGTATTTACCCGGCGTCACCAGCGCACCTGCGGCGATCACAACTTCGTCCTCTACCACGGCGCCATCCATCACCGTGGCTGACATGCCCACCAACACGCGATTACCGATGATGCATCCGTGAAGCACTGCACGGTGACCGATGGTTACGTCGCTACCAATGTTCAGCGGCCAGCCGTCCGGATTGAACGGCCCGGCATGTGTAATGTGCAATACGCTGCCATCCTGTACGCTGCTGCGGTCGCCGATTCTGATGGAGTGCATGTCACCGCGTATCGCGACCTGTGGCCATACTGAGACGTCGTCTCCGAGAGTGACCTGTCCCAGAACGACGGCGCTGGGGTCGATCAGCACGCGCTGCCCCAGCTGGGGAGTGCGGCCCTGAAAACTACGAAGATTCGTCGTGTTGTGATGGCGCATGCAAGTCAACTCGCTTTTGATTTCGCTGTTACAATAGCCAGCCTGTTGCGCCGTGGCTATACCGCGGCAATGTTTGGAGGACGAATCATGCAAACCCCTACGACCCGCAGGCGATTTATTGCCGGCGTGGTATGCCCGCGCTGCGCCCTGATGGACAAGATCGTAGTGGACCTCGACACAGACCAACGTGTTTGTGTGAGCTGTGGTTTTAGCGAAGCGCGTCCGGGGATGCCGGCAGCCAGTCCACCGGGTCCGAAAACTCCTAATCCGGTGGAGCTGCCTACACGTGTGAGCCGCGCCGCTGCGCGCCGAGTGCAGACGCCGGCTGAGGCAATAACGCTTATCGATGCGCCGCGCCAGCGGGATAAGCCTAAAAGCTAGTGCGTGGCCGACTTTTGTCGGCATTATCCCCGCTGCTTGCCGCTTTGTTCTGCCGGCTCGCGGGGGTATCATATGATCATTGTGGTGGATGAATATATCGCATGTCGCAACGGCCGTTAGAAAGTAGGAATTGCGCGGCATATCCGCTATAATCTTCGCGTTTTTATCGGCGCAGCTTTTTTAGTCGCCGCCAAACAACACGCATTAATCGGTATCTTCCCGCAGAATGAGTGCCCAGGTCGCCAGCTAAGTGCAGGTTTGAATCGAGGCCATTTCTTCGCTTCCATGACAGGGTCAGGGAGCGGCAATAGGAAGAAGTACCCATTAGCGGCTAACAGTTTTTATTACATGGAGACACGGGAAATGGGTTTAAAAGCGAAGAGGCTGTGCAAGCTCGCGCTGGGTCCTGTGCTGTTGCTGATGAGCATCATCGCCATGGCGGCCGGCGACGACAACATTAGCGCCTACAACATGCCCCGCGGGGTCACTGAAGTCGGCCACCAAATTTATAATCTCCACATGATTATTCTTTGGATCTGTGTAGTGATTGGGGTCGCCGTCTTCGCGGTAATGTTTTACTCCATCTACTACCACCGCAAATCGCGTGGCTTCAAGGCATCGACCTTTCACGAAAGTACGAAGGTGGAGATCGCGTGGACGGTGGTGCCTTTTCTTATATTGATCATGATGGCAATTCCTGCGACAACCACCCTTCTGGATATCTACAATAACGATGACGCTGAGATGGATATCGTTGTCACGGGGTTCCAGTGGAAATGGAAGTATGAGTATCTGAATGAGGACGGCGAGAATGTCGCATTCTTCAGCAACCTGAGCACTCCCCAGGCAGAAATCGACAATATCGCACCCAAAGGTGAGTTTTATCTTCTGGAAGTTGATGAGCCTATGGTGATTCCAGTGGACACTAAAGTGCGCTTTCTGATCACCGCCAACGACGTGATCCACTCGTGGTGGGTGCCCTCTTTGGCGGTCAAGCGAGATGCCATTCCCGGCTTTATTAACGAGGTGTGGACCAAGGCGACCAAAGAAGGCGTATATCGCGGCCAATGTGCGGAATTGTGCGGCAAGAGCCACGGTTTTATGCCCATTGTGGTTAATGTGGTCAGCAAGGAAGAGTATAAGCAGTGGTGGGTCGGCAAGCAGCAAGATGCGGCACAGGTCAAGGATCTGATGGCGCAGAATTTTTCCATGGATGAATTGATGGAGCGTGGCAAAGCGGTTTATGACGTGAATTGCCTCGCGTGCCACGGTGCCAAGGGAGAAGGTGGGGTTGGCACTGCGATAGCGGCCAGCACCGTCGCCACCGGCGATGTCGGGCATCATCTGGATATTGGTATAAAGGGTGTGCCGGGGACTGCGATGCAGGCCTTTGGAGCACAGCTGAACGACGTTGACATGGCGGCGGTAATTACTTACCAGCGCAATGCATTTGGCAACAATATGGGCGACACCATTCAACCTATTGATGTCTTCAACCACAAAAAAGGCTAATTGGAGGAGTTTACGATGGGCGATCATCATCACGGTCCTGCCAAGGGCCTAAGTCGGTGGCTGTTTACCACCAACCACAAAGACATTGGAACCATGTACCTGTGGTTCTCATTTTCCATGTTTTTATTGGGTGGTTTTTTTGCCATGGTCATCCGGGCCGAGTTGTTCCAGCCCGGTATGCAGCTGGTTGAGCCTGCTTTTTTCAACCAGATGACTACGCTGCACGGTTTGATTATGGTGTTCGGTGCGATTATGCCGTCCTTCGTCGGACTCGCTAATTGGCTGATCCCCATGATGATCGGCGCGCCGGATATGGCCCTGCCGCGACTGAACAACTGGAGCTTCTGGATTTTGCCGCCAACGTTTCTGTTGCTGGCATCTACGCTGTTTATGGAAGGTGGAGCACCGCAAGCGGGCTGGACGTTTTATGCCCCGCTATCTACTACGTACGCCGGCCCATCCGTTACCTATTTTATCTTCTGTATTCACGTGCTGGGTCTGTCCTCCATTATGGGGTCGATCAACATCATAGCGACTGTTATGAATATGCGCGCGCCTGGCATGACGTATATGAAAATGCCGCTGTTCGTGTGGACATGGCTGATCACGGCGTTCTTGCTGGTTGCAGTAATGCCGGTGCTTGCGGGGCTGGTCACCATGATGCTAATGGACGTGCACTTTGGCACCAGCTTCTTCTCCGCCGCCGGTGGTGGTGATCCGGTTTTGTTTCAGCATATATTCTGGTTCTTCGGTCACCCTGAGGTTTACATCATCATCTTGCCGGCGTTTGGTGTCATTTCGCAGATTATTCCTGCGTTTTCGCGCAAGCCGCTGTTTGGGTACGACTCCATGGTTTACGCCACGGCGTCGATTGCATTCTTGTCGTTCATCGTGTGGGCGCACCACATGTATACCGTGGGCATGCCGCTGGCGGGTGAGTTGTTCTTTATGTACGCCACCATGTTGATCGCAGTGCCCACCGGCGTGAAAGTGTTTAACTGGGTTTCTACCATGTGGCGCGGCTCCCTGTCTTTCGAGACGCCAATGCTGTTCTCTATCGGCTTCCTGATCCTATTTACCATCGGTGGATTCACCGGTCTAATGCTGTCTATCGCGCCCGCTGACTTCCAGTATCATGATTCCTACTTCGTGGTTGCCCATTTCCACTATGTGATGGTGGCGGGAGCAGTATTCAGCATGACGGCGGCGATCTACTTCTGGTTGCCCAAATGGTGCGGCCGTATGTACAACGAGACCATGGGCAAGACCCATTTCTGGATCTCCTTCATTGGTTTTAACATCGCGTTCTTCCCACAGCATTTCGTCGGCCTGGCGGGTATGCCGCGGCGTGTTCCGGATTATGCGCTGCAGTTCGCCGACTTCAATATGATGTCTAGCATCGGTGCATTCATTTACGGTGCGTCGCAGATCCTGTTCCTCTACAACGTGATCGCCACTATCAGGTCCGGTGAACCGGTGAGTGATGAGAAGGTTTGGGACGGCGCAGAAGGCCTGGAATGGACGATTCCTACTCCAGCCCCATACCATACGTTTGAAACTCCGCCCTTGGTGAAATGAGAGGTATACCCATGTTGATAAAGGTGAGCGACAATCCAATAGTGAATACGTCGGCCAAGCTGGTCGCGGTGGCGATAATAATGTTCGCATTCGTTTTTGTGGTGATGGTGCCGCTATACGACGTGCTGTGCGAGGCCCTCGGCATTAACGGTAAACCCAGCGGGCAGGTCTATACGGCGGTGCAAGCCAAGGTCGATGAGAGCCGCACGGTATCGGTGCAGTTTATTGCCACCAATAACGACGGAATGCCATGGGAATTTGCGCCCACGGCAACGATAATGAAAGTGCACCCCGGGGCGGTAAATGGCACGGTGTTCTTTGCCCGCAATCCCATGCCAGATGCCATGGTGGCGCAGGCGATACCGAGCGTATCCCCTGCCAGAGCAGCGCAGTATTTGCACAAGACAGAGTGCTTTTGCTTTAATCGACAGCCACTCGACGGCGGCATGTCGGCGGAGCTGCCGCTGCAGTTTATAGTCGACCAGGACATTCCGAGCGATATCGGGACAATCACCCTGTCGTATACAATTTTTGATGTTACAGATATGGCAGGCAGCGCGGCAATTGCCGCTCGCTAAAGCGCGGGCTGCACGGTGCGTCCTAGATATGGAGAAATAAAATGACAAACCCGACGTCCACTGAGTACGAAAAGTACTACGTGCCAGAGAGCAGTAAGCTGGCTATCTTCGCCACTATTGGCCTGATCCTGAGTATTTTTGGTGCTGCCAGCATCATGAATGATATGACATTTGGTGAACCGGGAGAGTCGACCAACTCGTGGTCAATTTTCCTCTTCGGCTTATTTTTCTTTGTCGCCACGCTCTTTTCCTGGTTCCGTATCGCTATTCGGGAAAATATTGCCGGCATGAACAGCGCCCAGCTGAAGAAGTCCTACGTGCTGGGTATGTTCTGGTTCATCTTCTCCGAAGTCATGTTTTTCTTCGCATTCTTTGGTGCATTGTTTTATATCCGATTCCTGGTTGGACCCTGGTTAGCGGGTGAAGGCGAGGGCGGGCGCATGAACGGGTTGTTGTGGCCAGGCTTTGAATATTCGTGGCCGATGATGCAAACACCGCAGGAAGCGGTAGGTGGCGCGGGAGCGCAGGTGATCGCCAATAACGGTTCCTTTACCAGTCCGCACATCAGCATGGCGTTCTCTGATGCGCAGGTTTGGTGGAAGTGGCTGCCGATGTGGAACACGATTGTGCTGCTAAGCTCTAGCGTGACTTGTCACATTGCCCACACGGGTATTCTGGCCGGTGACAGAAAGAAATTTAATTTGTGGCTGGGCATTACTGTGGCTTTGGGTATGCTCTTCATTGCCCTGCAGATTTTAGAATATTACGAGGCATACGTGCATTTTGGCTTGACCCTGAATGCGGGTATCTACGGCTCGACGTTCTTTATGTTGACCGGTTTTCACGGCGTGCATGTTTTCATGGGTATGACCATGCTACTGATTCAGCTATTGCGCTCGGTCATCGGCAAACAATTTACCGCCGCAGACCACTTTGGCTTTGAAGCATCCAGTTGGTACTGGCACTTTGTGGACGTAGTCTGGGTGTTCCTGTTCCTGTTCGTCTATGTACTCTAG
>JBDNIE010000363.1:0-20211 GCA_041688425.1 Halioglobus sp. | reverse complement strand
TGTGTTTTAGCCAATATTGCTGGCGCTCAGTCAGTGATGCTTCGTTAACCCGTTCCACGCTACGAACCCGTATCAATTAAAGAAGACAGGGTGCAGGTCATGGGCTCGCCGCGGAAGGGTGTCGTTTATTTTGCGCTTACGATACAATAACGCGGCTAGAGTACCTTTCCGTTAGTATTATGGGGCTTTTCCATGGACTGGAAAAAATCTAATATATTCAGTTAGATAGATTGGGTTAGTTCTTCCGCGCAAATGCAAAGTTAGGGCCTATTTTGCAGGGTAATGGCCCGGCAGATCAGTCGACTTGGCAAATTTAGGATAAAGGGGATTACTGGCGTTAAGCGTCATCAAATTGGCCCAGTTCGATACATAGCTGACTGATTTGCATCAGTAAACCAAATTGAGGGTGGATCTACAATCTATAGTTCGGGAGTACTCCCCCGACACTAAAAAAAATAACTTATCGGGTGGGTAAATATCAGGGATGAACGGTATCGGCATAATGCAAGAAGCTAAGGATTTGATATCCGAAGGGCTTTCCGGTGCCGCAGCGGAAATCCTTGAGGAACTTGTAGAAAAACAGCCCGATAACCAGGAGGCGCTCAAACTCATAAGTCGCGCCTATCTTAACCTCAACAATCGGGAAAGGGCGACAGAGTTTCTGCGCAGGTCGCATGATGCTGGGAAATATAATGAAAGTCCGGCTCGAGAGCAGCAGTTCGACACAAAAGATGCCTCATACATCAGTGACAGCTTATCTGGCGAACAGGAATACACGCCCGGTCTGGAGTACGAGACATACGAATTGGGAACCATCCCCGCTATTGAAGCCGAGTTAGTTATACCAGAGGAGATGGAGCCCTGGATCGATTCAGAGTTTGATGAATTTGAGGAGTACAAAACCCAATCCCAGATTGGTGATCTCTCAACCGGTTCCGAAGAAATGGAAGCTTGGGAAAGTATCATTCTCGATGATCAGTTGGTCGATGTTGAAGACGAACAGATTGACTACGAGGTAGTCGAGTATACAGGTCGTCTAACGCCGCTTGAACGCGCCCGACAGATTGCTGGGGAAATGGCTCTGGAGTATCCTGTCGAGGAAGATCTGTTCGATGTCCTTGTTGAATGTCTTGTCTTCCATAAATGTCATGGACAGACCCGAAAGGCTCTTCGCCACCTCCTGAATCAATATCCGGCTGCCAGCGAATTAGCGCTAGTCTTCGAACTGCGTGCCTACTGGACAGGCAGGGAGGCTTTTTCACGAGTCTACTATGGCCAATTCGCCTCCGTTGGTTACATCAACCTGAGCTGGAGCCTTGGGTTAGCTATTGTTCGTTGCCTTGGCGTGGATGATACGGAGGAAGCCATCCCGTTTATAGAAGATTGCTTCGAGGACTGGTCATCCAGTCCCTCCCTCATCCATGGGTTCAATTCATTTCGAGGCTACATGTTGCATCTTGTTGAGCATATGGTGTCAGTTTCACCTGATGGTTTGCCCGCCTACATCGACTACGAATATTTTCCTGATGAGGAAAGGCTGGCACAGGATTTCCCTGGCAGTCCAGTGTATAAGTGGCTGGAAGAAAATAACTTGGTTTATCGCGAACCAGTGCCTGATTGCTCCTCTGTATGCCGGAAGGAAAGTGACGAGGAGTTGGCTGAGTGTGCAGCTGATCTGCAGGACAAGTTTGACTCTGAGGAAGTGCTGAATACAAGGGGTGACGCAATTCAGCGCAGGGTTCTTGCGGGGTTTGCGAACTCAAGCCCCGGACAAGGGGAGCCTGATAGAATGATCAAGGAGGGTGCTGTTAGCCCTGCTCTATATAAATGTAGAACCAGGTGAGGGCCTATTTTTTGGAAGTGCAGTACAGCCCGGTAGTTGCAACAATAATTTAACCAAATAAAGCGACCATATTTTGACCACAGCAGTAACAACAATGCCTTCGATGGGTGCCTGTGTCGTTCACTTTTCCGATAAGGAAAAGAAGAGCCTCGGACGTGTCATAAAAATCGCTTCAAATAGCGATCAGCCGGTGCAAGTGCACTGGTTCGGGAGAAATCAATCCGAGTGGCTGGAGGTTTCCAGACTGCGCAATGGCTTTATGCCCGGCATGGACGTTCTGGAGATTCCATCAACCCCTTCAGCAACCTCGCTGGGGGAGGGAAAGGTGCTGCGAAGTAGAGTAGTCGCTGGCCACGAACAACTTTTGGTTGAGTTTCCGGAAACCGGTCAGAAAGCATGGTTACCCTGGCAAAACCTCTGTCAGGTCAAAGGGGTGAAACACCGTTATATCCTCGGTGAGCAGGATGGCGAAGATGCAGCAGAGCGACTTAGACTGCGCACCCTTGCCTGGGCACTCAAGCTATGGAACGAAAACACTGGCGCCCTGGCCCGCTTTGACATTGATCCGCTACCGCATCAGATTCACCTGGTTCACCATATTCTTGCCAGTGGTGATCTTAACTGGCTCATCGCCGATGATGTGGGTCTTGGGAAAACGATTGAGACCGGTTTGCTACTGGCTGCGTTGCGGCAACGAAAACAAGCCAAGCGTATTCTTCTGATAACACCTGCTGGCCTCACAAAACAGTGGCAGGAAGAACTGTATCTGAAGTTCGGTATGGGGGATTTCAGAATCTATGGGGACGATTTCACCATTTCTGAGCCTCGTCACTGGAAGATGTATGACTGCGTTATCGGTTCCATGGACAGGTTCAAGAATGAGAATCATCTTGAGCTTTTGCTGCAGGCCGAGCCATGGGACCTAGTGATCTTTGATGAGGCCCACCGACTGACCAGGCGTCAGTACGGCATGAAATATTCGAGCTCCCAGCGTTTTGATCTGGCTAGGGAAATCCGCTCCCGTACTGAGTCGATACTGCTCCTGACGGCGACACCTCACCAGGGACGGCAGGACAGTTTCGCGGCACTTCTGGAATTGATTCACCCGGAAAAAAAGGAAGAACTCCTTACACTCAGCATTAACCCTGAAATTCTCCAGGAGATGGTATTCCGCAACCGTAAAGCGGATGTGACAGACCTTGAGGGTAATTTCATATTCCATGGAAAGACGACGCGCGCATTGAAGGTCCCTATAAGCGACGCTGCTCATGAATTTGATGAGGCTTTGCAGAAATATCTCAAACGCGGATATCAGGCAGGAAAAGACAAAGGGCTAAAGGGAAATGCCATCGGTTTTGTGATGACGGTCTATCGGAAACTGGCCGCTTCCAGCATTGCCTCAATTTGTGAGGCACTGATAAGGCGTCGAAAACGCCTAAAAAAGGAACAGGCGCCCATATCGAACGAAAATTTCGATCGTCGTGCGGCACTTGAAAACCTCGATCGACGGTTTGAAGGCGAATCAGAAGAGTCCGTATCAGGCGATACGCAGGGCGATGAGTTCTTTGCTGGCGAACTGGAACTCCTGAATCAGGTCATCCGCATGGCCAGGGAGCTCAAGGATGAAGACAGGAAACTTCAGCTTTTTCTCGACGAGGTTGTGAAGGTAGTCCTTAACCAAAACCCCGAGGAAAAAATCCTCGTTTTTTCGGAGTATCGGGGTACACAGGAATGGCTGAGGCGGGCACTGGATGAGCGGTTTGGTCAGGACAAGACAGTACTTATCAATGGCTCCATGGATTTGAATGAGCGTCGCCGGGCGATAGCTCGCTTTGAAGGCGATGCCCAGTTTCTGCTATCCACTGAGGCGGGCGGGGAGGGTATAAACCTCCAGCATCGCTGCCATATCATGGTCAACTATGATCTCCCTTGGAATCCGATGCGCCTTGTGCAGAGAATTGGCCGTTTGTATCGCTATGGTCAGAAAAAGCCCGTAGTGGTATTCAATATTCATTCACCGGACACACTCGATGAGAAAATTATCGATATCCTCTACAGCCGTCTGGAGCAGGTGGTTGCCGATATGGCGCCGGTAGGCGAGGAGTTCAGTGATTCGATGAAAGACGATGTGCTGGGTGAGATAGCAGACCTTGTCGAGGTTGAGGACATTCTTGCTCAGGCCAGTGGCGATAGTATTCTTCGAACTGCCGAACGAATCGATGAGGCTCTGGAGAAGGCAAAAAGCGCAGCGGACAAACAGAAACAGCTTTTCGAACATGCCGCGAGCTTCAATTCTGAAGAAATGCAGGGAAATCTTAATCTTGGCGAGGAGCATCTTCAATCATTCGTCGGTGGAATGTTCGCACAATTAGGTATAGAAACTCGTGACAAGACCCATAACAGCCAGGTTTGGAAGATCAAACTCCCAGATGCAGTGATGCGTGCAGTCGGCACACGTAAAAGTAATCATGCGGTATGCTTCAATCGTGAAATTGCGGCGGGACGCGATGATTTACAGATGATGGATACAGAATCCTCGCTGCTGGATTATCTATTCCGCACGGCACTCGCTCACGATTCTCATGGCAAGACAGCGGTTACGTCCGATATAAAAGCCGGCAGCACGTTTCTATCTTCTGTATTGCGCTGGCAGGATGAGCGAGGGCGCAGAATGCGTCAGGAGTTTGCTGTTGTCATGCTGAATAGTAATGGGAAGGCCACGACGAATCAGAATGATATCAGCGAGTGGATGCTGGGGGTCAAGACCAGTCAGGCAGATGCTACCACTCCTTCACGAACAGACAACGAAACAAGCTTCGGGCTCGCAGAACAGACGACTTTTAGGCGACTTGCAGCCCTGAGTACTCCAAAACTTTTACCAGATAGCATTCAGTGGGTTAGTGGAGCGTGGTCATCTGAACACTAGTGCGCAGTTGCGAATCAAATGTTGGGTCGTACGCAATACACAGGACATAGTTGGAATATGCACTTATGAGAAAAAAAAAGAGCAACAAGATTTCCGAAAAAAGCGCTAGTGCCTATAAGCATGATCAGGAGGCTACCCAGAGACCGGGCGTGGTTGTACCGCTAGAGTTTGACGCGCAAAAGGAGCCTAGGACTTATCGTTATGATTCCACCCTAGCCATTGAACTCAATAGGGAGGAATACTCCGAACGGAATGACGCTCATGCGACATTGGGAATAGCTGCCGCATGAAGATGAATCCGGTGGTTGTCTATCGTTTTGAAAGTAATGCCGAGAAGAAATTGTTTTCACTGTTTGAGAAGACGGACCTGGAATTGGGGACCGCATTTCATTCTCTTAATATCCCTAAACATGAACGCAAGCAGTTTGCGGAAGCTGATTTTGTCATTGTTTCCACTCGTGGGGTATTGGTTCTTGAAGTCAAGGGTGGGCGATTATCTGTCAAGCAGGGTGTCTGGTTTACCAAAGATGGTGATGGAAATGTTATAGAACTAAGGGAAAGCCCCCTCAACCAAGTGAAGACTGCCTGGGAAGCCTTAGTAAAAATGCTACGGAAAAAGTCACTGGATGTCGATATTGATAAAGTCAATTTTGGCTTTGCGGTTATGTTTCCCGATGTAAAACTCGGGGATGTAGGTATCGAATTACCCAAGGAAGAGGTATTTGACGCTATTGACTGGGATCGAAGAAATCTTGGGCGTTGGCTGGAAAAACTTTACAAGTACTGGTCTGAAAAAACAGGTAAAACAGATCGCCTCAGCGAGCATGAAGTGGCAGTACTTTGCAGCGCCATGCGAGAAGAGTTTGATCGTGAAAAGTCTCTGTTGGCAGAAGTAGGGGATAGCTGGGATCAGATGGTTAGCTTGACTGAACAGCAGTATCTCGCTGTGGACATGATATTGGCGAATAAACAGGTAGTGATTGAGGGTGGTGCGGGTACAGGAAAGACGCTGGTGGCGGGCCGAGCCTGTGAGATTCTTGACGCAAAAAATGAGTCTGTGCTGTTCGTCTGTCGCAGCCCGGTGCTGGCTTCCTTCGTTAAGCGCCGCTTGTCGAAGACGCAGGTTCAGGTCGTTAACTTTATTAGCCTAAAAAGCAGGATTGAAAAGGGCAATATCCCGGTCTTTTCAGCTCTCGTGGTCGATGAAGGTCAGGACATGCTGGACATGGAGAGTATCGAGGTTCTGGACAGCCTATTCTGTGATGGCCTGATTGATGGACGCTGGTACTTCTTTATGGATCCAAATAACCAGGGTTCTCTCTATGCAGATTTCGATGAGGGTGCTCTGGACTATTTGAAGGAATGTAGCTTTAGAATTCCACTAACGAGAAACTGTCGAAATACCCGCCAGATCGGTGAGCATACGATGATGTATACAGGTGGAGATATAGGCAATTGCCCTATTAATTCTGATGGCCTACCTGTGCTATGGAAAGATCAGTACTACGATTCCACTGAATCGCTGACAACGCTTATAGAGATTCAGCTTGGACAATGGATCGATGATGAGAATGTACTTCCAGGCGATATTATTCTGTTGTCACCCCTCTCTTTCGAGGAAAGTGTTGCTTCAAGGCTGGATAAGCGCTGGCGAAGGAAGGTTGTGGTAATAAATGAAAGTTTTGGTGAGCGCTGGATGGATACGCAATTACCGTTTAGTACAATTCGTGATTTCAAGGGTCTTGAAAACCGCTATGTGATGTTGATCGATATCAATTCAATAGTGGATCAGCCGCAGGCGATAAATCAACTGTATGTGGCTATGACGAGGGCAAATGCCGTGTTATGGATGGCGACACCGGTGAGTAAAAAGTCCTGGTTTGATGAAAGACGCGTTGAAAATGCTATAGCTGTTTCAGAATATGCACAGGGGAATGTGAGTGGATAATAAAATGGATTTGAGGAAGCAGTTATCCGGAGACCGAAACAGGATTGTTGAGTATCTCAATTCTCAGTTGGTCGGCCCTGCTAATGGCCCGGATGAAACGCTGTTAAAAAAGGATGCCCCCCATACCTATTACCTGATGGGTGCTCTTTTCCCTCAGGGAGCCGGCATTAAGGGCCCGGAGGAGGAAGAGGAAGACCAAACCAGCGATGACCCTATCGCTATGGCGTATCAGCTCAAGCCCGCATCTGTAGGCTTGTCATTCTACATCGAGACTGAGGAATCTATACCAGAAGTACGTGTAGAGTTGTCCGCAGCCGCCTACACTTTGTCTGAAAAGCAATGGGTACGAAGGGAGCTCGCTACTCGTGATGATCCGGAGCCTCATGTTTTAACTCCCGGGGCTGGTCGTGACAAAGCCGGTGTACTGGATGGTCGTGCCGACCTGATGTCGACCTGGCGAAGTATGGGCAGTGGTCATCTGGTTACGGTGACTCTGGTGAACCCGCGCAAGGTGGTGGAGAATAAACTCGATGCTGCGGATGTTATTCATCAAGTATGGTTTCGTTGTTCGGCAGCGAACGGATTTATTGGTACTTACCCTTCTCCCAATCGCTATTCCTGGGACAAAGAGGAGGAAGAGCTGGCACTGATTTATCAAAACAAAAGGACTTTTGCGATTGGACATGGCTGTGCGCCGATGTGGCCAATAGTTAAGGCGCAATTATCTGCTGAGAGTATTGAAACATCGTTCATTCCTCAATATGAAGTTCCGCCAGTCACTTCTGACTTGCCGAAGGATCATTCACTAAAAGACAGTGATGTCTTTTCTATACAGTTTCTTGCCAATGAAAAAGTAGACTGGGAAGAAAAGCGCAAAAAACTTGAAGGCTTTATCAATAGCTATTCATCCTGGACGAAGGCTGAGGCAAAAAGGCCGGTACCAGAAGGTTTGAATGAAGCGGCAGAACGCATTCTCTCTCGTTTGGACATGGCAGTAGAGAGAATGGTTAAAGGGCTACACTTCCTTAATGAAAATTCTGGCGCCAGAAATTGTTTCCTACTAGCAAACCGTATTATGCAGATGCAGATGATTCATTCCGGTGATGAGTTTGGCGGAACGATGCGTGAAGCGAACAGTTTTGAAGTTGGGTCACCTGAATACAATGATCCGAAATGGGAGGTTTTGCGTTGGCGGCCTTTTCAGTTGGCCTTTCAGCTATTGGCGATTGAATCGATAGGCAATACCAATTCAGATGAGCGTGAAATTGCTGATCTGATCTGGTTTCCAACAGGTGGCGGTAAAACGGAGGCCTATTTGGCTGTTTCCGCTTTTGAGCTTTTTCACAGGCGTTATCAGTACGGCGACGCTGGTGGTGGCACGGCAATTATTCTTCGATACACGCTGCGATTACTGACGACTCAGCAGTTTCAACGCGCAGCGGCGATGATTTGCGCCTGTGAGGAAGTGCGCAAGGCAGACACCAATCAGTGGGGTGATGAGCCATTCAGTTTGGGTCTCTGGGTGGGGCAGCCCACGACTCCCAATTATCTGGACTCTGATTCTGAGAAGGCACTCGGGGCGTTTCAGAGGTACAAGATGATGCGCGAACAAGCGAGGCCTGAAAATCCTTTCCAGTTGCTGCAGTGTCCCTGGTGCGGCACCCGCATTGTACCTGCACAGCAAAGTCAGAAGCCCGCGGATTATGGTATTCAAGCCAGCGCTTCAAGTTTCAGGTTCTTTTGCCCTTCAAAAAAATGCTGCTTCAACAAGCTATTACCTATACAAGTGATTGACGAAGCGCTTTATGAAGAACCACCTTCATTTTTGATTGGCACAATCGACAAATTTGCTCGACTGGCATGGCGGGATCAACCCGGCGCATTTTTTTCAGGAGGCAAGCGAAAGCGTAGGCCTCCTTCTATGGTTCTGCAGGACGAATTGCACCTTATCTCCGGCCCGTTAGGCACGATAGCCGGTGTCTATGAGGCTGCTATGGACGTGGTAATGAAGCGCCATGGAGCGAACCCCAAGTATATAGCCGCCACAGCAACCATACGGCGAGCTGAAGACCAGGTGCGTCGATTGTATGCCCGGGAGTGTATGGTATTCCCGCCTGCGGGTATGACTGCAGAGGATTCCTGGTTCTCCAGGGAGGAAGCTTCCAGTGAAACTAATCCGGGCCGGTTGTATATCGGCGTGATGGGCCAGTATCACACACCCGTTACGTCGCTGGTTCACACTAGTGCTGCCTTAGTGCAGTCTGCCATTGACGTTAAGTTGTCGGACATAGCCGCAGACGGCTATTGGACCCAGGTTATCTTCCATAACAGTCGTCGGGAGCTCGGTAAAACCATGACAATGTCTTTGGATGATATTCCCAAGCGTGCAGAAGTAATTGCCCATAACACTGCTAAATCAAGGAAAATCCAGCCGATTGAGATGTCCGCAAATATATCATCCAGAGAAATACCTGAAATACTTGAATCCCTGAAGGCGCCAAAAGGGAATCGGGCCGCGATTGATTGCCTGCCGTGCACCAATATGTTTTCAGTTGGAGTCGATGTAAAACGCCTGGGATTGATCATGATGAATGGCCAACCCAAGACAACCTCGGAGTACATTCAAGCATCTTCCCGTGTGGGGCGGGATCTGGTTCCAGGTTTGGTGGTCGCTTTTTATCCGAATAATAAAGCAAGAGATAGGTCACAATACGAGTCGTTCATTCCTTATCATCAGGCTCTTTATCGAGCTGTCGAGCCAACCAGTGTAACTCCATATGCCTTGCCCTCTATGGAGCGTGCGTTACATGCCGCGTTAACTATAGTTGTGCGCTATTGTGCTGGTCTATCTGGTAATGACGGTGCAAGGCAATTTGATAAGGATCATCCAGTTATTGCTGATGTGATTGAGGCACTCAGGCAAAGAATGCTAGAGGCCGAACCAGACGATCAGACCACGCAAGCTGGAATTAATAATTACCTTGAAATTTGCATTAACGCCTGGCAAGAGAAAGCCGAGCTCTCTAGGCAGAGTGGAATCCAGCTTCGTTATGACGTGAAGTCGACGCCGAATCTCGAGCCGCTACTGGTGGATTATATGGCTGGAGCCGCTGCGAAACCGGAGATTCCCTGGCCTACGCTCAATTCCATGCGAAATGTAGACAGTGACTGCAATGTCTACGTGTGGGGAGAACACTAATGGGAATCGATAGAACTGTTAGGCGTTCGCAAACGATTACTCCATTTGGTGTAGGAGGAATCTACGATTTTGGTTCTGAGTCATTCGTAGCGATGGACACCACCAATTGGAAAACCAAAGGAGATCCTGATGTAAGGTTGCCGCGCCTTGAGCGAGTGCTGGGTGTACAAGGCTTTCGAGCGGCTCCTATCGCCGGTCGAGCTTTATTTTCCGGCGCGTATCGTAGTGGAAGCCCTGTGCCTTATTATCGCTTTCCGAGCTGGCTATTTTGTCCCAATTGTCGAGCGATAAAACAATGGTTTTCGCCGATGGAAAAGGAGGGGGAACATCCGTTCTGTGAATCCTGCGGAAAAAAAAGCCATCTAGTTCCCATGCGTTTTATGGCGGTGTGCAAAGGGGGGCACCTTAGCGATATTCCCTGGGACAAGTGGGCTCATATAGGCAGTAAAAGTAATTGCAAGAATCATCGTTTACAATTTAAATCTGATCCGAAAAGGGGAGCCGGGTTACAGTCGCTTGTCGTAGCCTGTATTAATTGCAAGTCCGAGAATGATTTGGAGCGTCTACCATTCAAGGATTCTCTGGCGGGCGTGCTGAAGGGGTGCAGTGGCACTCATCCCTGGCAAAAACGTGATTTGGCCGAGCCCTGTGATCAATTACCTCAGGTTGTACAGAGGGGAGCGAGCAATGCCTATTACCCTGTTGTAGAGTCTGCGATTGATATTCGAGTTGGAGAAAAGAGCGAGGAATCAATTTTCGATTTGATTCGACTTCACCCTCAATGGCAGCCATTGCTAATGCTAAAGGACCTTATTCAATCTCCGGACGATGTAGTAGCGTCCAAATTTATCACACCGATTGTTGCTGACGAAAAATTACAGGAACTTGGTGTTACGGTAGAGATCGTATGGGAGTGTCTACATGAGACAGGCCAGAGCGAAGGCGTATTAGTACCAGTGGCTGGAGATGAGGAGAGCTTGCTTATAGAGGAATGGAAAGCCTTTATTACACCGCCTGAAAGTCTACCGGGCGCTCAATTTATAGCCGAAAAAGCCGATTTCAACGTCTTCCAGTCGCAGTTGCCAAAAGGTGAATTACTCGCCTGGAGTGAGTTCAGGAGGTTAATATCACAAGTTACCTTGGCTAAAAAGCTCCGTATCGTTCGTGCGCTAAGGGGGTTCACACGCCTTGAACCCAATTATGAAAGATTGGTGTCCCCATCACTTGGGGCCAGTGCAAATTGGTTGCCCGCTACGGAAATCTATGGAGAGGGGATATTCCTGGCTCTTGACCCTCACGCACTTGATGCTTGGGAGAAGAGAATTCCTGAGCAGGTTCTTGCCGGTATGCGGAATGCCAGAAAGCGCTCTACGCTAGGTTTTCTTCCAGAGGCTACAGATCGATTTGTTCTCCTCCATACTCTTTCGCATTTGTTGATTCGGCAGTTATGCTTCGAATGTGGTTATTCCTCATCTTCTTTGTCGGAACGCATTTACAGTGACGACAAAGAGGGGATGGCAGGCATTCTTATCTATACAGCTTCTGCGGACAGTGAAGGCGCTTTGGGTGGCTTGGTGAGAGAAGGTTTGCCCGATCGACTTTACGGCACATTCAAGACAGCCTTATTTAGAGCCAACTGGTGCTCCAGTGATCCTATCTGCAGCGAGCTGGAACAACAAGGTGTTCAGGGGCTAAATAAGTCTGCTTGTCATGCATGCACACTTGTTGCGGAAACCAGCTGTGACCATGCGAATAGTCTGCTCGATCGCTCAGTACTGATTGGAGGCAAGGATGCGCCGAATATTGGCTATTTCCACCATTTCATATCGCTAATTGAGGATACAGTTTAGTGCGCTTGCCAAGACGTTCTGAGTTGAGTGTTCAGCAGGAAGACTTCCTGATGGAAGCGCCGTTTGATCGACCGGTTATATGTGTTGGGCCACCCGGTACAGGAAAGACTGTGTTAGCACTATATAGAGGCGCCGTCCTTGGTCAAAGAGGCGATGATGTTGATATCATAATGCATAGCAAATTGCTCAATCGATATCTAGAACGTTCAATTGAAGAACTGGATATGGATGTTGAGTCAAAAACTTGGCATTCATGGGTTTACGGTCTTTGGGGCAGAGGAAATGGCCGCTATAAGATTCCTGAAATAGAGCGTTGGCTGCCCGATTTCGGTAAGGCGATTAAGCTCGTTATGGAAGGAAAGCCAAGCCGGCCTGAGAAGATGTACTGGCAAAACCTGATTGTGGATGAAGGGCAGGATTTCCCAAAGGAGTTTTATCTATTCCTGAATGTTCTCAGAAACGAAGAGGCTATAGTCGATGGCCGATCCATCCCTGCTGTGACAATATTTGCCGATGATAATCAACGAATGGAAGAAAGTCGAAATTCCACGATTAGTCAAATACAGGCATTCATGCCAGAGGCAGTTACATATGAAGTTACAATAAACTATCGAAATTCAGGACCGATTGCCAGGTTGGCCAGCTTTTTCCACCTCGGGATGTCAACGGGTACTCCGGATATTCCAAAGAATGCCAAAGGGGCGAAGCCTCAACTGCGAAAATTCGACACATTCGATGATGAAATGCTTTCCATAGTGCAGTGGTTACACAACAACGACGACCTTTCTGCGGGAATTATCGTTCCTGATCGAACGGTCCAAAATAGAGTTATGAAGGTGATCAAGCCACTAGCAGATGATCGAAAGCTGAAAGTACAGAAATATTCATCTGGTACCGATGCGGCCAAGATCAACTTTTATGTAAAAGGTACGATTACGGTTGTTTGTGATAAGAGCTGTAAAGGTCTGGAGTTTGATGGTGTCTTCATACCTCAAATACAGGTATACAAAACAGATGGAGCAAACGAAGACTTTTTCAAGATGAAAATGTACGTGATGATTAGTAGGGCCAGATCCTATTTGCAACTTACCTATTCTGAATGTGATGAAAACCCTCAAGTGTTGAAAATGTTACCAACTCCTGAGAAGGGGCTATTGAATTGGAAAATATAGAAGACCGAAGTAAATTGCAGAGCTCATTGTTCGAGGGCTCCAGACCAAATCGCCTGTATTTCATTACTACACAGCGGAATCTCATGTCGTTTCTCGGTTCGGGCATGATTATGCCGGCAGGAAGCCAGTTCCGATACAAGGTCGATACGAGGGAAGCTTTCGGCGGATCAATTCCTTTCTGGAAGGGCGGGATTCCGGATGTGGAAGAATATGCCGGGTTACTCAATGACGAACGCGTAGTAGTCATTGAGTATGAGCTCGATGATGTCACAAAATATGGAGGCAGACATAAACTTGTAGAGACTGAGCAGCTAATGGTAGTGAACGCGCCTGTACCACTTTGGTGTGTGTCTTCGATTAATATGCATTCAACTAGCGCAATTGATGATTTTGTGATGCGTCTACCTGATGATGTCATTGCCGAGCGAGACATTTTTGGCGTAATCCCTGATATCCAGAAATTACTCGATCAGCCAAAACCAGAATTTTCACTACCTGATGATATCGAGCCTCAATTGGCTTTTATTGACGCTTTCGGCGGTGGAGTGAAAGCTCTTCAGCATTTCCCGGTAAATGAAATATCAGATCATTCGTATGTCATGGATTTGCTCCCCGTATGCCTGGCTTCAAATGGGATTAAGCCCGTTTCATCAGAATGTGCGACGGTAATTGGTCACAAATCCAGACTCTCAGAGTCCGACCGATTGATACTATCAAAATTGTTTCCCGCATTGATTGACATAAAACCAGAGGATGGATTTGATCCGATCGATTTCCTGAGTCGTCTACAAGTGTCAATTACCTCTAGCGCAGTTACTGTCGCCGAGGATATTGGAAAATGGTTTGTATACGTCCGAAAGGTGCTTGAAGCGGAAGCCGAGGTGCCTGAACTAGCTGATGCAGGTGATATTTATAAGAGGGCGGTGATGCTATTTCTTTTACGCCCTGATCTGGACAGGCTCATGGCTTCTGCCGAATCCTCGATTTCACCTGGACCGACTGTTCTTTCAATTGCGGCTTTTCTGGTCGGTTACGCAAACGGAATAGGTCGTTTGGGGCAGGAATACAAGGGAAATTATCGGGCCTATAGTAAATTTTCCAAGCTATTACTGGATAGTTTTTGGTGTAAATCAAAATATACTCTCAGCGCGACACGAGAAACCCCCACTAATTATCGCGCTTCTCTAATTTTTGAAATCGGTAATGAGCCGTTATTGGAGTTGGTAGTTGAGCAGGACGTTACATTAGCTCGCGTGCTCAGCCAGGCGAGATCAGTGGGTTATGAACTCACCTATGATTATGATAATGACGAACTACATTACACTTATGAGCTCGAAGCAGGGCGTACTCAGGTGGTTTATATAGAAAAGTTAAAGCCGCTGGCCGATGGCTTCGATGTTATTAGGTTCGTGTCTCCCTGCTTTGATTTATCTGGGACTAAAATGAAGACGTTAACAAAAGCAAAGGCCATTGATTTTCTTTCACGAAATAGCGATGACTCTATGTATTGTTCTTTTGCCTACTCAGAGCGACGTAGTGCCATAGTCGTAGAGTCTACACAGATCGTAAAAACGATGGATGATGGTGAGTTTGTAATGCTACTCAACTATGTGGCAAAGGTAGCTGATGAATATGAAAGGGATGTATTAGGAAAAGATGAATACTAAAGACGTTAGATTATATATGACGTGTATCATTCGGCCCGGGCTTGGTGCGAAATCTCGATGAAGTGAGCCAGAAACTACTGGTTAATCCCCATGGCGGAACTCGTATTTCAGGTCAGGCAAGAGGCTGTGCAGCCTAGGAATGAGCGAATCGATAAAGGATTAAGAGCGTCGAGTTATGATGTGAATGTGTACTGAATCAATAAATCTAGTCAAGAGTAAAGCTGGCGCCTGAAAACCTCGCTCTCCTGAGCCTCACTACCACATCCTGAGTCACATAAGTTGAGTACAGAAAAATTACAAATCTGGATTACATCTAAAGCATCCCCTGACTGGTTCGCCTATGTAAAACGGCTATCAGCCAATGATACTGGTGCTTCTGGTGGGCATGGTTCTGGAATTTACATTCCTTCAACTGTAACGGAAAGGGTATTTCCTTCGCTCCTCGATCGAGACACCCATAATCCTGACTATTTGTTTAAAGCCCAAGTTGATTCACACGATCTCGAGATACAGGAATTGCGCGCCATTTACTACAATAGTAAATTTTCTGAAAATAGAGCCAACGGGCGGGACGAACACAGGATAACTCGCTGGAAGCAAGGAGTGGATTATGCACCCCTGCAGGATCCGGAAAACACTGGAGCCTTGGCTATTTTTGCTTTCCAGGTGGATCTGTCTGGTACCGGAATTGAACAGATGTCAGTGTGGGTTTGCAGATGTGTAGAAGAAGAGGACTATATAGAGGGTCTCGTTGGTGAAGTGCTTCCTGCAGCGAGCCTGTTCAAGCCGCTCAATGAACTATTTGGGGGGGTGGCGCAGTTACCGCTGTTTCAGGAAGTAGATCTGGAGTTGCCAAATGAATGGGTCGCAGTATTTCCATCCGGGCAGGCGATTATTGATTTTGTGGTCGAGCAGTTTGCTTTCTCTGATCTTGATCCAGATAGACGCTTGTTAAAGCGCCGTGAGCAGGAATATGTCGTTTTCAGGATGATTGAGGATTTGCATGCTCTACCGCTGATTAGAAGTGGTTTTAACTCTGTTGAAGACTTCGTTACACTGGCTAACTCCATCAGCAATCGTCGAAAATCGAGGGCGGGCCGCTCATTGGAGTTGCATCTGGAGAAGATATTTATTGAAGAGGGCCTGAGCGGTTTCGATACGCAGGTAACAACAGAAGGGAATAAAAAACCGGACTTTCTTTTTCCTAGTGTTGATGCCTATAAGAATACTCAATTCCCGGATACTAAATTGAACATGTTGGCTGTTAAAACGACCCTTAAGGATCGCTGGCGTCAGATTTTGAATGAGGCAAATCGTATCCCGGATAAATACCTGTTTACATTGCAGGAAGGGGTTTCTGAGAATCAGTTCAAGGAAATGCAAGCCGAAGGTGTGTCACTGGTCGTGCCTAAGGCGTTAATCAGGAAATACCCTGAGGCTGTTCGAGGTGGTCTGACGAGTCTTGAAGAGTTCATTTCCCACATCAGAAAAGTCAGTGAAACACGTTAATCAGAGCGAAAGAGTTTCTCTTGACGGATATTGGGAGCACTCTTGTTCGAAAATCGCTGTTCGTCCAATAATACGCTTTCAATAATATGCTTTTTCATTTGCCTAGCCACCGATTCGAAAACCGGTACAACCACGGAATTGCCAAATTGTTTATAGGCCCTGGTATCCGAGACCGGTATTTTGAATTTGGCATCACCTGGTTTGTCAAAACCCATCAAGCGAGCGCATTCTCTTGGTGTCAGGCGGCGGGGTTTGGATTTACCGCTTTCACATTGACCGGCATCGCGCTTGCTCTTCGCTACCAGTATCTCGGAGCCGTCCTTATAGTAGCGGGCTGAAAGAGTGCGCGTATAAGTGGAGGCTGGTGTGAACAGGTCGTAACCGAATCCATTGCCATTACTTCGATGTTTAGCCTTGTAAGCCTGAAGATAATTCCAGAGGTTATCGGTCAGCGTATATTTATCCGCCACATCTTTGTTGTCTTGCAGTAGCTTCCCAAGGTTATCAACGACCTGCTTTCTGGTGGCTCTGATCTTTTTTAGATCAAAGTCTTCGCCGATTGCCAAATCCTTGCGAAAGCCGACAATAACAATGCGTTCCCTGTTCTGAGGCAACCAGTTCTTGGCATTGATGACCTGAGGCTCGGGCACATCGTAGCCAGCAGCATCGAGTGCTTCAAGAATTGATTTATAGGTATCACCCTTATTGTGACTTCTCAGGTTTTTTACATTTTCAAGCAGGAAGCAGGCAGGGCGCTTAACCTTCAGAATCTTGCAAATATCGAAGAATAGAGTGCCCTGAATCTTGCAGTCGAATCCGTGGGCACGCCCCATCGCATTCTTTTTGCTGACACCTGCTATTGAGAAGGGCTGGCAGGGGAAGCCGGCCAGAAGAACATGATGATCAGGTATATGAGTATCTATATATTGCGTGATTTCATCTTCAGCGAGTTCGCTTGCCGAAATTCCGACTTCCCTGGTAATCAGTGTCCCCTCTGTGATTTCCTTTATGTCGCCATTAATGGGGTGGTCATCATAGTAATTGGCCCGGTAAGTGCGCTGGGCATATTCATCCCATTCGCTTGTAAACACACATTTGCCGCCTATACCCTCAAATGCCTTTCTCAGGCCACCAATACCTGCGAATAGGTCGATGAAATCGAATTTACGTTTGTCATAGTTCCGTGGTTTTTGTGGTAGCAGGCTGTTTAGAGACCTGGTATAGGCTTTGTAGTTACGATTGAGCTCGTCTATCCCCTTTTTCTTTAGCCAGCGATTGACTGTTTCGCGTTCAACGTCCAAGGTTTCCGCCACGTGGCCTTGTCCCCAAATAAATACTGCTGAATCAAGGAGTTGCTGGATATCGTTGGATTGTGTCATGCTGGTACGGCTACCGTATCGTTAGTTATTAGCTTCTCAATGTCACAGGTTTGACCCAGCGAATAATGTCACAGATTTGACCCGGCGAAAAGCTTCGCAGGAATAAAAATGAGTATACCCCATTTGACTGTGTATATGTACAGTATGAGTGAGTTCGATGGATATCGTTGATAGTCAGACAAGGTCCCGCATGATGTCTGGCATTCGGGGTCGTGACACCAGACCGGAGATGCTCCTGCGCAGCGGTCTTCAGCGGCTAGGGCTCAGGCACAGACTGGGGAATTCGTATCGGTGGCAAGGCAAGTTGTTGCCTGGCCGGCCTGATCTGGTCTACCCAAAGTACCGTGCAGTGATACAAGTCAACGGGTGCTTCTGGCATCGTCACAACTGCCACCTTTTCAAATGGCCTGGGAATCGCCGGCAATTCTGGCGGAAAAAGCTTGAGGAGAATGCAGAGCGCGATGCCCGTAATTGTGCCAAGCTCGAGCGTATGGGCTGGCGTGTATTGACGGTTTGGGAGTGTTCCCTGAAGGGAAAAACACGGCGGGAGATGGAAGAGGTGCTTCATACGGCAGCAAACTGGGTACAGTTTGATCATGTATAGAAGGAATAAACCCTTGATCCTGACGAGCCCGGAGTAGAGCGGCCAGAGCTACCAGGCTGCAGGGGTGCGTAAATTGATCGACAATCATGGATGAAATAGGGACATATTTTTGATGAAACCGAAACAGTCTAGTGAAATTGATGGGCGACACTTGATCGAAAAAGCGCTCAAACGTATTCCTGAATCAAGCTGGCAGTTTTATCTTGATTCTGAAGACGGGCAGGAACTCGCTCAGTGTATTTATTCAGCAGAAGAAGCCCTCAAAGCTGGCTCTCTTTCTACAGGTGGAAAATCCCGCAAGCCGGTATCTGAGGTCATTGATTTGCTCGGCACCCGCATTCTTGCTGATAGGGACTTTGGGCCTTGGGTGCGTTGCGAACTTTTGCGTACTCTGAAGAGACAGAAGCAACAAATAATTGAAAACTTCTTTGAAGAGTTTTCTTCTTCCAAGGATAGCAGTTCTTTTCGGCATCTTCGTACACAGAGATCCCGTGCACAGAGAATGGCGGAGCGTTGGCGCAGCGGTAGTCGATGGGCCAAGGCGTTTTGTGAGGTTCTGGAGCTGCCGGAAAGCCTGGCCAAAGGCAGTGGTATCAGGCGTCTTGGGGATGAAGAGGTCGAGCCGGCTGAAGCATTACCTCCTCTGCATGATTTCCAGCTTGAAGTTTATCAATCTCTGCGAGAGTTGTTGAATGGCGGTAGTGGAAATGCCGGTATGTTGTCTTTACCAACCGGAGCGGGTAAAACTCGCGTAACTGTTGAAGCGATATGCGACCACGTTGCCGAAAACTGCCGAGGGCAGCGGGCCCCCACGATATTGTGGATATCACAGTCGGCTGAACTTCAGGAACAAGCTTGGAAGTGCTTCAGGCAAGTATGGCAAGTGCCGCCCCTCAGGTCGGGTGACAAACCGGTTCATCGTGGTCGTCCCATGAAGTTGATACGCCTTTGGGGTGGGCGAGATATCGAGGATGTAGAATTTCCGGATCAGCCTACGGCATTGATTGCGAGTATAGATCAGCTGGCCAGTTGGGTCAGGGAATCGGAATTTTTATCTAGTAAGAAGGCATTTATCGAAATGCTTCGGAAGCAAAATTATTCCTGTGTTGTAGTCGATGAGGCACATTCATTACTGACTACTGAATACAGAAATGTTCTGGTCGAGCTTGGGATTCGGGCGCGTAAGGAATGGCGAATGTTATCAAGTGCCCCTCCATTTATCGGCTTGTCGGCTACCCCCTGGAGAAGAGACGATAGCGAGAGTCGAGCGCTACTTAAATTTTTTGACAAGCGTCTTCTAAGGCCGGAGTCATTGGGTGAGCACCCTATCCAGACTTTGCAGAGTAGGGAGATTCTCTCTAATGTCTCTGCCCGCAAACTGAAAATATTCGGAACTCCACCGATGACAGCCGGGCAACGGGAAAAGTTCAAAATGTTCAGTGTGCTACCCCCGGAGTATCTGGAAATACTGGGAAGAGAAAAACGTCGTAATGCGATGATATTGAGTGAATTGTTGCAGCTGCCTGTTTCAAAGCGCGTCCTGGTTTTCGCCTGCTCGGTGGAGCATGCGAAACTTCTGGTATTGGCACTGAACAAGGGTGCAGGTAGCCACTGTGCGGCTTTGGTGACTGCACAAACGCCCAAAGCAGAAAGATATGAGATTATTGAAAGGTTTCGCTCTGGCGATGGCCTTCGTTTTCTCTGCAATGTCGCGGTACTCACACTCGGATTTGATGCCCCAAAGACGGATGTTATCTGTATTACAAGGCCTACATGGAGCGCTGTGGCCTATGAGCAAATGGTGGGTCGTGGCCTTAGGGGTCCAAAGAATGGAGGCACCAGAAAATGCACTGTACTTGATGTACAGGACCTGGGGTTGCCGGACGCTGTGCAGAGTTACAGTCGGGTGCTTGAGATGTGGGACGGCTGACCATCTTACTCGGGGGTATTTTCGGGGTGACTTGTTGTATTTATGTAAGCGTAAAATAAACGACGGGGTGGCGCGTTAGAGTTTGATCTGCTCTGGGTTTACATTGCCCGGCAGCAGGGCTTCGATAGCCTCAACGGTCTCGGCCCTGGGCAGTTCTGCAAACAGATACCGCAGGTAGGCATAC
>JBDNIE010000362.1:0-3581 GCA_041688425.1 Halioglobus sp. | reverse complement strand
TACGCCCGATTGCCTTGAAGCAGCATTTCCGAGAAGAAGGCCTCTGGCCTGAATTGGAGCCTCCAACGTCTTACACGCGACTGGGGCAAAAAAGAGAAACCAAGTTTTACCTCAAAAATCCGAATCAACGGGGGATTATCGTCTACACGGTTGATGGCTCAGACCCTCGCGAACAATGGACAGGCAAGCCAATTGGAAAGGCCTTTCGAGAGCCCTTGGTGCTCCCGTTTGGAACACAGCTCAAGGCCCGAATTCTAAGTCATAAAAAATGGAGTCCCCTCATGACTTACTACGCACCCTGACGCCCCAGAAAACGGCTTGACTTCGCTTATCCCAAGTTCACGATTTAATTTTTAGGATGAAATTATTTTACTTTTTCTCACTTTTAGCAGCTCTGGGGAGTGTTGCGTTGGGTCAGACCGAACAAAATCATTCTGCCCTCGAAAATGCCCCGGTCCTCGATGAAGTCGTTCATCAACAGGGGAAAGACACTCTGGTGATCCAAAGAATCGAGCAACCTGTATTTCTGGAAGATGATACCACTCAAGAAGAGACAGGCGAATCACAGCCCGATGTGCAGACTCCAGAAGCGGTATTATCGACCCGGACTTACATCATCTCAGCGACATCCTACGGAGCGGGGGGAACTCGCCTCCAAATCTGGCCTTCCCATCAAGGGCAACAAGGAGCACTCGAAGGATGGTCTAATGTCGATTGGTCCGTCTTTCAGAGTTTACTGTCATTCGATGACAATAACGTGCGCTATCAGTTCATGCTCTTTTATTCCGGGAGTGGCCAAGGATCTGATGTTCCAGAGGTTCCAACGGAATTACCGGAGTTCTCTCAAACCGGAGCGCGTTACCTCGTGACCTCTGGCGAGGAGACTGAACGTGAGGAGACGCTCGATTTTCTTGAGTCCATTCACACTCTCTATGACGAAAATCAGCAAAAGCTTCACACTGATCGACAGCTTGCCATCGAACATCAGAAGGAACGCCAACGTCAGATTAAGATTGAAGAAGCTAAGCCCAAGACACGGGTCCTCAAGATTTGGCGGCATACTCGCCCCGAAGAAAATCAAGCTTCCGAATAATTTTAACCTTTATTTCAAATGAAGAAAATTACTCTATTTCTTCTCGGCTTACTGAGTTCTGCGATGGCTCAAATGGCCCCTCAGCCTTTGCCCCACGTCGAACACCTTCAGGGACAAAACTACCTGTTCAGTTGGGAAGGTGTCCCTGGGCGGGTCTACTTCATTCAGACCAGCTCATCACTCACTGCGAGCGAGTTCGATTGGGAATTTGCGCCTGACATCCGGGTAGGAACCGGAAGCCAAATCGAGATGGGCTTCCAAGCCAATGCCGCACACTTTGAGTTCTTTCGTCTTGTTTACAGCGATTACAGTGGAGGGATGGACCCCGATCTCGCCGATTTTGACAACGATGGATACACGAATTTGGAGGAGGCAATTTCCAACACAGATCCCTACGATGCCCAGTCTTACCCAGGCAGTGGTGGGAATACTGGCGGTGGAAATAACGGCGCAAGTAGTGGGTCTGGAACCACTTGGAACCATCCATGGGAATATAGACTGACTTACACGTTTGATGGCTACGTAGAAGAAGATTTCATTAACCCCTATAACTCGGTAGGAGGCTATAGCTATGCTATGGGGGAAGAGATTGTTACTGAACTGAGCTTTGAAGATGTGGTTGAGGTCAACCAAGTGAAATTTCTTCAGATCGAGCCTAACTTAAATTATGATAGTTCCGATCCAGCTAGCGAAGAGTGGAACGTCATTGGGATAGTGGAACTGTCAGCGGAAAATCCTAACTGGAGCTACGAAGCTCCTGTGGGAACTATGCCCGAAGGATTCCTCCTGCCGGTGGAGGTAGCAGAAGTTATTGAAGCCAATCATGATGAGACAGCGGGATGCACTGGATACGACGAAAAGGAAAATGTCTTAATGGTGCCGATGCAGGGAAGCAACAAAATCAAAGTGAAGATTGTAGGAGCACCGCAAGAGCTTCTCCAGAAAATGAAGTTTGTTTCGGAGCCTGCAGGCAAGCTCACTATCGTTCCAGAAGTGCCCATAGCAGCAGAGCAGGAACTCACGCTGACGGGAGTAGCTGTCGGCTTAGGAGTTAAGATTCAAATCGAAATTGACGGTACAAAAATTGAGCTGTTCGAAGCCGATGTTCTGAAGAAGCGAACGGAAAACTTAGTTCTTCATGCGATTGTTGACTCCAACACAAATGAAGCAGTAGCAGCTCCGCAGGCGGCGCAGATAAAGCTCCATCTAAACCGTGCCCTCGGTCCTCAAGCAAATGTATTTTTTGACAATGTTTGGATACTGAATGAAAATGCCGACTACGATTTAAATGATAGCGGGACTCTCGACAATCAGGCTGAACTAGAAAATTTGGCAACTAATCTAGCCCTCGCTAGAGCCAATGCTCTTGATGTGTATATTGTCAAAAATCTGAATCCTGGAAATAATGGAATGGCATTCAAGCAGGTCGGCATTGCCGTCGTTGATGAAGTTCCTGAGAAGTGTGATCTCGAATTTGTGGTTACCCACGAAATTGGGCATTTGTTGGGAAGGGACGGGCATCATGAGGATGCTGAATATGAGAAATATTTGATGTCGGATGCCGAGGTTTCAGCATGTGGCTGCATCGTTGGCGAGGTAGATTGGAAACTGATGAACCCCTAGATTTTAACTGTATGCGAATTCTCTCAAAAATTTTAATATTTGTTGTTTCGTTGAATGTCTTGTCGGCGGAAGTCACTGATTGGGATGCACTGGCCAAACTGATAGAAAATGAAGATATTAGAAAATACGCAGATGGATATGATGAGCTAGGTAAACTAGTAGAGCATCACATTGAGAGCCAAACTGACAACTCAAAGCTTAGAGCGGTTCTATACGATTTGCTCGATGATGAGCGCGAGGGTGGACGCCTCTCGAATGACGAATATATTTGGAATCCAAAAATTATAGCCAACTTACTATTAATAAAACTTTCAGGATATATTGAAGATCATCAGAAACCCGTGGATAGTAACCTATTACCTCCAGTTGATGAAGCATTGCAGATTGCGTCTAGTGAAAAGAGAAGAGACAAATTCCGAGTTTGGTATGAGAAAAAATTTTTGGATTTAGAATCCGAGCGAAAACTTCGACCGTCAAAGGAACCCAAACTCGACGACCTACCTCGGCGAGAAACTATTTATCTTCCGAGCGAAAGAACACAGGGGAAAGAGAACATAGCCCAAAGAGAAGTTGCTGAGAAAAAGCAACATAATCTACTTTGGGTCATTACCGGATTGCTTCTACTCGGAACCCTTGCCCTTTTCCTCAAAGTCTGGAAGGCCCAATCGGAGTGATAATCTTGCAACAGTTTAGCTAATCACACGTTCCCAGGGAAATAGTAGGAGACTGGGGTGTTTAAAACGCCGGGGTAAGTTCCTGCGGATTCTCAGACAGTCCGGGGTTTGGTTTTGCTGATTTTTCCTTATGAAATGTTATCCCGATTGTATTTCTGGTCCATGTTTCGACGTCCCGCACTTTGACCGTT
>JBDNIE010000361.1:0-6334 GCA_041688425.1 Halioglobus sp. | reverse complement strand
TTTGCAACGGCATCAGGGGTATCTAGCCCGTCGCCGAGTGGCGTCCCAAACGAGACATGGACGCGCCCCTTATCGCCGGAAATTCCTTGCGCAATAGAGGCGACATCCTCCTGCGCACCTTTCTCATAGCGGCCTTCGGAGGCCTTTTGGCAGAGCTCACTGGCTTTCATCGCATCACAGGGGTCCAGCTCGTAGGAGATAGCTACCGGCACGATGCCCAGGCCTTGAACATGAGCGCCAAATTCCTGCTCCCGTTTGTCCCTACTCATAGACAACATTTTGACAATAACCGGCTCAGTGCGATCCACGCCATTTTTGGCGCGCCCCTCGCGCTGCGCAATCCATATCGACGAGTGCTCGGCGAGCAACGAGTGTTGAATATAGTTGGCCAGGTTCTTCGAGGCCGCCAGCAATTCCCTGGGGCCACTCACGGAGCGCTTCACAATGAAACTCTTGTTCAAGCGCATTAAGTCTGAGACCCAAGGCATGGTAAGCAGGTTGTCACCAATGGCGATACGCGCGGTTTCAAAGCCGCTGCCGTGCAACGCATAATTAGTAAAAGCGGGGTCCATGGCAATATCGCGATGATTACTCATAAAAAGATAGGCGCGCCCGGGGTCGAGCTTGTCCAAGCCCGAGACACTAAATCCACCCGTGGACGCTTCGATCATACGAGTCATATAGCGCTCAATGACGATTTGCATGCTGCGCACATCCGACACACCCCGCACTTCACGGGCGAGCAAGTACCGCACCAGAGGTCGCAGCAAAGGCCGCATGGGACGGGGCAGGAAACTGACGCGGCGGCCAAGACGATAGGCCGCCAGAATGTCCAGGAATTCTACACTGCCCAGCAAACCGGACAGGACTCCCGCCACTTCGTCATCCCGATAGGGCCGGATATCTGCAAAGGGGTCGGTCAAGCCAGTATTCTCTTATTTTGAAGGCGCAACACCATAACCAAATTCCCGTCGTGAGTCATCCGGCCTTTGCGAGCAAGCGCCCACCGCAAAAACCCTCGCCATGCGCTGCTGCGCCCGCTACAAAGTCTGCCGAGATCCGACCCGCAACGACAGGCCGCTTCCACATCATTGGCAGCACTGTCCTGGAGCCTCCAAAAGTGACACCTGTTACCTTCGCGAGATGAAGTTTTGTTAACGTTTCCCATCGAAACTCACATAGAATTGAATAAATAACTTTAAAAACAAATAGATAGCATAATTATCTCGCAGAGGAATAGATTTTGTTACTAAAATACCCAAATAGTTACGAAATAGTAACTCTAGCTACCCCCTCCTTGCCTCTATACTACTGATATCCGAAGTTGGTCGAAAACGGCCACATTCGTCGGTGTAAACACCCACTGAGAATCCCGAGGGACTTAACATGAACATCGTAAAAATTGCAGCGGCGTCTGCGCTGATACTTTTCTCTGCCGGCAGCCTGGCAGCCAAACCCACCAGCATTGTGTTTAACTCAAAAGCCGCCACCGGCGACGGCACGGCCTACTCGACATACACAGTAAAGTGTTCCAACGGCAAGAAAGCTGAGCTGACGGCCTGGAATAACCGCGGCAAGTGGTGTGTTGGCGATGCCACCAGCGAAACCTGCGAGAAGAAGCAGATCAACGCGGCAAAAGACGCCTGTAAAGCAGTCTAGTTGGGCCGCTAAAGCACTCCTTTAGAGCCGCCCAACAGGGCGGCTCTTTCGTTTATAGACATTAATTTAGGTAGCGCGCCCTAAGCTCTGCTACTTCGGCGGCACCCACACCTAACGCCTCGGCTAGATAATCCTCTACTGACGGATAGCTTTGTTCGATGGCAAATAATGCGCGCGTCAAATAATCTTCGTGCACCTCCAGCATCGGCAGAATCGAGTCTGAATCCATATGCTGCATCTGGTACTTCTCGCGCAGGCGGGCCATTTCACTTTGCGGCTGGAAGAACTGGCCTGTTAGCATGTAATCACGCATTACTATATCGCGCGATACACCCAGCGCCATAAGAATGATGGCAGCGGCAAACCCGGTACGGTCTTTACCCGCGGCGCAGTGCACCAGAAACCGCGCGTCATCGACGCTCAGAATCTCTCGGAACATCCGCGCATAGGTTGCCGTCTGCGCCTCGGCGAAATCGCGGTTGATCTCCAACATGAAATCGAACATGGCTTGCCGGTCGCCCATCTGCCCGTCGATATTCTCGAAAAACCGTGAGTTACTGCCGGGAATAATCGGCAAGCTGACAATCCGCGGAGGATTGCACAGAGGCAGACGACTGGGATCTCCCTCCTGCTCCTCCTGCCGCCTGAAGTCACACACCAGATCGAGTTTCAAGCTCGCCAGCAGGTCGACGTCCTGGTCGCTGAGACTGGACAATTGGCCGGAACGAAACAGAAAACCCCAGCTGACTTGCCGCCCTGCAGCCGTGGCGTAACCACCAAAGTCACGAAAATTGGGGGTGCCCTGCATACCCAGTTTACGCTCGGCCGCCAGCACTTCTGTACCGTGCTGATCGCGCAGGCGAAAATAATGCCGACTCCCAGGCTTCAGGCCAGACAGCCTCATATGAGGGGCATCTTCGCTATAGTGAGCGCTTACTTCTCCACTGGGCGAAAGTGCCTCTACCGACACTTGTGTATCAGGATGACTGGCTTGCCATTCGATATGATAATCACCATCCGACTCTCGCCAGATATGTACTGCGTCCGAAATCAACATGAAATGGTACTGACCTCTTAAAACCGGGGGGACGACCTGCGCTATCAGGCCGCCGGGAATGAATCTCCCTTGTATTCAAATACTGCACGCAGCAGCATTTTGATCAAGTTCAGCTGGTTCTCCAGCGCCGCTTCGCTGAAAGGATCCTGGCCCAGTAGATCCCGATACATTGGCGCCATAGTGACGTAGGACATCACCAGGTTGTTGAATGCCATAACAGCCCAGGGCTGCAGGCCGGTATTTTCAAACAGGGTGAGATTCCCACCTTCCATCTTGCCGGCGGGCTTGAACATCGGCCGAAAAAGCCGATCAATCAACTCGTTGGTGTGCGGCCCACCCGACAATGCGGCATGTTGCAGCAGCCTGGCCAGATTGGGATTGGCGTGATGCTGGCGAACAATCCTCTCCAGCCAGCTAAACACCCTCTCGTTAGTAACCGGGCCGCTGTCTAACTCGGCAAGAGGGGCGGAGAAATCGGCCAGCAAACGCTCCAGTACCGCTTCGTACAGGGCTTCCTTATTCTTGAAGTGATTGTAGAGGCTCGGCGAACGGATTCCCACGCGATCCGCCACATCACCCAGTGATGTGGCGCTATAACCTTTTTCGGCGAAAAGGTCTTCCGCGGCATTGAGAATTCGATCGGACGTACTAGGTGCATCCGTGGTCGCTATCGCTGAATTTTCCATAAATATGAATGTCACCCCCTATGACCGGGCCAATAACAACTAATAGGCATTAGTGTACATCACTTCGCCTTGGGCAAACCAGCGAGACGGCGGTTGACAAGCGACGCGCCAATGTGAATAATCTTGCCTCCAATTTTTTTGACTCCCTTTGAGGTATTTACAGTGGCCAACTCACCACAAGCAAAGAAACGCGCTCGCCAAACGGAAAAGCGCCGCACTCACAATTCCAGCCTGCGCTCGCTGGTGCGCACGATGATTAAGAAGGTCAATGCGGCCATCGGCAGCGGTGATCCTGCAGCCGCCAAAACCGCTTATGACAGTGCTGTACCCGTCATCGACCGTATGGCAGATAAAGGCATCATTCACAAGAATAAGGCAGCGCGTCACAAGAGCCGTCTGAACGCTCAGGTCAAGGCCCTCGCGGCCGCCTGAACCCGGATCCCAGACACAAAAAAGCCGGCTTCATTGCCGGCTTTTTTGTGTCTGGGATTTAATGGCTCTCTCCCCTCGCAAGACTGCGCTTTGCACGACCACAAGAGGAGAGTGACGCCCACTTTACCTGGCGCCGCTCTATTTCCTCTTTACTGCCTCCGCGCGCTCTTGATCGCTGTCAAGCCGCAGAGCTGGTCTTGGTTTCCTTGTCATGTACCTTGTCATGTACCTTGGCAAATTCAGCCAACATACTCTGCTCGTATGACTGGGCCTCCTGCGTATCCAGCGGACGCTCCAGCACAGACCAATCGATGTCACCGTCAGTGGCGAGGTTTTCATAATCCAGAATACCGAGAGTTTCGAACTTCGGACGGATCTTATCCGTCAGCAGACCAATGCGCCCAAGATTGGGGATGACGCGCTGAAATAACAGATTGCGGAAGGTGGACATCACAAAACCGTCCAGAACTTTCTTGCGGGCCTCTTCTACATCCCAGCCAAAATGCCTGAATACATCCGTGGCCACCAAGCGCTCGCGGCTGATTGCGCAAGCTTCAAAAGCGAACAGCGCACGCTCCTCTCGCTCCTCGTCGGTCAGGGTCTTAACAAAGTCTTCCAGGTAATTCACCCCGAAAGTGACGTGACGCGCCTCATCGCGAGTCACCAGATAAACAATATCCTTGAGCACTGGATCAGGCGTCGTCTCGCGAGCCGTGGCGAATGCCGACAGCGCCAGCCCCTCAATAACGATTTGCATACCAATAAACTTCATGTCCCAGCGCGGATCAGTCAGGATTTTATCGATAATGCTCTTCAAGTGCGTATTGATCGGGTACATCATGCCGATGCGCTGCTGCAGATACTTATTGAATACTTCGACGTGACGCGCTTCGTCGAAGGTTTGCGATGCAGCGTAGAGTTTGGCGTTGAAAGTGGGGGCACAAGAGCACAGTTGCGAGGCAACCAATAGCGCGCCCTGTTCACCGTGCAAGAACTGCGACAGACTCCAGGCATTCATGTGCAGCCAGAACTCTTTTCGCGTCTCTTCGTCCATCGCCAGATACGGTTCGTAGTCGTGCAGGTTCATCATCTCCGGCGACTGCGTCTCCGAGGGCCAGGGACGATCCCAATCGATATCCATCTCGGGGTCCCAATTAAGTTGCTTGCCCAGGTCATAGAGCTTCTTGATTCTGTCGTCCTGAATGGTGTAATCCCAGTTGTAGGAGCCGGTCAGAGGCGTCTGGAATATCTCCGCCACATGGTCAACATCTGCACTGGTCAGAACGTCTTCCAGATCAGGATTTTCCTGGGGATAGTCCGCGCCGGGAAAGCGCTGTATCTTGCGAGGGGTCTTTTCAGTCCACTTAACTTGCATAATCAAAGCTCCATAAAAATCAATCGTGCATCACTATGGGCGATGGATATAGGCGCAGCAAGGTAAAGTCTTGTCATTTTACGGTCATTTGTGGCCAAATGGGCCCATGACAAATACCACCACGCCCGCGCAGTACATACTCATTCTGATCGACATGGTTGAGCAGCGCGGTTGCGACCGCAAAAAGTTGCTGGCGGGCACAACGTTAGAAAGTACCGACATTGCGGGTATTGGGGCTCGCATACTCGATGCGGACTTTAACCAGCTGGTCGCCAATGCCCAGACGCTCACCGGTGATCCGGCGCTTGGCCTTAAACTCGGTTTGCGCCTGAATTTGAGTGCACATGCAGTTCTGGGGCAGGCATTTATGACCTGCATGGACCTGGCACAGGTCATAGAGTTGTTCCTGAAGTACAACCATCTACTGGCCTCAGGGCTGCACTTCGAATTTGAAACCGTCGGTGAGCAATGTATTTTGACGATGGTGACCACGCCGGCAGAAGCGTCAGTAGAGTTCGGCTATGAGCTGTTTTACGGCGCGCTCATCAATACGCTGCGCGGTTTGTTGAATACACCTGAGCTTACCCTGCACATGGAATTTCCGTACCCCAAACCCGCTCACTGCGCTCTGTACTATGAGGTTTTCGGCGCAGAACTGATGTTCGACAAAGTGCAGGGACGGATTCTGTTCGATCGCGATTTACTGAGGACTGCGTTACCCTCTTCCAACCCGGTATTGCGCAATCTCTATGAGGTCGAATGCGCCCGCCTGCTGGCCGATCTTGAGGAGGAAAAATCTGTCGCAGAACGCACGCTGCGCCTGCTGCGAAAGCTAGAGGGCCAATACCCCCAGATGCCACAAATCGCCGCCATGCTCAACCTCAGCCCGCGCACTTACCGGCGCCGACTGGACGAGGAAGAGCAGTCCTTTCAACGCTTACTGGATCAGGTCCGTGCGGAACACTCCACGCGGCACCTGCAAAACAAACGGCTGCCATTGTCCAGTATTGCCTATAGGGTCGGCTTCAGTGATGCATCCAACTTTCGACGGGCTTATCTGAAATGGACAGGCAAGTCACCGCGAGATGTGCGCCGGTAGTTGCGTAGTTGCGTAGTTGCGTAGTT
>JBDNIE010000360.1:0-2883 GCA_041688425.1 Halioglobus sp. | reverse complement strand
TACCGAATTTCGCGACGCGATGGGTGTTGTCCATGATGTCGTGTTCAACGCACTGCTGGCGTTCGTTACTCTGCACATTTTGGCCGTGTTGTATCACCAGTTTCGTTTCAAGGAGAAACTGATACAGGCGATGGTGCGTGGTAGTGCAGCGGGTCGCGAAGGTATTGAGCGCCCCAGGGGCTGGTGGTGGGCCCTGTTCATCGCAGCCCCGGCTGCGCTGGCATTGTGGTGGGGTTTGGCCCAGGCGCCTCAGCCACCGCCGCTGAATTGGTGAAGCAGTGATCACACTGTCGCTAAGGTCTGCCCACAGAGTCCCGCCCGCCGCCGGCCGTCATATAATTGCCCAAGTTTGTGCCGGTTTCATGAGCAGACTTATGCGCCGCCTGCTGTGCGGTGGGCTGTGCCTCTTCGCAGTTGAAACCGCATTAGCGGCGCCTTACCCGGCAGACGGCCTGGTAACCGAATGGGTGCAGCCGGGCGGGGAAGTGCTGGGTCTCAGGATGTACGGTGATGAGTTTTATGCGCGTACAACAAACGCCGACGGCTATACCGTGATCTTTAGCGCCGTCGACAATGCGTACTATTACGCGGACTCTGCTGCGACCGGTATGCCGCTGATTTCCTCAGGCGTGAAGGCGCATAAGCCACCTCCTGCGGGTCTCGCGAGGCAGCTCAAAGAGCCGCCAGAGGTTGTTTCGGCGGTGAACAAAGCGAATGTGCAAAAGTTCGCGCCCGATCGGGCCGCGAAGTGGAACCAGCAAAAAACTGCAGTAAAACAAAAGCGGGCACGGGCGGCGGCTCAGTTGGACCCGGCTGCGCGGGAGACGTCTACATTAGGTTCGCAGGAGTCACGGAGCATCGTCATCAGTGGCAACAGGGTTGGCCTGATGCTTCTTGTGCAGTTTCCCGACGACCCTGCGACACCCGGTCTGGATGCCGTTAATTTCCCAACAACCCAGGTCAAAATGAACCGCTATAGCAACGAGGTGGGCTACACCGATGATGGTAACACCGGGTCCATTCGCGAATACTTTTCTGATCAGTCGCTGGGGAACCTCAATTTCACCCAAGTAGTGCCGGAGATCATCACGCTTCCGCATCCAAGAAACTATTACAACTTTGCTAACTATCCCACCAACACCGTATTTCTGAACTTTGGCATAGCGGGAAGGCGACTGATGGCCGACGCCATTGCAATACTGCAATCCAATGGCTTTGATTTTTCCACCCTATCAGTAGACTCAAGTAACGCCGTGTATGCCACCAGTTTGATGTTTGCGGGCAATCTCTCCGGAGTTTGGTCGCAAGGGCTGTGGCCGCATGCCTGGTTGCTGTCTTCGCCCCTCAATGTCGGGACGTCAAGCAACCCTCGGTATATCCGCTCCTATCAGGCGACGAACGTTCCCAATGCCGCACCGGTCATCGGTACCATGTGCCATGAACTGGGTCATCTGGTACTCAACTATCCCGATTTCTACGACACCGACAGCTCTGATGGCGCCTCTCAGGGTGTCGGCGAACACAGTCTTATGGGTTCAGGGAATTTCCTGAATGGCGGCCGCACGCCGGCGCCCATTGACCTGTACCTCAAGGACTTTTCCGGCTGGGCAACCATCACAGACCTCCCGCTGGATGTCGCCACAGAGCGTTCGCTGGCTGCGGATGGATACGGCTATCGGATTCGCAAGCCCGCAAGCAGCACAGAGTATTTCCTGATTGAAAACCGCAGCAATGACGACCGCTGGGCCAATTCTTCGCCCGCCAAAGGCATAGTGGTCTGGCATGTGGACGAAGCCGTCACGACCGATAACAAGCGTCAGCAGATGACGGCATCCCAGCATTACGAACTGTCACTGGAGCAAGCTGATGGCTTGTTTGATCTCGAGAGAAATCGAAACAGAGGCGATAACAAAGATCTGTTCGATTCCTTCAAAATATTCAATAGCAGCACCATGCCCGGTTCCAGGTGGTGGAGTGACGCGGCTTCGAATGTCAGGATGCAGGTGCTCAATCCGCCTGGCACACCGTTGATGCATTTACGTTTCTTCAGCGACGTGGTGCAACTTCCAATGCACGAAGCACTCGATACCGAAGGACTGGTCTGGAGTGAGGATGGTCTCGTGTTTGCGCAGGGCAGTTGGTTGGGTGAACTTTCCAGCGCCGCGCAGGATGGTGTCGACCATGCCAGGAACTATCCCGTCGCCGATAGTGAGGAGGCCTCCGTGTTCACGCAGCTCAGTGGGCCGGGCAGTCTGTCATTCTGGTGGAAGGTGTCGTCTGAGCCGAACGGGGATTATCTGGCGTTTTTCAGGGATAACCAGCAGCAACGCTCTGCTCCACAGATTTCCGGTGAGGTGGGCTGGCAGCAGCGCAGGGTTCCAATCCCGGCGGGGGTGCACACGTTGCGCTGGACGTACGCCAAGAATGCGGTCGTTGCGGCCGGTTCAGATACCGGGTGGCTCGACCAGGTCGTCTTTACGCCCGGCCCTGTTGACTCTGACGGTGATGGACTGAGTGATGATGATGAAGTGGCACTGGCCACCAACCCGAACAGTGTCGACACGGATAGCGATGGCCTGGTGGATGGTGCTGGTGGGCTGGTCCCCATCGCCTTCTATCCTGGCGGGATCGACAGCAATGATGATGGCTTTGTGGATGGTGAGGCCGATTTAGGCACTGACTCCACTGCATCGAATATTGGCGACCTTGCACCACGAGGAGCGCCTGATAACGTCATTGATCTTGGTGACAGGGTCATCCTGACGCGCTTCGTTAATGGCTTGAGTCAGCCCACCGCAGTTGAGTTCGCGCTGGCGGACATTGACCGCGACGGTGACATCGACACGGGTGATTTGATACTGCTGCAGCAGGTGCTGATGAGTG
>JBDNIE010000074.1:0-10318 GCA_041688425.1 Halioglobus sp. | reverse complement strand
GGCTGTCTGGATTGCCTCCATTTTCAGGTTCCGGCCACGCGCTGTTTCTGTCACTCGCGCTGGTGTATTCTGTTTCTCTGTTCGAGAAAACAAAGGCAAATTCAGGGATGTCGTATCAGGTTCTAGCGCGCAAGTGGCGACCCAAGATCTTCCGGGAGATGGTTGGCCAGGAGCACGTGCTGCAGGCGTTGGTCAATGCATTGGACCAGGACAGGCTGCACCATGCGTATTTGTTCACCGGCACCCGCGGTGTCGGGAAAACCACCATCGCCCGCATTCTGGCCAAATGCCTCAACTGTGAGGCAGGCGTAAGCTCCGAGCCCTGCGGAACCTGTTCTTCCTGCCTGGAGATTGCCGAGGGGCGCAGTGTCGATCTACTGGAAGTCGATGCCGCTTCGCGCACTAAGGTCGAAGATACGCGTGAGCTGCTGGACAACGTGCAATACGCCCCGACGCGATCACGCTACAAGGTATACCTGATTGACGAAGTCCACATGCTTTCCAATAACAGCTTTAATGCGCTGCTGAAGACGTTAGAAGAGCCGCCTCCGCACGTTAAATTCCTGCTCGCCACCACCGATCCGCAAAAACTACCGGCCACCGTACTCTCGCGGTGCCTGCAGTTTAATCTGAAGAATATGCCGCCCGAGCAAATTGTCGGGCACCTGGCCAATGTGCTGGAGCAGGAAATGGTGGCCTTCGACGCCCCGGCTCTGTGGCTGCTGGGCAGAGCCGCTGCTGGTAGCATGCGCGATGCCCTGAGCCTGACAGATCAGGCGATTGCCTTCGGCTCCGGAAGAGTCACTGAACCTGATGTGCGCAGCATGCTGGGCACTGTCGACATGGGCAATGTGTTCGAGCTACTGGAGGCGCTGAGTGCAGGTGAGCCAGCGCCGGTGCTGGGCATCGTGCAACGCATGTCGGAGTTTGCTCCCGATTTTGAAGGCAGCCTGGACGAACTTTTGTCTCTTCTGCACCGTGTTGCGCTGGCGCAGGTTGTTCCCGATGCTATCGACAACAGTTGGGGAGACGCCGAGCGTGTCGCCTTGATTGCCGCAGGCATTACGGCCGAAGATACACAATTGTTTTATCAGATGGCCCTCAACGGTAAACGCGATATCGCTCTGTCTCCTGACCCGCGTCGGGGCTTTGAAATGATATTGCTCCGAATGTTGGCATTTCGTCCGGCCGCAGTCTTCGACGAGAATGTGAGACCTGAGGATGTGCAGGCGGTGGCCACGCCTGCCGTTGCTGGCGGGGAGGGCAGCACTCCCGTAAAAAAGCCACTTGAGGTGCTTCCCGCTACTCAGTTGAGTAGTCTTGAGGTGCCTGAGAAACCAAGCGCCATAGCGCCTATTATTGTAGCTCCCATAGTAGCAGCGCCTGCGCTAGTTGAAGAGACCACCGATGCCGCTCAGCAGGAGGCGCATTCACCGTCGTTCAGCCTGGATCAGCTGACACGTGAGACCTGGTATCAATTGCTTGAGGTACTTGGATTGAACGGGATCGTATACAACATCGCGTCCAATTGTGAGTTGGTCGAGCGTGCAGGTGATACGCTACGGTTTGTACTGGACAACAAGCGGGCTGCGCTATTCAACGATGGCCATAGCGAAAAGCTGGGTATGGCGCTGGCAAATTATTTTGGACACGCCGTCTCTGTGACGGTGGTTCCCGGAGAGCCCGAGGGAGAAACGCCTGCGATGCGCCTGGAGCGTCTTGTGCGCTTGAGACAGGAAGCGGCGGTGGTCGCGATCGAGGGCGACCCGCAGTTGCAGGCGCTGATCACGCGGTTTGATGGCGAGCTCGACAGGGCATCGATTCACCCGACAGATATTTGAAAAATAGACGAAAGGTTGAGGACAACACATGAAAGGTAGTATTTCAGACCTCATGCAGCAGGCACAGACCATGCAGGCCGAACTGCAAAAGGCACAGGAGGAGATGGCCAAAGCCGAGGTGGTCGGCGAGGCCGGCGCCGGTTTGGTATCGGTTGTGATGACCGGGCGACACGACGTCAAGCGCGTGTCAATCGACGACTCGGTGCTCTCGGAAGCCAAGGAAGTGTTGGAAGACCTGCTGGCAGCGGCAGTCAATGATGCAGTCAAGAAAATAGAGGCGCGCAACCGCGATGCGATGTCGGGCATGGCCTCGGGATTAAATCTTCCTGCTGGCTTCAAGTTGCCTTTTTGATCAACTGATTCTGCCATCACTAGTCTGCTATCACTATGAAGTTTAGCCCTTCACTACAGAACCTGATCGACGCGCTGCGCTGCTTGCCCAGTGTGGGGCCTAAATCTGCCCAGAGGATGACATTGCACCTGTTGGAACGAGACCGGGAGGCCGCACTTGCGCTGGCGTTGGCACTGCGCGAAGCAGTCGAAAAAGTGGGTCACTGCCGGTTGTGCCGCAACTTTACAGAGTTGGAGGTGTGTGAGCTTTGCTCCGACCCCAAGCGTGATAACACCATTGTCTGCGTGGTAGAAACCCCGGCGGATGTGCTCGCTATAGAGCAGAGCGCAAGTTTTCGCGGCCTGTATTTTGTGTTGATGGGCCATTTGTCGCCGATAGACGGCATCGGTCCTGCTGAGATCGGTCTGGAGGATTTTCTGCAGCGCGTAATTGATGAGGGGATAGAAGAGGTGATTCTGGCAACGAATCCAACGGTGGAAGGTGAGGCAACGGCCTATTACGTCACTGATATGCTCCTGCCGGTGGGGGTGTGTGTATCGCGCATTGCGCACGGCGTGCCGCTGGGGGGAGAGCTGGAATACGTCGATGGCTCGACGCTGGCCCATGCCCTGTCGGGTCGACGGCCGGTGGGCTGACAGATGCAATGGCAATTGATTGAGTCTGATGACGCCTTGCAGGTGCTGCTATCGAAAGCAAAGGGCTGTGAAGTCGTCATCGTCGATACCGAGTTTATGCGTCGCAATACTTTCTATCCCGAAGTAGCTCTGGTGCAGCTTTGTTTCGCATCCGCTGATCCATCTGATCAGGCATCCAGTGAAATGGCGTGGCTGGTCGACCCCTTGAGGATAGCGGATCCAGCGCCGCTGGCCGCGTTATTTACTGACCCGACTGTGCTTAAAGTTTTGCACTCTGCCAGTGAAGATCTCGAAGTTTTCCAACGTTGGCTCGGTGTCATGCCGCAGCCTCTTTTCGACACTCAGCGCGCAGCGGCATTGCTCAATATCGGTTTTGGAGTGGGCTATAGCGCGCTGGTGCAGGAGATCTGCGGTGTTGATTTGCTCAAGGGTGAGACGCGCTCGGATTGGTTGCAGCGTCCGCTAACTGAGTCCCAATGTGAATACGCGGGGCAGGATGTAACCTGGTTACTGCCGGTGTGGCGGGCACTGCATACGCGTTGTGTTGATGAAGACAAATTGGCTTGGGTATTGGCGGATGGTTGCGATGCAACCAAGGCGCTCGGCACTGAGGTGGATCACTTTCACAAACGCATTAAATCTGCCTGGAAGCTGGATCGCCGTCAGCTGGGTATTCTGGTTGCCGTGTGCAGATGGCGCGAGGCAACGGCGAGGGCCCGCGACAAGCCGCGCGGCTGGATCATCGATGACGAGACTTGTTTGCGCCTGGCGCTTGAAGATCCGGCCTCGTTAGCAGCGTTCGATGATCAGGTGAAACTGCCGTCATCGGTGCTGCGTCGCCACGGTGAGGAATTGCTTGAACTGCTTGCTGCGCAGCGTGCAGTGACAGACCTTCCCCAAGCGCTCCCCGCGCCTCTGAACGCAGTGCAGCGCCAGCAGGTAAAGCAGTTAAAAGCGCAGGTACGTAAAATAGCGGCGACTCTGTCTGTGGCACCGGAGGTGCTGGTGCAAAGTAAAGACTATGAGTTATTGTTGCGCGAGGCACAGGGAGATACCGTTGAGTTGCCTGCGCACTGGTGGGGCTGGCGTGAGCTGTTAGTCTTTGCACCCTTGCGCGAATCGCTGGCAGGTTGCGCCGGATGAGCGTGCTGTGCCAGATATTCAAGAGCTCGCGCAAGGAGGAAATGTACCTCTACGTAGCGAAGTCCCGTGGCATGGAGGATGTTCCCCAGGCCTTGATGGAGAGGTTTGGGGAGCCAATCCCGGTTATGTTGTTACTACTTACACTCTCGCATAAACTGGCCAGAGTGGATGCGGCAGACGTACTTGCTGGTATTGAAGAGCAGGGCTTCTATCTGCAGATGCCCCCAACCATGGCCGAGCTGTTGGCGCGGGAGGGAAGTCGTGGCTGAATGGTGGCATGAAAAGTCGCTGGCTGAGCTCAATGCCACTGAGTGGGAAGCGCTTTGCGATGGTTGTGCAAAATGTTGCCTGCACAAAATCCAGGACGAGGACAGCGCAAAGGTGTATTACACGAAGGTGCGTTGTCGCTACCTCAAGGAGCGAGCCTGTCGTTGCAGTAGCTATGAAAATCGCTCTGCACTGGTGCCCGATTGTATCGACTTGCGCTTGTCTGATTGGGCCAGCATTGATTGGTTACCGAGCACTTGTGCCTATCGACTGCGTGCAAACGGCGAACGATTACCTCAATGGCATCCGCTTCTGAGCGGAGACCCAGAATCAGTGCACCGCGAGGGTATCTCGATTCGGGGCCGGTCCATATCAGAGGAATTCGTGCATGCTGACGGCTTAGACGAGCATATTGTGCACTGGGTAGAATAGGAGAAACCTTGTGTTAGATGAAAGTTCCTACCTCATGGCGATCTACATTTATGTCGGTTCAGCACTCGTGTTTTTGCTGTACCTTGCGTGGTGGCTGAGCCGTCACTGGCGTCCCGCCTGGGTATCTGTGGTGGTCTTGTTGATGGCTGCTCTGCTGTTAACGCCGGCGTATCCCAAGTCGGGTGTTAGCACCATGGCACCCGCGTTGATTGTGGCCGTGTTTCAGTTTGCAACCGATGGCCCTGAGGCAGCGGAGCATGCGCTGCGTCCGCTGATCTTTTTGTCGGGGGTCGGTATCGTCTTCGCCTTGTTCCTCAACATGACAATTTTTCGGCGGCAAAAGGTAAAAGTGCGTAAATCACCACCGGGGAAAAAGTCAGCGAAACCTTTAGCGAAACCCGCCGCCAGAGCTTCACCAAAAGTGTAAATGTCTATGCAGGCACTGACAGATGCGCGCATTCGTCTTCGCGCTGCGCAGCACTGGCAGTATTGATATGCCTGCCTTCAATCGGTACCCTGTGGTCTTTTTAAAATCCAACTGAGTGAAACGTATTATGAAATTTGAAGGCACTGAACGATATGTCGCCACTGATGATTTGCGGATGGCGGTCAACGCGGCAGTGACCCTGGAGCGTCCACTGCTCATCAAGGGTGAGCCCGGAACGGGCAAAACGATGTTAGCTGAAGAGGTGGCATTGGGCCTGGGTAAACGCCTTATCCAGTGGCATATCAAATCCACTACCAAAGCGCAGCAGGGCCTCTATGAGTATGATGCAGTTTCGCGTTTGCGTGATTCCCAGCTAGGTGACGAAAAAGTCCAAGATATCGGCAATTACATCAAGCGCGGCAAACTGTGGGAGGCCTTTGATGCGGATGAACAGGTAGTGTTGCTGATTGACGAAGTAGATAAGGCAGACATTGAATTCCCCAACGATCTACTGGTAGAACTCGATCGTATGGAGTTTTTTGTCTACGAGACGGGCGAGACTATTAAAGCCAGGCAGCGGCCGATTATCATCATCACCAGCAATAATGAGAAGGAACTGCCCGACGCATTCCTGCGTCGCTGCTTTTTTCACTTCATCAATTTCCCAGATCGGGACACCATGCGCGAAATCGTCGACGTCCATTATCCCAATATCGCCAACGAACTGGTGCAGGAAGCGATGGAGGTGTTTTTCGACGTGCGCTCTATTCCCGGCCTGAAGAAGAAGCCGTCAACATCCGAGCTAATTGATTGGCTGAAGTTATTGATGGCGGATGATATTCCTGACGAAATCCTCAAGAACCGGGATCACAGTAAGGCTATTCCGCCGTTGTACGGAGCTTTACTCAAAAATGAACAGGACGTACATCTGCTGGAACGCCTGGCATTCATGCACCGTCGAGAGACCCGCTAGCGGGTCTTGGCGGCACGTTGGAGCTTACATGCTGATCAATTTTTTCCAGGGACTCAAGGATGCCGGCGTTCCCGTCACAACGCGGGAGCTGCTCGACCTTATGGAGGGCCTTAAGCGGCACGTGGTGTTCGCAAATATCGACGATTTTTACTATTTCAGCCGGACTTGCATGGTCAAGGATGAAAAATATTTTGATCGATTTGATCGCGCCTTTGGTTTGCACTTTAAGGAACTGGAGGCACTGGACGACATTATCGAAGCGCTGATACCCGACGACTGGTTGCGTTCCGAGTTTCTCAAAAATCTCACGGAGGAGGAGAAAGCCAAGATCGAGTCATTGGGTGGCTTGGAAAAACTTATTGAGGAGTTCAAGAAGCGGTTAGAGGAACAAAAAGAGCGGCACGAGGGCGGTAACAAGTGGGTCGGCACCGGCGGCACCTCACCGTTTGGTCAGGAGGGTTACCATCCAGAAGGCATTCGTGTGGGCCCCAACGGGCGTAATAAAAAAGCGGTAAAAGTCTGGGACAAGCGCGAGTTCAAGAATCTCGATGACAGCGTACAACTGGGGACGCGCAATATTAAAGTCGCCATGCGACGGCTGCGTAAGTTTGCGCGCACCGGTGCTGCTGATGAGCTGGATCTGGACGATACGATCCGTTCTACCGCACGCAATGCCGGTCTGCTGGACATAAAGATGGTGCCGGAGCGCCACAATGCCGTGAAGGTGCTGTTGTTTCTGGATGTCGGGGGTTCCATGGACCCGCATGTACGAGTCTGTGAGGAGCTGTTCTCAGCGGCGCGGACTGAGTTTAAGCACATGAAGAGTTTCTACTTCCACAATTTTCTTTATGAAAGTGTGTGGAGCAACAATGTCCGCCGCCACAATGAGCGCACGCAAGTGCTGGACATCCTGCACAAGTACAGCCATGACTATAAGATTGTGTTCGTGGGGGACGCCTCCATGTCGCCCTATGAAATCGTCCAGCCAGGCGGATCTGTGGAACACTGGAATGAAGAGCCCGGTGAAATGTGGATGCGGCGTATTCAGGACGTCTATGACAGGGTCATCTGGCTGAATCCGGTTCCTGAGGAGGATTGGCAGTATACGCAGTCTGTGGCGATCACCCACCAGCTTATGGAGGGGCGTATGTACCCGCTGACACTGGGCGGTTTAGAGAAGGGCATGGCCTACCTTTCCAAGTAGGTGCCATAAGCGATCAGGCTAGCTGTTACCGCCACATTCAGTGATTCAACGCCGTTTTGCATGGGAATGCACAGCCGTGTATCGGCCAACGCGCTCACCGCTGCGCTAACGCCCTCAGTTTCATTGCCCAACACATAAACACTGAAGGCGTGCCCTTGATGCTCGAACAGTGAGCGCGCAGCGCCTGCTTCCAGCGTGCACACCTGCGCACCGTGTTCCTGGCACAGCTTGAGTGCCTCAGGCAGGGTGTCGCACAATAACAAGGGCGCGCGATACAGTGTTCCTGCACTCGCTTTGATGACCAGTGGCCCGAGCGCTGCGGTGCCCTTGCGCGGCAGGAGAATACCGTTCACGTCACCCGCCGCTGCCGACCTCACAATCATCCCGAGATTTTGCGGGTTAGTGATGCCATCCAGTGCGAGTAAACGACGTGGCTGTGCAGGTTTATCGGCGACTGAGTCGGTCAGGAATTCGGTCAGTTGACGGAAGGAAGGGCAGACAACGTCCAGCGCCACACCCTGGTCCTGCTTGCCACTCTTGGAGATGCGAGCCAGTTCTTCTCGACTGTGCAATTTAACGGGCACGCCGAGTTTCTGCGCCCGCTGCTTGATCTCGGCGACAATACCCGCGTCGCGGTTGCTGTGGGCAAGGTGCAGTGCGTGGCATTCCAGTGTTTCGTTGAGCAGCGTTTCCAACACAGGTTTGCGGCCATACACGGTTAGCACGCGATCAAAGAAGGACTTTTTCTCGCGGTAGTCAGGCGATTCAGGCATGGGGTTCCGTAGGTTTTAAGCGTGTGCTGGGCGTTGGTTGGCTAGTCAGTAGACGGTATCCTGGCCGCTGGCCAACGCAGTGACGCGATCGGCAGAATCTTTCATGCGGGTGGCAATTTCTTCAACTTGCGCGCCGGTGATGGGTTTATCAAACGATCCTGCGACGAAGCACATAACAGGCAGTTCTTTGAGCACGAATACCGGCACAGTAATCGTACTTATCTCATAGCGCGCCTTAGGGTCGACCCGGTCGAGGTGGTAATGCTCATCGCAAAGATCATGTTGATATTTGTTCGCAGCATCGTCCAGCTCAATCAGGCTCCAGGAATTATGTATGCGGCCGAGCTCTCCCCGCAGCTCAGCTTCGGCCTTGGTTTTCAGGCTTACTTCGAAGCCCCGGGCGCGGATGGCAATCAGCGATACTCGCAATTTTTGGTCCAGCTTTTCGTTGTATCCACCGCGAGATTCATGCGCTCTGGTAAGCCATGCTTCTAGGTACTTCGCATCAGAAAATGCGGTAAAACACGCTGCGACAGGGGCTGTGTTGGGCAAGCGCAGCCCCAGTTGGAAAGAGTCGATAAGGGGCGTAGCGCGCCCGTACAACGCCAGCAGCACCTGGTGCAACTTGGAGCGTCCGGTCACGGCAAAGCCAATGCCCAGATCGGTCTGCAGTGCTTCCAGTTCTGGCCGTGCGTACTCCAGCACAGGAAACTGGGCAAAGGCCGCATTTCCGGCAGCGATGATAGAGGGGCCAAGACGATAGGCTTTGGTCTTGGGGTGTTGCACCAGAAAGCCATAGTTTGCCATAGTGGTTAGAATGGCATGACAGGTGGCTTTATTGAGATTCAGCCTACGGGTCATTTCCGTGAGCCCGAAGGCCTGATGCGGATTAGCCATCAGCAAGTCGAGGATAGCCAGGGCTCGTGCGGTCGGTTGTGAAAAAAGTGCCACTCTTTATGTGCTCCAGGGGTCTGTCTAGGGTTGCTCTAGCCCGAGGGTTTTACTGCGGAATATAGTTCATATTGTTGTACTTGGGCGGCATCTTACCGCCTGCTGGTACCGTTGTTCAAGCTTTACCGCCGGCCCGTTTATTACGAGTTGTACAGATGATCGGCGTTTACGAATTGAAGCCAGTTGAGGGGGGTAGGTGAAAGTATTCAGGTTGTTTGGAACAAGCGCGTGTCACCTGTGCGAATTGGCGCATGAGATGGTGACGGTAGAGGCCTCAGGTATTGGGGATGTTGAGGTTGGCGAGGTCGATATCAGTGGATCGGACGCACTGTTTCAACGCTATGGCGTGCTCATTCCTGTATTGCAACATCCCGATGAGCGCGAATTGAACTGGCCCTTCTCACCGTCTCAGGTACAGAATTTCCTCCAGTCCTGACGGCGCGCTCGACAGCTACTTGCCAACCCTCACCGCGAGAACATCGCAGTTAGCGCCATGCATGACGCCGTTGGCCGTAGAACCCATTAGCAACGCCAAGCCATGGCGTCCGTGGCTACCCAGCACGATAAGGTCGGTGTCCAGCTCCTTTGCCGTCTCGTGTATTTCGACTTCCGGCTTGCCCAACACAATTCTTTGGTGTTGTGCATCGATACCATTACTCTCGGCAAAGCGCAGCATTTGTTGGGTCGCTTGCTGCTGAATTTCTTCCTGGATTCCCGAGAAGTCCATTGGAATATCGCCGCCATAAGCGAAGCTCAGTGGTTCGATAACGTGGATTAAGTGGAGTTCTGCGCCACTGACGTCGGCGAACGCACGCGCACGCTGCAGCACCGGCGTTGAATCCTCACTCAGGTCTACTGCAACCAGGATATTCTTATATTGGGACATTGTCGCACTCCACCTCGTGAACTCAGGCATCATTTATAGCATAGAATGCCGCTCGGGCAACCGGGTTGGGTGTAGGTTGTGCCAAAGATGCCTCGTGCTTGACCTGAATCAGGTAAATGGATGCTTACAACGCTACTTATTCTTTTCGTAATCGCATTGGCCGTTGCGCCACTGCTGCATTTTAAGCCGAGCAAGCGGCAGCGTGAATGCGCCAGCATGCGTGAATATGCTGCGGTGCACGGGTTGTTCGTCGAGTTCCGTCATCCTCCCTCGGAAGCTGCGGTGTCAGGCCCGATAAAAAACCTCATCTATTACGGTAAACGACTGCCGACCAGTCGCGCCAAGACCCTGCAATCGGGCGCCTGGACGAAGACGCCGTTCGGGTGGCGCAGCGTGGGGCAGAGACTCCCGGTGCCTGCGCCGGTCGAGGAACT
>JBDNIE010000359.1:0-4565 GCA_041688425.1 Halioglobus sp. | reverse complement strand
TATGGCTGATCATTACCATCTGTTGAGGGCATACATGTTTGAGCACCCGGAAGTCGCGGCGATACTGAGGGCCATCGACTGATCCAGCCAGGAAGTTTGCAGAATCTGCCTCCCCACCCCCACCCTCGGCGTGCCCGGCGCATGGCAAGGGGGGGGGTGGGGGCGCGCATTTTCGAAACTTCTCCAATCGGCAGCGGGTCATTTTGCATAGATAGACAATTTCGGTATGCTCTTTCGATTATGAATAAGCGAGAGAAGCCATGAGTGACACAAATCAATCATCTATTACTGTCGAGGAAGCTGTTGCCAAAATAATTGGCTTTGCCTATTTGCCAGATGGTATGAGTTTAATCGAATCCATACAGTACATGATCGATGCGTCATCAAGTGACCTAACTCGATCGACAGAAAACAATACAAACAATGTAAATGCTGACGAGATTCGTAAGTATACGGAAGAGCACTCTGACTGGAGCGAAAAATTTACTCAGGCGCAAAATCTGTTGAATGAAATCGAAGAATCTATCGACAAAGACAGCATTCTAAGAAAACTTTACTCTGATACAGCACGTAACCGGCTGACAAAACAGAGCGTCTATAAGTGGGCCAAGAAACACCACAATGTCAGTATTAAAACTTGGGACCCTAACTATGGTACGCCTGACGCCGAGCTTACAGATGACGAGCTTCGGGGTAAGCGACTGGTCATGAGCATCGCTTTACTAGTTGATGAGCTTCTATCTAAGAAATGGCCGGGATGGAAGTCCGAAGATGTAGCGCCCGCATCAAATAGTGCGCTCCGCTACTTCAAGAAAGGAAAGCCAAATTTCTCAGCAATAGCTTTAGATATCGGAGGGAATTTACGTTCGAAAGAAACGAAGGAAACGGAGGAAACGAAAAAAACCAAACCTAACCCGGAACGCTCAATATCTGACCAATTGAAGAAATCAATTCAGTCACTTCATGCCAACCATTCTTCAAAGGAATTCTTTTTTACCAAAAGGGAACAAAATGGGGGGTATAGGGCATTAGTTGCTCTGTATCGACTACTGGAAAAGGACAAATCACTACCTAATAATAATAAGGTAATCAATAATAGAGAAATGGAGATGGCAGTAACACGCTTTGCCAAGTTACTGTCTGCCGCTGACACAACCGGGACGGAAGCGCTAATAGCCTGCATTTTTCATAGTCTCCGTCTTGCCCGTGAAAAGTCCTGGTAACTTGTACCCTCCATAGACAATAGCCGCGCAAACTTTCCAAAAAACGCTCGAACTCTGCACGAATCGCTCTTCCTTTCTGCTCCAATACTCCTGTTCCACAACCAACAGGAGAGAGCAGTGTCATCATCACCAACAGCGCCCAATGGGCATAAACCCGTTACAAAAGAAGTAAGCAGTATTGATCCAAGCACACTAAAAGTACCAACCACCGAAGCTAAGCCCGAAGATGCCAGAAATGAAGTGGCATCAGATCCGAAGCCCATGCAGTTAAAAAGCGAGACCAAAGACCTAGTAACGAATGGCCTGGATAGACCGGGGGATTCCGTCACTGTCCCCTCATATTTGGCTAACCCATTACCCATACCGACTGATCAGTTTCCGCATGTGGATGTGTCCTCCAACAGGGTACTAACCACAATTGAAAACCTGGCGTTCATGATTGTCTTTTATGGCATAACGGTGCGTTACAACGTCATCAGCAAACGGGTTGAGATCATCATACCGGGGCTCAAGGGAAGCCCAGACAATATCGACAATGCGTCAAACGCGATAATAATGAGTTTGGCAACGCTGAACCATATCGGCTCCGGTAACATCCAGTACTATCTAGTGGCAATCGCCAATGAAAATAGCTACAACCCGATTCGAGAGTGGATAACATCGAAGCCATGGGACGGAACAGACCGCATAGTCGCTCTAACTGAAACGCTGGAAATCGCCGAGGACTATTCCATCCACCTCAGGGACGCCTTAGTCCGTCGCTGGCTCCTGAGTGCCGGTGCCGCAGTACTCCAGCCAGGGTTCCACTCAAGGGGCGTCCTAACCCTGCAGGGCCCACAGTCCATCGGCAAAACGGCCTGGGTCTGTGCACTTCTGCCTCCAGGGTTATTGCGTGACAGTTACATCAAGCTTGATCATCACCTAGACCCAGGCAACAAAGATTCTCTGTTGGTCGCCGTAAGTCATTGGTTAGTAGAAATAGGTGAGCTTGATTCCTCGTTCAAGAAGGACATAGCTCGACTGAAAGGGTTCATTACAGCCACCAGCGATAAAGTCCGGGTGCCTTATGCAAGGCGAGCGTCCGAATACCCCCGGCGCACCGTATTCGTAGCGACGGTCAACACAGATCAGTTTCTGGTGGATGAAACCGGCAATACCCGCTGGTGGACCGTTGCCGTCAAGTCGATTAACTACCAGCACACTATCGATATGCAACAGCTTTGGGCGCAAGTGGCGCATTTGCTTGAGCATGACAAAGAGCAGTGGTGGCTCGACGAGCACGAAGAGCCGCTTCTCAATTCTTACAACCGTCAGTTTATGCGGTCATCGGTCGTAGCTGACCTGCTTGACTCCAACCTTGACTGGGACGAACACAAAAATAGCTATAAGCCCAAATCGGCCACCGATGTGCTCAAAATGATTGGGATTGACCGGCCCACAAATCAGCAGGCACGTGATTGTGGCGCAGAGCTTCGAACTCGCCTCGGTCCACCCAAGAAATCCCAAGGCAAAACCCGGTGGCACGTTCCACCTGCACTGCGGATCAGCTCCAATGAAGACTGGTAGTGTTAGAGGCCGGGCCGAGCCTTACCGCGTGTACGTATGCCCTCCAGCGGCCTGCGTACGGGCGCCACTGGGTGGGGGGGTGGTGGGGCAAAATCGCGAGATTTCGCCGGGCGGCGACCCGGCTCACTGGCCCCGGGGCGGCACAAGCTTTCCCGGGGCGGCCACCCCACCCCCACCAGTCGTCTTGCCGTGGCGGGCACGACGACCGGATCACGGCTTCAGCGCTTGAACAACAGGAAGCCTATATCGATGAACACATGTCTCCCTATCGAATATAGGCAAAACGTACTGAGTTACATCACTACAGATCCACGTCCCCGTGAGGTAAAGCGAAACATTATTGCGCGTCTTTCTGCCCCAACTTTCCAAAACGCGTCTGAACTTTCAACTCTGCTCCCCTACGTTCTGGTCTACTAGATACAGCCAGCCATAGGAAGCTGGCGGAGAAGTTGTTACGACACAAATGGCCATCAAAAACTTATGCAAGTCGAAAATTCGCTGCGGAATTTGAAGTCATTTTTTTTAAAACATGTCTGGAGATTACATAGATGTTGAAACCAAACGTAAGAGTACGAATAGAAAAAAACCGCCTGAAATACTTCGAGCACTATTCAGATGGACCGGATCGGGGAAATTCTTTTGAACTATTGAATGGCCGGAAAGTGGATGAGTTCTTCTACTCTGCAATCATCCAGGATGTGCAAGTCATCCTTGATGGCATGGAAAGCGACACGTATTACACCACCAAAGATATGTGCAGCGAAAATCTCTGGCTATCGCTGTCACCGTGGAATAGGAAAGTTGCAGGAATGTGTGTGGCCGATGCGGTATTGCGCGGATCGCTGTCCGTCTAATTAGAAATATTATCAGGCCACGGGCCTTTGTTTAAGCATCAGATAATTGGCTTGAGTTTAGGATCGACATCCAGCACAACGGGCCTCAACAGGCCTAGAGAAAAAGCGAGCTCCCCGCGACATAAGGAAAAGGTTATGTCGAGTCGCAGGGAGCTCAACATACATTGCTTAGCTCACATGAGATTAACGTGAAATCGAAATATTCAATCAGGAGAGACAAATGGAACATGGCGTTGAATCCCTTTATCAAAACGGACGGCCTTCAAAAGCCAATGCGCGTCATAAAAGCGCCGGGCAATTTGAGGCCCTATTTCTTAAAGCATAATTGGAGATTAAGTAAATGTTGAATCCTAAAGTTATCGTCGAGATTAAAGAGAATCAAATTAAGTACATAGGTCACGAACAAGGGCATGGCGAGCTGCTCACATTGCGTTACGGCTACAAAATGGATAGCGCATTTTATGAATATTTTGTATCGCTCGCAGAGGGTTGTCAAAAAGAAAAGATGAAGCCCGCGTCTTGGTACTCGGTCGAAGAGATGTGCGGAGATGTCATTTGGACATCTCTTCATAAATGGAATCGAAATGCGGCGGGCATATGTATCGCCGACGCAGTCTGGCGGAAACGACTGCACCTATACAAGCGCCGTCAGCACACTAAATCATATCAGACAAACCTTTATCGGCTGCTGTCCGCCGAGGAGCAACTAGACAAGGAGAGAAAGTAAATGCCAGCAAAAATATTAGGAGACAATTTCATCAAGTCGGGCTTGATCTGCCCCCCAGGGAAAAACCAGATCGAATACACAGACGCAGATAGGACCGGGCTATATTTAGAGGTCCGCGCCACAAGCCCAGGCCAAGGGACCTACTGGTGGCGATTCAAGGATGCATCCGGGAAAACAGCCAGAGTAAAAATAGGC
>JBDNIE010000073.1:0-8473 GCA_041688425.1 Halioglobus sp. | reverse complement strand
GCAGCAGCTTATGTCACGACTGGTCCCAGGGCTTATACACCCACCACGGCGGCAAGAGATCCCGGTACTGGCGTTGGCGGTAGCGCGGGTCGATGAGCAGGGCGCTGCCAGTGTCCTGAGTGTGCCTTACTACTCTGCCCAGAGCCTGGTCCACTTTCTGCATGCCAGGGTACAAAAATGTATGCTCAAATCCCGCGCCGTAGCGCTGCTGGTACCACGCCTGTAGCTGCTGGGTATCACGATTGACTTGTGGCATGCCGATGCCCACCACTACCACGCTGGACAGCAGTTTGCCCGGCAGGTCTATGCCTTCCCCGAACACTCCCCCTAGAATGCAAAACGCTACCACGTCCTCGCGCTGTTCGAGTAAATGCAGCAGTTGGTCTCTCTCATGGTCATGCTGCTGGCGAGCTTGTACCCATATCGGACGCGACAGGGGCGCACATTTATCGCGCTGCAATAGCGCCAGTGCGGCCTGTAAGTAGTGGTAGGAGGGGAAGTAAATAATACAATTGCCCGGCGTCTGGCTGAGCCAGCGTTGTAACAGCAGCGCCAGCTCCGGCAGGGTATGCTCACGCTCCCGGTAGCGGGTATCGATATGGGTCGCCAGCGACACCTGCAGTTGCGCCGGTTTGAAGGGCGAGAGTGCTTGGGAACAGACGGCCTGTTCCTTCAATCCCAGCGCTGCGCGCGACCAGGATAGCGGTGACAGGGTCGCCGAAAAGGCAATCACAGCGTGTGCTGCCGTATGTTTTGCCGATAGAAGGCGGGCTGGATCGAGGCAATTGAGCGTGATCGACAGGCTCTGCTGTTGGTCTGTGCGCGTTAACTGAAACCGAAAGTCATCGCCCCAGTTCTCCGCGACCCGCATGAACTGCAGTGCTTCAAAGTAGAAATCCATCAGCTCGCGGTGCTGCTGCAGGAAGGCGGGCTCCTGCGCCAGCTGCTCTCCCACTGCGGCAGTAAATGCCTGCAGCGCTAGCAAAAGCTCCTGTGGCAATTTGTCGCTGTCGTGAAAGTGCACCTCTTTCCAGGGGGTTTTGAGCAGCGCGAGGAGCTGCTTGTTCACGCGCACCAGAGATTTCGACAGGTCACTGTTTACGCTGCGCCTGGCCTGCAGTACGGTAGCTTTGTCGAGTGTTGCGCTGTACATGCCGCGCGCCCTGCCGGACAAGTTGTGGGCCTCATCGAGCAACACGGTGCAGCGCTTGTCATCGGCCTGGAGTCGGTTCCCTATCGTTGCCGTCAGGCTGTACACGTAATGGAGGTCTGCAATCACGACATCCACCCACGGCAGCAGATCCAGCGTCAGTTCATAGGGGCAGACCTCAAAGCGCCTGGCAATCGCCTCGACAGATTCACGGTGCAAGGCCCCCTGCTCGATGGCGGCGTGCAGGGCCTCGGGCAGTTTGTCGTAGTAGTTGCGCGCGAAGGGACAGTCGTCGCCATGGCAGGCGCGGCCTGGCGAAAAGCAGATTTTGTCCTTGGCGGTGAGGCTCAGTGCGCTGCCTCGATAGCCGCTGCTGGCGAAGTCTGCCAATGCCGTTTCGGCGGCTTTGCGGCCCACCGACTTGGAGGTCAGGAAGATGATTCTGTCGTGCTTACCGGTGGCGAGGGCCTTTAGCGCGGGGAACAACACCGCAGCCGTCTTGCCGATACCAGTGGGTGCCTCCAATAGCAATTGCCCGCCCTGATAAATGCACTTGTAGGCCAGCTCGGCGATAGCGCGCTGGCCGCTGCGAAATCCGCCGTAAGGAAAATCCAACTGGTCAATGCTGGCGTCGCGTGCGCGTTGCGCTTCTGCCAGCATGTGCAGCCAGCGTGTAAAGTCGCTCAGTGTTTGTGCAAGGAAGTCGGCTAATTCGGCGCGTGAATAGCGCTCGCTGCGACTGTATTCCTCTTCGGTGTCGATATTGAACCACGTGACGCGTACTGTCAGGCTGCCTGTATCCTGCTGCGCGGCGATGATGGCCGCGTAAAGGCGTCCCTGCGCCAGATGCGTTGCTGCGACCGGCTCGGGGATTGTGTCGGGCGCGGTGCGGCAGGTCTTGATCTCCTCCACCAGTTTCTGCTGTGCATCATAGCCATCGGCGCGCCCGCGCAATGTCAGTGTCAAGTTGGGCTCCCGATGGTGGTATTCCACCGCGAACTCGCTGCGATAGCTGGCTGGGCGACGCAAGTAGAGACGCTGGTGACCCGCCACGCCCTGCACCCCGGTGGGCGAGGGTTTAAAGCGGTGGTCGATGTCCCCGCTGCGATGACAAAAGCGCGCTAACTCGGCAACGGCAATGCTCAGTTCAGTCATCGTCCCATTGCACCCACGCGACCTGAGCCGGAATCCCCTGCTGCTGGAAATAGCGTAGCCACCGCTTCTGGTTGTCCTGCAGGGCATCGCCGGGACCCTTCACCTCAATCAAACAGTACTCGCCGACCTCCGCGCCCAGCGCGATAAGGTCGGGAAAGCCGCGGCGATTTTCAGCGGGGTCGAACAATATGCGCTCCCAGATTGCCAGTAAGTGCTCGGCAGGTATGCAGCGGGCGCTGGCCTCGACCAACTCGGTGGAAATGTAGCGCCAGTGCGTCCAGCGGCACTCGTAGTGTTGGTAACGTCGGTACGCCTCCGCCAGTGTAATTGCGAGATTATGCCCGCGCAGCTGCGTAATTCTTGCGCTGATGGATGCCTCACGTCTTGCCCGAAAGGTGCTGTCGTACATGTCGGCTGGCGCACTCTGGTAAGGATTGTTGAAGACGCCTGGCACTGGCGCGAAGATCTGCTCCCAGAAGGCGAGCCCGAACAGGGTGTTCATCAGCGCGTTTTCCACATAGTGGACCGACTGCCACTGACTCAGCAAGTGCGCGGCAGCCTGTTGCTCCACTGAGCCAGCGCCTCTGTGCAGCGTTAGCGCGACCTTGTCGAAGGCATCCCGGTGCCGCACGGGTCGACTGCCGTCGAGTTTGCGTTGCGCCCGCGGCTGTATGCGCGCGGCTGACTCGTGCTCGGCCTCGCACCACGGCTTGTCGAGTATCTCCTGGCACAGGGTGACAGCGCCTTGCCAGTCACCACAGCCTTCAAGGATTCGCGCACGCCGCTCGCGCGCAGGATGCCGCGCGCTGCGGCTGTACAGATTAAGCGCCAGCGTTTTTTCATCGAGCCGCTCCAGGTCTCGTGCCAGGTTGTTACAAAGGCGGTGCCAGCGTTTCTCGCTGGAGGGGTAGCGGATGTCCATAAGCATTAATTGTGCGGCGAGCGCGGGTAGCCGCTTTTGCTCACCGGCTTCCAGCAGCGTGCAGTGGCTGTCGGCGAGCGCTACGCAGGTCACGTATTCTTGCAGCGCCTCGCGGCACGAAAACATCCGGTGTTCCCGATCCAGATGGTATGGGTAGTGCCGGGTCCGGCCGAGGTCCTGCAGCACAAAGTCTGTCAGGCTTTGATGCCAATTACCGAAAAACAGCAGCTCCAGGTACTGAGCTAGCTCCGCGCCGCAGGGCGTGACGATACGCAAGGCATCGACCGCGCGCAGTGCCCGCAGGATCTGCGCCGGGCCCAGCTGCAACTGGTCTATAGCGTCCAGCAGGGCGGTCTTGTCGCGTAAGTGCCCGCCATTGAGTTCAGGGAAAATCTGCTGGAGTTCGCCGCGCGTAAACAGTTTTCCCAACTCAGGCGTGGAGAGGCCCGAGGCTTCCTCTGCCATATTGTGTGCCAGCAGCTCATCCAGAATCGGTGTGCTAGGCCCCAGTTCGTCATACGCCAGTTTGCTCTCGCGAAACCATGGCCCGGTGCGGGAGATGAGGCGTACATAGAGACACTGAGCTTCGAAGTTCAGGCCGCGAAACGTCGCCAGCATGGCGTGCTCAGCGTTGCTCAGGATATCGCCATACTGCGCTTCCACGGTGTTACACAGGCGCAAGAAGTTATCCCGATAATAGAAAGGCGCGAGCGCTATGTTGTCCGGTTCTGCCATGGCGGACGCTATGCTACGTGATCGTTGCGGGCTTGTCAGATTATGACTGCGCCAGTTGTCGCTTTGCCTGGAGCCTTGCTGGCTGGGTGTACCACGCCGGTGAATTAAGGCATTCTGGCGGGCCGCCAAGCCACCACATGCCAGCCATCGTGCTGGCGATGCAGGTCGCTCGGCCGAAGGATGCGGATAAGGATAAGGATAAGGAGAATAGCAAGACGTGAACCCCGCTGCGAAACCGACAGCACCGATGACGCTTACCCTGGCACTGATCCCGATCCTCTTTCTGGTGAGTCTGCTGGCGTGCTCTGTTTTCCTGTTTGGCGCTGATTCTTCCTACGGTGCCAACCAGATTGCGCTGGTACTGACCGCTTGCGTTGCGGCGCTGGTGGGAAGACGTGTCGGGGTGTCCTGGACTGAAGCACAGAACGGCATTATCGACGGTATCGGCGTCGGTTTGGCGCCGATCCTGATTCTGTTGGCGGTGGGCATGTTGATTGGCAGCTGGATTCTGGGGGGCACTGTGCCGGCCATGATCTACTATGGTGTGCAGGTGTTAAACCCGGGCATTTTTTACGCAGCCAGCGCCGCCATTTGCGCGATTGTTGCGCTCAGCATAGGAAGCTCCTGGACGGTCGCCGGCACACTGGGTATCGGTTTGATGGGCATCGCCGCCAGTTTCGAGTTGTCGCCCGCCATTACCGCAGGCGCCATTGTCTCGGGTGCTTATTTTGGCGACAAACTGTCCCCGATGTCTGACACCACTAATCTGGCCGCCGCTGTAACGGGGGTTGATCTGTTCGATCACATCCGGCACATGCTCTGGACGACTCTGCCCAGTTTTGCGCTGACGCTGATCATCTTCACTTTTTTAGGCAGCTCCGAAGCCGCTGCACCGCGTGAGATTGAGGCGCTACAGCGGGCATTGGCCAGCGAGTTCAATATCGGCTTACACCTTTTACTGCCGTTACTGTTTATGCTGGCGCTGGTCTATAAGCGCGTACCTGCCTATCCCGCTATTGTGATCAGCGCGCTGGTTGGGGTCGTTTTTGCGCTGCTGTTTCAGCCCCAAGCCGTAATCAAACTGGCCGGTGGTGATGCGGAGTTGAGCAGGGGCTTTGCCTTGTTCAAGGGCGTCTGGATCAGTCTGTTCAGTGGCTATGCGTCGCACAGTGATAATACCTTGCTCAACGAACTGCTCAGCAAAGGCGGCATGAGCAGCATGCTCAATACGGTGTGGTTGATTGTCTGTGCACTGGGCCTGGGCGGCGTGCTTGGGCGCACTGGTATTCTGGCTTACCTGCTCAAAATCGCGCTTACCGGCGTCAAGAGTGCAGGTTCCCTCATCGGTGTCACCGTGGCGACCTGTGTGGGCACTAATATTCTTGCAGCTGACCAGTTTATTTCTATCGCACTGCCCGGGCGCATGTACGCTGATGAGTACGAGCGCCAGGGCTTGTCGCGACTCAATCTGTCCAGAACGCTGGAGGATTCGGGAACACTGACATCAGCACTGATACCGTGGAATACCTGCGGCGCGTATATGGCCGCCACATTGGGTGTGGCGACGTTCAGCTACGCCCCGTTTGCCTTTTTTAACCTGCTGTGCCCAATTGTAGCGATCATCTATGGCTACACTCATTTTGCCCTCAAACCGCTGGAGCCGAAGGCAGACGCAGCGCTGGCCGATACGATATGAGCGAATTGGGTTCGCTCTGGGATTATCCGCGCCCGCATGTCTTGCGGGCCTGTGTTGAGGCCGCTGATATCGATGGCCTCAACCACACCAATAATGCAGTGTATGTGGACTGGTGCCAGCGTTCAGCCTGGAGCCACTCGGTGGCATTGGGGCTGGATCTGGAGCGTTACCGTGCGCTCGATCGGGCGATGGCGATTACCTATAGCGAGTTTCACTATTTGCAGGCTTCGCGTGAGGGTGACGAGGTGGCGGTCGCCACGTGGATTACCGAATGGGACAGGAAGTTAACCATGGCGCGGCGATTTCAGGTGATTCGTGTGAGTGACGGGGTCACCCTGTTGCGCGCCGCGATGCGCTTTGCCTGTATAGAACTCAGCAGTGGTCGCCCCCGGCGCTTGCCGCCAGAGTTCATCGCAGGCTATGGCCCGGCGGTACTCGAGCAGAGCTATCAGAATAACCCATACAGGAGCGTAGTGAATGGCGACTAAAGCCCAGGCCAAAGCCGCAGCAAAAAAGCCGACCCGCGTGCGTAAAAAACCGGCGGCGCGCACGCGTCCTGCGGTCAGCAAAAAACCAGCGGAACAGCCGCTGATGAAAGCCCTGCGCGCAGAGCACCGGCATATGGGAACAGTGATGCAGCTTTTTGCCAACCAGCTAAAAGCCATTGAGGGCGGAGAACTGGTCGACACGCACGTGGTGTACGAGATCATGCACTACATGGCGACCTGGCCTGATCGCTTCCATCACCCGCGCGAAGACCTGATTTACGCGCGCGTAGCAGAGGTCGACCCCAAGGCAGCTGACGATGCGGACACCCTGCAACGCGATCACGACCACACGGCGAAACTTAGCCGGGCAGTGCTGCAGGACATCGAGCGCTGGCGCCGCGGTGAGGTGTCCGGGCTGGTCGTGGTTAGCCGCGGTCGTGATTATATCGAACATATCCATGAGCACATGAACGTCGAGGAGAAGGTCGTCTTTCCGCGTATCGAGGAGACGCTTACACTGCAGGACTGGCGCGAACTGGCTGAGGATGATCAGCTTGAAGAGGTGACCCGTTCAGTATTCGGTCCGCAAGTGCAGCGCGAATTTCGTAATATGACGCGCAAGCTGCGGCGCAGTTTGCGCCGTTCCGTCGAGCGCGGCACATTGACAGAATGGATTGGTGTAGAGGCGTTTTTGGAATCGCTCGAAGTGCTATCCATTGCCGCTGAGTCGGCGCGCGATACTGCTGAGGGGTCTTTGCGGGGGGCCGTCAAAGATGCGGTAAAATTTTTCCGCGAGGCGCCTCTTTCAGCGCCCATGCGCTGTGCCGCTAACAATACCCGCGTGACACTGCACCTGCTGAGCGAGGTGGCGGCTATTTCCCGGGAAACACTGGGCGACCTGTCGCGTGTTAACCAGGAACGCAAAGACCGGGTTCGCCTGTTATATCGAAATGCTGCCAAGCGATAACACGAAGTCCTGATACGACACTCGGTTAGCCGCTTGCCGCGTCATTCCGGAGCGTTGTATAAGTCCTGTCTGGTGCGAATGGCGCTCACGGCAGCTTCAAGTTCGGCGGTAAATTGACCCAGAACAGGTACTTTGTGAAAAAGTCGCAAATTAGTCCTTTTTAGAATGCCTATTCTAGAAAAATTCGTATATATGGTCGTAGGTAGAAGCCCATGACGGGCGGGAGATAATGTATGGAATTCAGCAACTTTTTTGTAATCTACGACCCCACGCAAAAAGAGCAACCGGCACTGGAGCGGGCGGCCTTAATCGCCAGCGAAACGGGCGTAAACGTGCACGTTTTTGCGTGCATATATTCTGATATTCCCAAGTCCAGGGAGCAGCCCGCTGCGGTGCGCGCGCTGATGGATCGCCAGAAGGAAATCTTGCAGTCGGAAGTGGCGCCACTGGTTGCCAAAGGGCTCAATGTCAGTTTCGAAGTTGAATGGGACAAGGGTTGGTGCGAGGCCGCAGTGCGCGCATCGGTCAAAAATGGCGCAGATGTGGTACTTAAATCGTCCACTCAGCACACCCCCGGGCAGCGAATTTTTAACCGCACATCCGATTGGACTCTGATACGTGAAAGCGCCGTTCCTGTCATGCTGGTTAAAGCAGGTAGCGTGCCAGAGAGTCGTAAAGTCCTCGCTGCGATTGGTGTGAGTGAAGGGGAAGACACCTATGAGCAGTTGAACCAGCGTATTCTTGATTTCAGTCGGCGTGTGATGGATAACAACATGGCCGAAGTTCACTTCATTAGTGCCCATAACGATTTATCTAAGGCGCCTGACCGCAATGCGATGATCAGGAATTATGGTCTTGCAAGCGACAGGGTACATATCCGCATGGGCGAACCGGAGGATGTGATTGTCGAAAATGCGGCACAGATGAACGCCAGCCTGGTAGTGGTTGGCAATTCCGGGCGTTCGGGCCTGTCGGCACTGCTAAATGGCAACACGGTAGAGAGAGTGGTCGACAGGCTTAATTGCGATGTGTTGTCTATGCCCTGATTCATCGCTGCACCGGGAAGTGTTCGATGCAATGTTCGCGACTAACTATAAGTGGAAAATCAGGCTTCCCTTACGGTATCGAAACTCGGCGTCGCGCTGATCTCGGGCTCCCTAAACTGCAGGCTTGCCAGCCGTGCATAGAGCGGACAGGTACGCAGTAATTGTTCATGTGTGCCGGTCGCAATGACTTGGCCCGCCTCCAGTACGGCGATATTGTCAGCGTGCAGTATGGTAGACAGTCGGTGCGCGATAATAACCGTGGTGCGATTTTGCATCAGTTCCTGCAATGCTAACTGCACCTGGTGCTCGCTCTC
>JBDNIE010000358.1:0-14572 GCA_041688425.1 Halioglobus sp. | reverse complement strand
AGCCCGTTCCAATACCAAGCTGAACGACCAGACACAGCGGCGATCAATGGCAGTCTCGCAACCTATGGAGCCGATGACCCGGATTGGATGGGGTCGCACGTCTACCGGGATACCGCGGGTTACTACGACACCTTGCGTCCGGCCAGTCAGGTCACGGGTTGGGCGTATAACGCGGCCAGAGATACGGAATATGACGCCGCCACACCGCCAGCCTGGGGCAAGCCATACTGCAAACAGTGGTGGGACGATGCTGCTATGGGATTGCGTGAGAAGCTGATCAATGAAGCGGATGCCACATCCGCCGGGTTTTCCGGACTGGTAGTCGCCATCGCGCCTGCGCTGGCCAGCGAGCAGCAAAACGACGCCGTTGCCAAAACCGTACTCACCAATGCGCCACCTTCATGGTCGAACAACGAGTTGATAGCCAATAACGCTTCTGGTTCTGGCCTCGTCAACGCGGCTGGTTCCATCGTCAAAGGCGGTCTTGCCGCCGGAGGCATGATTACGGCATCAGCGCTGTTTTCCGTGACTATGACGGCGGTGCTTCAATCCCTGCCAATGGTGCAGGCCATCATGTTGCTGGGCGTCTATGCGCTTCTGCCACTGGTGGTCGTCTTGTCTCGATATTCCATCGCCATGATGGTTGTAGGTGGAATGGCCATCTTCACCATTAAATTCTGGAGCGTGCTTTGGTATTTGGCCATGTGGGTGGATCAGAACCTGATTTTGTCCATGTATCCGGACGTAAACACCTTTCTGCAGATATTCGCCAACCCCGGCGAGCACGATGCCAAGCGCATGCTGTTGAACATGATTACCACCAGCCTCTATCTGGGTCTGCCGTTGCTTTGGAGTGGGATGATGGCATGGGCGGGGGTGCAAGTTGGTCGGTCAATCAATAATGCAACGGCGCCGCTAGCGCGACCGGCAGAGGATTCTGGCCGACAAGGTGGTGCGATAGGGAAGGCTGCGGTGAGTCGAGGGGTTCGCCGCTAGAGTCGCGTTCTGCTAATCGTCGTACCATCCGTAGGGGTCTGTTCCCGCATCCAACCTCCCGGTGCGGTGATTCAACTCACCCGAAAGGTCTGAATCGTGCAGTCGGCGCTCCTCGTCATACCTTGTATCAGATGAGGCATAAAGCTCACGCAGGATACCCAGCAGAGCTGTTGCCAGTCCGACAGTGGCCAATCCAACTTTGCGAAGGACGAGACCTACACCCACTAGCCGCTGACGATTGTTGGTGACGTGCATATTCATCGCTCAATAATAGACGAAGGCGCTGTTTGGGAACAGCGTGGATTCGGGGATGGTGAGTACCTGTAAATTTCTCCGTGCTCGTGAAGTGGGTTCGCCTAATTCCAAACGAGCGACAATTCACTGGATGTCGTTATGTAACTGTCTACGATCATGGGGCATTTTCCCGAGATTCGTTTCTGTGGCGTAGCAAAATGCAGGTCTATACGGCAAAAAACGGTAGACACAGGGTTTTTGCCTTAATATAGTTGGCTAGTCAATAGCTTGCCACATTTGCTCTAAAAATCTCCTGTTTGTTCTTGTGGCGTGGTGAATGGCACCTATTACGGGTTGACTTTTGAGGATGTTAATAGATGACTGAGATGGAAGATCGTTGGCTGTCTGTCGGAGATATCTGTGCCTACCTCGGCGTGAGCAATGACACCGTCTACAGGTGGATTGAATCACACAGTATGCCCGCCCACCGGGTCGGGCGGCTTTGGAAGTTCAAAAAGGACGAAGTGGACGAGTGGGTAAAGGCTGGCGGTGCGGCTGATAAATCCGATAAGCCAGACATCGAGTAGTAAGGAACGATCATGGCTCAGCCGATACACGATAGGATAAAACAATCCCTACAGGCAGCTGAAGGCGTATATCACCGCCTGGTACTGCTGGTGGGTGAGACTGGTTCCGGCAAGACAGGTGTTCTTCGGGATGTTGCCGAGGAGTTCGGGACATCCGTCATCAACGTGAATCTTTTGCTTTCAAGCGAACTGCTTGAGCTGACACAGAAGCAACGGTCACTGCGGTTGCCGGGCATCCTCGACCAGATTGCGGACCAGGCTCAGTCACCCGTGGTACTAGATAATCTCGAGATCCTTTTCGACAAAGACCTCAAGCAGGACCCATTGCGCCTACTCCAGGGCGTTTCGAGAAATCGGGCAGTAGTGGCTTCGTGGAACGGAACCATGAGATCTGGGAGGCTTTTGTACGCCGAAACTGGCCATCCCGAGTATCGCAGCTATAACTCGGTTGATGCGCTGATTGTGGGAATGAATGGCAAAGCCACAGCCGATTCGACAAAAAACAATAGAGAGACAGGACAAGTATGAAATACGGAGACCTAATCCAATTCGACCCGATTGAGTCGGTCGTTCAGTTGCGTGACGCGGACAAATCGAGTGCCGCGCATCACCTGGTGAAAACTTATGTCATTTCAGATGAAATGGCGGAACGGCTCACACAGCTTGTCATTCCTCAAATGCAGTTCGACCAGCCGGTCGATAACAAGGGCCTGCTGGTGGTCGGTAACTACGGCACCGGTAAGTCGCATTTGATGTCGGTGGTCTCAAGCCTTGCCGCAGACGCCTCCCTGCTGGACGGGCTGAAGAACGATGGTGTCCGCGACGCAGCCGCTCAGATCGCTGGACGTTTCAAGGTTATCCGTACTGAAATTGGGGCCACCACCATGTCCTTGCGCGACATCGTGGTGGCGGAACTGGAAGAGCATCTTGAAAAGCTCGGTGTCGACTTTATCTTCCCCGAAGCAGGGACCATCACCAGCCACAAACGGGCCTTCGAAGACATGATGGCCAAGTTCGGCGAGGTATTCCCTGAGCACGGCCTGCTACTGGTGGTCGATGAGTTGCTCGATTACCTACGCACCCGTAAGGACCAGGAACTGATCCTCGACCTTAATTTTCTTCGCGAGGTAGGCGAGGTCTGCAAGGATCTGCGCTTTCGCTTCATGGCCGGTGTTCAAGAAGCTATTTTTGACAGCCCACGCTTTGCCTTCGTCGCCGACAGCATTCGCCGGGTGAAGGACCGCTTCGAGCAGATCCTTATTGCCCGTAGCGATGTCAAATTCGTGGTGGCGGAGCGTCTGCTTAAGAAGACCGCCGAGCAACAGTCCAAGATCCGCGACTACCTGATGCCCTTTGCCAAATACTACGGCGGACTCAACGAGCGGATGGATGAATTCGTCCGGCTCTTCCCGGTGCATCCCGATTACATCGATACCTTCGAGCGGGTCACCGTGGTGGAAAAGCGCGAGGTGCTCAAGACCCTATCCATGGGTATGAAGGGCATCCTGGGCAAGGACGTGCCACAGGACGAACCTGGTCTTATCGCCTTCGACAGCTACTGGAGCACTCTCAAGCAAAACGCCTCCTTCCGCGCCATTCCTGAGATCCGGGCGGTCATTGAGTGCAGCCAAGTGTTGGAGTCCCGCATTGAGAACGCCATCACTCGCAAGCAATATAAGCCGATGGCGCTGCGCCTGATCCACGCTCTGTCCGTCCACCGGCTCACCACCGGCGACATCTACGCTCCCATGGGCGCGTCCGCCGAAGAATTGCGTGACCGACTCTGTCTTTTTGACCCGCTGATTGATGAATTAGGCAGTGACGAGCCTGACAAAGATCTCCAGACTCATGTGGAAACGGTACTACGAGAGATCTACAAAACTGTCAGTGGTCAGTTCATTGATGAAAATAAGGAGAGCCGCCAGTGGTTCCTTAACCTGAAGAAAACTGATGATTTTGATGCACTTATTGAAAAGCGGACAGAATCACTGGATTCGAATGAGCTAGATCGTTACTACTACGAGTCTCTCAAGCGGGTCATGGAGTGCCAGGATTCCACCTACATCACCGGCTACAAGATATGGCAGCACGAACTGGTCTGGCAAGAGCACAAAGCCGCCCGTTCCGGCTATCTCTTTTTCGGCGCTCCCAACGAACGTTCTACCGCCGTTCCGCAGCGTGACTTCTATCTGTACTTTATTCAACCCAATGATCCGCCCCGATTCAAGGACGACAAGGTCAGTGACGAAGTCTTCTTTCGCCTGAAAGGCACCGATAACGAATTCCAGTCCGCGCTGAAAAGCTATGCAGCCGCACTGGACCTTGCGACTACATCGTCGGGTCACGCCAAAGCCACCTACGAATCCAAAGCCAATGGCTTTCTGAAGATACTGGTCCAGTGGCTGCAGAAGCACATGACTGAAGCTTTCGAGATCACGTATCAAGGCCGTGTAAAGTCCATGAAGGAATGGGCCAAAGGTAAATCTATCCGCGATTTGTCAGGACTATCACCCCACGAAACTATAAATTTCCGTGACCTGGTAAATGCAATCGCCGGTGTTTGCCTAGGCCCAAACTTTGAGAACCAGGCTCCGGACTATCCATTCTTCTCGGTGCTGATAACTGGCAACAACCGCACCCAAGCAGCACAGGATGCCCTGCGGGCTGTTGCAGGCCAGAACCGAACTAAGCAGGCCACCGCCGTGCTGGACGCCCTAGAGCTGCTCGATGGCGAGAAGATCGACCCCTACAAGTCGAAGTACACCAAGTTCATTCTCGACGCCGTCAAGGCCAAAGGCCACGGACAGGTAGTAAACCGCAGCGAAATCATCCAGGACGACCATGGACTCGAATACATGAACCCCGGTGGCACGCGGCTTGAGCCGGAGTGGGTGACCGTCATCTTCGCCACATTGGTCTACTCCGGCGACATCGTGCTCTCCATCCCTGGCAAGAAATTCGACGCCACCGCGCTGCAGCAGCTTGCCGCGAGCGGCATGGACGAACTGGTCCGCTTCAAACACCTGGAGCAGCCCAAGGAATGGAACCTGCCCGCGCTCAAGGCGTTGTTCGAGCTGCTCGGCATGACGCCGGGCATGGCTCAGCTTGTCACGCAAGGCAAGGACGAGCCGGTGCAGAACCTGCAGCAGGCAGTGGGCAAGATCGTCAAGCGCATCGTCATGACTCAGCAGACCCTGCGCGAGGGCCTTTCCTTCTGGGGTCTGGATCTGCTTGCGGGCACCGACCTGGCGAGCCAGGCCAACGGACTGGACGAGGCCAAGGGCTTCTTTGAATCGCTTCAGGCCTATTCTTCAACGGGCAAGCTGAAAAACTTCCGCTACAGCGCTTCCGAGGTGATGACCCACGAAAAGGCCGTGAATGCTCTGGACGAGCTGGATGCCCTGCGCGGGTTCATCATGGACCACGGGCCGACGGCATCTTGGCTCTCCACCGCCGAGGCAGTGCTGCCCGCCGAGCATGACTGGGTAGATCGCATGAAGACCACCCGGCAGGATGTGCTGGATGCACTCAAACAGGCAGACCTGACCGAGCTGGCTTCCCAGTCCCAGAGCATCGGGGCCAAGCTCTTGCGCCTGAAAAAGGATTACACCGTCGCCTATATCGGCCTGCACACCAAGGCCCGACTGGGCGTGAATGACGACAAACGCAAGGCCGGATTGCTCAACGATCAGCGATTGCAAACCCTGCTCAAACTGGCAGGTATCGACCTGATGCCCCGGCAGCAGCTCTCCGACTACCAGAACCGCCTGGCGGGGCTGAAGAGCTGCTTCGCCTTGACCGAGCAAAACCTCGACGCCTCGCCCATCTGCCCGCATTGTGGGTTCCGGCCTTCGGTGGAAACCTTTGCCTCGCCAGGCTCGCATCTGATCGACCAGATGGACGCCCAGCTTGACGCCATGGTGTCGGCCTGGACGTCGGCCATTCTCGGCAACCTAGAGGACCCGATCACTCAGGCCAACATGGACCTGCTGAAGATCGACGACCGCGAACCGCTGGAAGCCTTCATCAAGACGAAGGAACTACCAGTGCCGCTGGACAGTAACTTCGTTCACGCATTGAAGGAAGTGCTCTCCGGTCTGGTCAAGGTCACCGTCAAGGCGCAGGAGCTGCAGCAGGCCCTGCAGGTCACCGACGGTCCGGCGACCCCGGCAGAGATGAAGAAACGCTTTGAGGAGTACATCGATCAGCTAACTAAGGGCAAGGATCCAGCGAAAGTAAGGATGGTGGTTGAATAATCATGGACATTGAAACCTCCGGTGCCATCAGGCTGTTTTTCCCCAACCCATCATTGACCTTGGTCTATTTCGAGGCCTTGGCCAATGCGCTGGATGCTGGCGCAACAGAGATATCCATCGATGTTGACGTGCAGGCATTCGACAAGCCAGATACGTTGAGAATTACTATTACGGACAACGGCGATGGCTTCAGCGATGAGAATTTCGATCGCTTTAAAACACTGTTGAAGCCCAGGGACAAATTCCATAAAGGTATAGGCCGCCTCGTATTTCTCAACTATTTCCAACGCGTTGATGTGTCTAGCGCTTGGGATAAGAACCAGAGAAACTTTACGTTCAAGGAAGGGTTTGACGGTAATGCACCAATTCAGGAGCTTCAAGTCGAGCAGCAAGCCAGAACAATTTTGGTGTTCACCGAATTTGCCAAAGACCGTGTCAAGTCGTATGACGATCTAAAACCAGACGCTATCAAGCCAAAGATCATCGAACAATTCTTACCTACGCTAGATGCACGCAAACGCGAAGACAAGCCATTCAAAATAGCCATCAATCTGAGGACCAGCGAAAGCAATGCACAAAAGGAATTTTCCCCGCATGAAACCACGGTAACACCAGATGACTTGCCGTCGATGACTAAAGTCACGATCCAAGATGACTCATTAGATGCCATCTCGGCCATTGATATGTACTACCACATCGAATCGGTGGTAGGGAGAGGCAGCTCTCTCATCGCCTTCAGTATCGATGGCCGGACGATACCAGCGAACTTAATCCCACCTTCATCATTCCCTCCAGGCTACCTGTGCGTATTTCTATTCGAGTCGGAGTTGTTTCACTCCAACGCGGATAGTTCGCGCCAGAAAATCGTACTGCCCGAAGGTGTACAAGAAGCGCGTCTTTTCGGTGTGCTGAGGCGTGAACTCGGAAAGGTCCTAGCAGACCATATCCCTCAGATCACCGAAAATAACAAAATAATAAAAGCCAAATTTGAAGAGCAATTTCCCCATTTGCTCGGCTACTTTGAGAACGATACTGTTGGATTGATTGACAAAGATGATGCACTGGCAATTGCCCAGCAGAGATTTTTTCGGGTCCAGAAAGAGATCTTGCAGTGCGAAACGCTTAGTGACGCTACTTACGAAAAATCGCTGGAACTTTCGTCTCGTACCTTGACCGAATACATTCTGTATCGTGACAAGATTATCAGTCGTATGAAAGAGATGACCACGGATAATGCCGAATCGGACATACACAACCTCATTGTCCCGAGGTTCAAGGAGTTCTCACAAGGCAGCATGCCTTCCGAGATTTACCAGAACAATGCCTGGTTGCTGGACGATAAGTTCATGGTATTTCGGACCATACTCAGTGAGAAACGGATGGATACCGTCATCAATGCCATACGACTCGATGAAGAAGGTTTAGGCGATAAGGGTAGACCGGATATCGCCATGATCTTCTCAGCAGACCCGGTCGATGTGAAGGCTGCGGATGTAGTCGTCGTCGAGATCAAGAAAAAAACGGACGATGAAAAGGAAAATCAATACGCCATCAACCAATTGCTTGATCGTGCCGTAAAGTTGGTAGCCCACTGCCCCAACATCCAAAGAATTTGGTACTACGCAGTCATACAGATCAGCGACAACATGGCAATACGCCTACGCCAACAAAATTGGGCGCCGCTGTTTTCGATGGGGAGGGTGTACTACCAAGAGTTTAGAACTGAGCGACCAGATGGAAGCGTAGTTCCAACACCGACGTTTGTCATGTCGTTTGACGCTATTGTGGCAGATGCCGAATGTAGGAATCACACGTTCCTCGAAATCCTACGAGATGGAATGAAGAAATACGCTAAAGACCAGGATGTGTCTGATGCTTGGGACAATGATTAACAGGAAAGGACATGAGTATGGATGATTTGTTTGCTGATCAGCCGCCAGAAGATCAAAGCGCAATAGCGGGCCCGGTGACTTGCCTAGGCATGACCTTCGAGAACGACGATGCCCGCCGCGCCCACTTCACCGAGGAACTGCGTAAGAAGCTGCAAAACCCAGAGTTTCGCAAGATCGAAGGTTTCCCTATCGGCAGCGATGAGGATATTCTAAATCTGAGCGATCCGCCGTATTACACAGCCTGTCCTAATCCATTTCTGAGTTTGGTTTTTGAAGAGGATAAAGATGAAGTAAGAGAGTCGGTTTCTGTATTCGCTGATGACGTTAGCGGAAGCAAGCATAGTCAATCATATAATGTACACCCTTACCACACAAAAGTACCACCAGACGCTATAGTTCCACTCATCAAACATTACACTGAACCCGGTGACATCATCCTCGACCCGTTTGCTGGCACTGGAATGACGGGCGTTGCCGTAGATTATTGCAATGCAGAAAAAGTGAGATCCGAACCTCGAAGTACAATTCTATGCGACCTAAGTGTCGTAGCATCCTTCATAGCAAGAAATTACACAACCACCTCTCCAATGGCGGCTGCATTTGAATTGTGGGATGAAGCGCTGGAACGAGTTGAGGAATCAACCCAATATTTGTATCGGACGGAACACACGGGATGGCGAGCCAACGAGAAAAATGTAGAGATGGCCAAGAATCGCGAACCAAGCGGTATACATGGAACCATCATTTACATCGTTTGGTCAGATGTATTTCAGTGTCCAAATTGCGCTTTTGAAGTTCCGTATTGGGATACCGCTGTGGAGTTGTTCAACTGCGTAGTTCACGACGTCTTTGAGTGTCCATCATGCAAAGTCTCGCTTTGCAAGGAACCAAAATTCCAAAAGAAAAATTCTGCGAATCTTGTCGAGCGAGCAACAGAAACATGGTACGACCCTGTCCTTGGAGAGACAATCATTCGCCAGAAGAGGAAACCTTCTCTAATTAGCTATGATGTGTCGGGAACTCGATACGAGAAGTGGCCGGACGACAAGGACCTTGCTCGAATTGAGGAATCGGAAAACTTGAAGCCATTAGTTCAGGCAACACCAATGATGTTTAAGGGTGAGAGGTGGGGTGACACATGGCGCGCTGGTGTCCACACGGGCATAACTCATTGGCATCACTTCTTTACGAATCGCTCGCTACACGTGCTTGGTGAATTGCTTTGGATATCGGATAACTACAGATCAATGTGGTTTGGAGTAACTATCGGAGCCATGCGACTTAGCCGCTTAAACCGGTATATGCCAAAACACCGTGACAATCGTAGTAGGGAAGTGGTTGGGCCATTGTCAGGCACGCTATATGTTCCTTCAATATGTATAGAAGTTAATCCCATCCCTTATCTCAAGAAAAAGCGAAAAGCTCTTGCAAGCGTCTGGTGTCAGAGACCATCAGCACGTTCATTTGTAACTACGCAGTCGTCCGGAAATTTGAGCATGATCCAAGATGAGACGATTGATTACATTTTTACCGACCCTCCGTTTGGGGATAATTTGTTTTATTCTGAGTTGAATTTCTTGTGGGAGTCCTTGCTAAAAATACATACCTGCAATGAAGTGGAGGCAATAGTATCTCCTGCAGGTGGAAAAGTGCTCTCAGACTATACGCGCCTGATGATGGCATCTTTACGAGAGTGTTATCGGGTATTGAAGCCGGGGAGATGGATTACTGTTGAATTTCACAACTCCAAAAATTCCGTATGGACTGCTATTCACGAAGCAATTGAAACGTCTGGTTTTGTTGTGGCTGATGTCCGGACATTAGATAAAAAGAAGGGCACGACTAAGCAACTTACATTCACAAATGCAGTTAAGCAGGATTTGATTATTTCCGCATATAAACCGAGTGGTGATCTGGAGGAGCGTTTCGCATTAGCAAAGGGTACTGAACAGGGGGCCTGGGATTTTGTGCGAACGCATTTGGGGCAGCTTCCTGTCTTTATTGAAAAAGACAGCTGCGCAATAGCCATGGCTGAACGGCAAAAGCATCTTTTATTCGACCGCATGGTCGCATTCCACGTCCAACGGAGCGTGACTGTGCCCGTCTCAGCAGCGGAGTTTTATGTTGGGATCTCTCAACGATTTGCCGAGCGAGATGGCATGTATTTTCTGACTGAGCAGGTGGCGGAATACGACAAAAAACGAATGTCTGTGAAAGAGATTCTCCAACTTTCCATTTTTGTTAATGACGAGGCTTCAGCAATTCAATGGCTTAAACAAGCTTTTACGAGTAAGCCACAAAGCTTTCAGGATATTCACCCTCAGTTCATGCAGGAAGTGGGTGCTTGGAGCAAAACTGAAACACCGTTGGAACTTTCTACCTTATTGAACCAGAACTTCCTATGCTACGACGGGAAGGGGCCAGTCCCGGAGCAGATTCACGCCTATCTCTCATCCAACTGGAAAGAGCTGCGCAAATTGTCCAAGGATGTCCCCGCGCTAGTGGCCAAGGCACGAAACCGCTGGTACGTACCTGACCCCAACAAGGCAGGCGACCTGGAGAAACTGCGCGAGAAGGCGCTCCTCAAGGAGTTCGAGGAATACAAAGAGGTCAAAAAGAAACTCAAGGTCTTCCGCCTGGAAGCTGTCCGGGCCGGATTCAAGAAAGCCTGGCAGGAGCGTGACTACGCCGTCATCGTCACCGTGGCCGACAAGATCCCCAACAACGTCTTGGAGGAAGACCCCAAACTGCTCATGTGGTACGACCAAGCAGTAACTCGGATGGGAGGGGAATAACCCATGATTACCAAATGGAAAGTCTTCAACTTTAAATCGATTCGTGACGAAACTGAGCTGACTCTCGGCCCGCTTACGATCTTCGCTGGTGCGAACAGCAGCGGTAAAAGTACCTTTATACAATCGATACTCTTGGTTGCGCAAACCGTTGCCCACAAGGTCGGCTCCAGATCTGTAGTCCTAAATGGTGCGCTAACCAGTCTTGGTCAGTTTGATGATCTGAAATCGAATGGGATCGAGTCTGATCAGATAGTAATTGGATCAACATTCAAGCCTATATCCGATGAGGACGGAGGATTTCCAAGTCGTTCATCACTAACACGACATGGCCCTATTTATTTTGGATCTCGCTTTGGTGACATTCAGGAAATAAGCTCCGAAATATCTTTTGATGCCGATTCCTCAAGCCCAGAAAGAGATCTCTATCAAATTCACCCACGTCTTTTTTCGACTGAATTTTCGTGCACATTTCGAGACGAGGAAAACATCGATCAGACCACGAAAATCAGTATTCACCGCTCAAAATCGGCAGTAGCCAAAATTGATGGTATCGATATTGGTGGTGAATTAGATGATCAGTTACGAGCGAGCTTAGAATACGATGTTACGCTGGATAAAACTTCTTTGGATGAGATCCACGAGGATTATAAGACGGCTAAACCTATTGGCTGTAATTTAAGGCATTTTCTTCCCGAGATAATTTCCTATCAAATTGATTCAATACAGGAAGAAGCGAGCAATCTTGCAGATATTTTGAAGGGTGATGACAGAAGGACTTCGCGACTACGCGCCGCCTTGGCAAGAGACGCTGTGTTGTCACATGAAGTGGTTGGCGTACTCAAAGATCTGCTCAGAGGAACGGTCGATTTTGACAGCATATTTAGGAACCAGAACGAGCAGCCACTACTTTTCGGCGATGGCTCAGATGCTATACCGTTCAAATCTTGGCATCAGAATCTCCGCTCAATGCTTCCAGAGGAACGCCTGAATATTCTGCGAAAATTACGGGACTGTGACGATCTGTTTGAACGCATTTACGCTGCAATGAAGTCATCTGATGCGTCAGTAGAAATCAAGCATTCAGTTGTCCAAGGTCGCTCGCCGAATCAAATCGTAGAGGCTTCGCAATACATAGATCGCTTTTTTTCTAGGTTATTGAAATATCTTGGGCCACTAAGAGATGCGCCCAAGCCGCTGTACCCTCTCGCACCAGCAGCCGACCCGCATGACGTAGGCTTACGTGGAGAACACACTGCTTCCATTCTTGATCTGCATAAGCACAAGAAAATCCGCTATATCCCGTCGGTAAACTTCAAAGATCCGGTAATTGACCGTAAAACGGTTACCCGGACTCTCGAAGCTGCGGTTATAGATTGGCTCCAATATCTGGGTGTGGCTAGTTCGGTAGATAGCCGGGACCAGGGGAAGCTGGGTCACGAACTGAAGGTGGCACTTTCGAACTCAGATGCCACACACGATCTAACGCATGTGGGTGTCGGCGTTAGTCAAGTATTGCCGATTCTCGTTATGTGTCTTCTGGCCGAAACAGACTCCACTCTGGTTTTTGAGCAACCGGAACTGCATCTACACCCAAAGGTGCAGACACTGCTGGGCGATTTCTTCCTGTCGATGGCATTGTGCAACAAGCAGTGCATTGTTGAGACACACAGCGAGTACTTTATTGACCGCCTTCGTTTCCGCATTGCAGCGGCATCGCCCGGAAAGGAGCTAAACAGTCAGACCAAAATCTACTTCGTGGAAAAGCCATTTCAGGGTTCATCTTTCCGGGAGGTCGTGATTAACGAGTACGGAGCCATTTCAGACTGGCCGGATGGGTTCTTTGATCAGTCACAACAGCAGGCCGAAGAAATCCTAAGAGCTGCGGCGATGAAACGGAAAGCAAACCGGAGAAATGGAGATGCATAGCCTGCCCAGCGTAACAATTGACGCAGGCGTACTCGCGGTTCCTCATGTTGATTGCGCCAAGGATGATGCATTCCAGTATGTGGACATACTGCTGGATTGGAGCAAGTTGCTTGATGAACCTTGGGTAGCCATTTACATGAGCGAGCGGGCTTCTGAGGTTTTGATTGATGAAGAGCTTTTCCCTCTAAGAAACCACCTCCGCGAGCTCTTCAATAGACATGGAATAGTGGAATACAGCGTGAACGACATCGCTACGGTCGCGGAAAAGCTGCTGTCGCTCACGCCTTCCTTTGAAACCTACTATCTGGTCAAGGATGTCTTGTCGGAGCATTTAGAGACAGATCCGGAAGTTATTCGGCTTAGAACGCATCACGGTCTCCAGTCCGATCTTGCCCGATGCATCATGTTGATCGCTATCCTTCGTAAGCACTGTTCTCAACCTCTTGGCGGTCATTCACTCATTCTGAGAGAAGCACCCAAGCGGGTGATTCAAGTAAGAGCCCAAATTCACGAGCTCGAACATACCAGAGACGATATTCCTACTTTGCCATGCCCGCCCGAGTTCTTTGAAGGCGACGTGCTAGTTTGTGACGATTTTCACGGGTTGATCGAATGTCTCGATGAGTCGGCGATTCTGGTCGGCACATCTGCCGACCTTGGAATTGAGCTCGCTGTCCGAATCGCTCTGTTCAAGTATGCCATTGCGCAAGGCGAAGTCCCTGACTGGGCCGGCGTGACTGTTCCAGCCATAGGGTCCAAGTTCCGAGAGTTGTGCCAGCAGATTTGTGCTGCCCAAGGGGACTCTGTGCCACCGAAGATTATCCGATCAATCGTAGAGACTATCAAAGGAGACAATCTTTCAGCTTTACACGCTCTGCGAACAGGGCCTGGAGGGAATGAACCCCAAAGAACGCGAGGCTCCGATAAGGCACAGCGTCGCGATGTCGATAGGGAACTCCATTTTCATTACTGGGAATGCGCCGACGGAACAGTTGAATTGGCGTCAGTGGTTTATCACAACGATTTTTCAATTCCGGGATGATGCCGACGCAGGAAGTTTGGCAGTACAGCACCGTTCATAAGAGCGCCTGCAAGGTCATTGAAGAACAGACTTTGTGGGGTCAGACGGTATGCCGTGTCTGGTTGCCGAACCAGGATGCGGTGGTACGCGTGCCCCGTTCCGCTTTGCGACCGTTGAGTACTGATCTCCAGCCGGAAATCGAGGCCGAGCGCATTGCCTATGTGGCCGCTGCTGCCAAGGTGGCCGAGGTGCTCGAAGGTGGCTCTCATGGATTTAGCAGCTTGTCCAACGGTCATGTGCTGCTGGCTCCCATGGAGTCCAACGTCATTCCACTACCGCACCAGATTCACGCTTTGTCCCGGGCCATCTCCGGGGACCGTGTTCGCTACCTGCTGGCCGACGAGGTGGGCCTCGGTAAGACCATCGAGGCTGGGCTTGTCATGCGTGAACTCAAGCTGCGCGGGCTGGTTCGCCGAACCCTGGTCGTCTCCCCCAAAGGTATCGCCACCCAGTGGGTGGCAGAAATGCAGACCCATTTCAACGAACAGTTCCAGCTCGTGCTGGGTGACGACATCAGCACATTACAACGCCTTGCTCCAGGGGCAGACCAGCGCAGTTCAGCTTGGTCGATGTTCGATCAGGTCATCGTCTCTCTTGATTCCGTCAAACCTATGGACAAGCGGCGCGGCTGGACGGCAGAACGGGTCGCAGAATACAACCGCAGCCGATTCGAGGATTTGATTACCGCTGGCTGGGATCTGGTGATTGTGGACGAGGCCCACCGTCTCGGCGGAAGCACCGACCAGGTCGCCCGCTACAAACTCGGCCGGGGATTGGCGGAAGCCGCACCCTATGTGCTGCTGCT
>JBDNIE010000072.1:0-7398 GCA_041688425.1 Halioglobus sp. | reverse complement strand
TGACCCCATAAGCCCCTGACCCCATAAGCCCACTGAATTCCGCCGCCCTGACTCACGACTTCCGGCCAACATCCGAGTCCCTCAGGGCACATCGCGGCAAATCCCAGACCCGGCTCCTAGGAAACTGGAATTCAGGGAGTCTGAAAATCTGCTCCCCCAGTTCACCACTTCAAGCAACGCCCGGCCCGCACCCGAGTCTTCCACCTGCACTCCAGAGCGGTCACATCGCGACGAATTCCGAGCTGGGCATGGGTGACCTCATGGGGCGAACCGGTGGTATGCATAGGGTGCTGGGGAAGTCTCTCCCAACAACCAGATTCGCTCCAGAGCGTCAGATCAGTTGGACGTTGACGGCGTCAACCCAAGTCTTGAATACCTCTACTGTTTTAGCGTACCGACGTTTTAACTCGAACACACTGCAAATATAGTCAACAGGATCATGAGGTTGCCGCTCGATCGCTTCACGCGCTAACCCGAGTGCTTCTGGAAACGCGATCTCACTCCAAACTCGTTCATAGCCAAAAGGACTCAAGCCTCGCCACGGCAGAACATCCACAACACCATCGGGTGATAACCAATAGGCAGGCTCGTGACCTTCTCGTCGATGAATCCCCGCCCATGGGTCAACGAGAGCCATTAGGTAGGAGACCTGCTTCGGCGAAGTACGCCGAAGACCATGCCCCTGAGCAACCTCAAACGCCAGAGCCCGCTGCGTAATACAAGGCCGTTCAGCGAGAATTACTTTGACCATATCCACAAGCTCAAGCTTGTGTCTTTCATCGAAATAAGCGCTGGCAAGAAACTCGGCACCGTCGACAAGAGAGTCAGCCTCCTGGTCAGAATCCGTTTCTATCAACCGCTCGGCTACAGGACTGTCAAGATCGACAATGATCATGTCTTCTGGCTGCTCTTCCGGTTCGTCCAGAAGTCGTACCCGGTCTTCAGCCAATATGGCGTTCAGCCTGTCGTGAATCGTCTCTATAGCCGCCTCTGGGTCTCTAAAGTAATCCGTTGACCACAACCGAACGAGCCGCCAGCCCAGATTCTCGAGAATGGCCTGTCGCGTGCGATCTCGATCCCGCGCACTGGGCGAGCCATGATAAGTCGCACCATCACATTCCACGCCGGCCAGATAAAGGCCGGGGCTATCCGGGTGAACAATGCCCAAATCGACGCGGAACTTGGAAACACCAATCTGAGTTTGTACCTGCCAGCCCAGCGCCCGTAGAGACCACGCAACGGCTTGCTCGAAGTCGCTGTCAAACTGATCGACGCCATACGCCGCAGTGCTCTGTTCCGCAAGGGCGATAGGACCCTTCTCCGCGAATTCCAAATAGTGTTTCAGGTGTTCAACCGCTGTAGCAGACGTTCTGGAAAGGTCAATCATACTGGAGTCGAAACTTGCGAATACCAACACCTCAGTGGTCGCTCGCGTAATCGCGACGTTCAAACGACGCTCTCCACCTGACTTATTCAGCGGACCAAAATTCATCGACATTGTTTTGCCATCAGGCTCGGTCGGCCCATACCCCAAACTGAACATAATCACATCGCGCTCATCACCCTGGACAGACTCGAGGTTCTTAACGAACACAGAATCATATTCATCAGTCGCCTGGAAATAGGGCTCAATAGCGGGGTATCGCCGCCGAGCATCATCTAACAGATCCTCCACTGTGCGCTGCTGGTCGCTGTTTAGCGTTACGATACCCAATGATTGCTTACTGTAGCGAGAGTGGCTGAGTCGCCGGACAACCTCTTCGACCACGGCCTTCGCTTCAATCGGGTTATTTCTTCCCTTACCTTTGGCATAAACACCGCGTACTCGATGGAGCGTGACGGCAGACTCCTTGGTATCCGAGGCTGGGTAAGTCACGAGAGAGTTCTCGTAGTATTTTGAATTCGAAAAGGCAATCAGTGACTCGTGCTTGGATCGGTAGTGCCCCATCAACCGGCGGTGGGGCAAGCCAGCTGCGAGTGCTTGATCGAGAATAGACTCAAGATCCTCTTCGTCAGGATCATCCGCGTCCACGGTGGCATTGAAGAAGTTCGTGGGAGGCATCTGCTTCGGGTCGCCCACGACAATGACATTCTTACCACGGGCGATTGCCCCGACAGAGTCCCAGGTAGTCATCTGAGACGCCTCATCAAAAATAACGACGTCAAACGCGTTGAAGTCAGATGGCAGAAACTGGGCGACCGACAGAGGCGACATCATCATGCATGGACAGAGCTCTAGAAGCCGCTTTCCCATTTCTTCGAACAAGACGCGAATGGGTTTGTGTCGCGTCTTTTTCTGAAGTTCTCTTGACAGTAAATTGACGTCCTTAGAGTTTTCTTCACTTTTAATGTCCCGAGTGGATTGGGATAGTAACGCTGAGACGTACTCTGCTGTTGCGTCAGCCACCTTAGCGTCGAGCTGACGGAACTCTTGGAGTCGAGTGTTGTGTTCACTGGCTTTAAAACTTCGTAGCGGTTCCCGATCATCAATTAGCCGGGGTGCTAACCAGGCACAAAACGCTGTGTAGGCTTGGCTTTCTGAATCGCCAGTCAGTATGGTGCCCGCTTCAAGGGCCTCACAAATGGGACCGATCCGAATTGCATCGCATTCACGCTTAGCAGCTACCCACTCAACCCACGGCTTGAGTTTTCGCTCATGCTCAATGACCGTTGAGAGACTATTCTGATAGTCAATGATCGGCCTCTCTGTAGAAATCTCAACCCCGGTCCTTGCGACCTCAGTGACAGACTGACCCAGCTCTTGCTTCACCGAATCAAATTTTTGCTTACTGCACTGCACTTGGGACGCTTCGAGGAAATCCCGGCCATCTATGAGTTTAGCTCTAATTGCGGTGAGCAATTCCATCGGCTCGTTGACGAGCCCAATGGCCTGCTTTACCAATGTGTGTATACGCACACCATCAACCTGCTTGGTTCGCAGATTCTCGCCTTCACTGTCCCAGCCCGTCCAAATATCATCGGCAGTAAACTCTTGAGACAAACGGCCAACTTCTGCCACAACGCCTTTTGCTTCTTTAAGTGCATAGAGGATATCGAGCTCACTAAACTTTTGATATCCCTTTAATTTGGCGAGTTTATTCAACTTCCCTTTGATGAATAGCTTCTTCCACCAACTCTGCTGCGCTTCTTCAAACAGGTCGATCCATTCATCGACTGGCGTTTCAGCTAATAGCGGCGCAGAGGCACCGTGGGCGATCTTCTTGAGGCGCTCATCAAGCTCCGACTTACCCTCTGCTAACTGACTCAGCCGCTCGAGACGCTTTGTCACATCCGGGCCGAGGGCAAAGCCAATGTGCTGGTCTTGCGCTATATCAATTAGCTCTGACAGCGCGTTGAGTCGATCTACCTGAGACAGAGTCGGCGAGTCAATCTTGATATTGAAATGAGCCGCAAACTCCGATACCACGGGTGACGTTGTTTGTGCCGTTCTGATAAAGACTTTAGCGTGTTCGATGAGAGCCGCTTGCCAGGAGTATGACCATGAGGTCGCGGTTATCGGGTGAAATGCGCTGGCCTCCAACGTCGACACGTCACCATAGGCGAGGCCCGCTTTCTTGGCAGTGTCTTTGAGCTTCTCTAAACCCGATACGCCTTCGATAGAACTGTTAGATAGATGCATCCCCCAATCCAGATTGACCTTTTGATTCTTCTCATATCCTGCGACCCGCGCAATGGCAGCTCGCGGGGAGACGCCGAACGTTGAGGGCTCGTGCAACGCCTTGACGAAAACATTCAGTTCGTCACGCCTAGCTCGAAGCCTATTTGCCTCCTGAATCCACTCAGCAGAAGTTTTCTCCTCATGGGTCTCAGTCGTTCGGCGCAGCTGATCCAATACAGCCTTTTTATTGGCTTTGTTGGAATGCAGCTCCAGTACATGATGGTCAAGGTGAATTTTCTCTAGTCGGCGATAAACAACCTGCAACGCTGCGATTTTTTCCGCCACGAAAAGGACTTTTCGCCCCTGAGCCAGATTGTTCACAATCATATTAGCGATTGTTTCGGACTTACCTGTCCCGGGCGGCCCTTCCAGAACAAAATTCTGCGGTCTTGACCCTGCCTCAACGGCCACCATTTGTGAGCTATCGCAATTCAAGGGAATGTATATCTGCGCCGGGTCGACTTTTGCATCCAACTCACTGCGTAGTAAGAATGACGCCTCTTGCTCGTAAGCCTCTCGTGGATGATCAACCAGGTGCGCGACAAAGGGGTTTTCCTTGAGATCCTTTATGCGATTCCTAAGATCTTTCCACATGAGGTACTTGGCGAAGGAAAACGACGCAACCACACACTCTTCGAGTACTTCGAAACCCGGCTGCTCGGCAACAGCTTCCCTAACGTCCTGCCAAACTCTTGACACGTCGATTCCTGACTCATCCTCTGGAAGCTGATCCCGGAGATGCGACAAGTCGATAGCGTGCTTTGTAAACAAGAATTCGATAAGCGTTAGGTTGAACAGTGGATCTTCATCTTGGAGTTGAAGCATCTTAACCGTCGCCTTGGCACTTTTTCGGGTGAGCTGGACCGGGACCAAGATGAGCGGTGCTTTGTAGGACTTTGCATCTCTGGTGTCTTCTTTCCACGACAACATGCCCAATGCCAGAAACAGTGTATTTGCACCGCCCTCTTCCAAATCGTTCTTTGCCTTCCTGAGAAGATTTATTAGTGTATTTTCGACTTTCTTCTTCGACATATTAGCAACGAGAATATTCTTGTCCAATTGCCGCAAAGCGTATTCAACATGCAGGTCGTCACCCGTTCCTAACCGGAAGGCGTCGGCACTGCGTTCTCGATCGTTGATCGGACTAACCTCAGCGGACTCAAAAGAGAACTTGGCACTGTCGGCAAGCTGGTCTTCCAGTCGTCCAATATCGGGGCAAAATATTCTCACCCCCGCAGCACTGTCCCTGAATGACAGCAGAGCGTTTCGTTTGGTGAGATCAAGTAATTTTCGCTGCCATGTGTCTATTCGGGTTTCAGGGGTTTCCTTAATAACACGCTCTTCCGACCGAACGGGTGGTAACACCGGTACCGGTAGCAGTGTTATTTTTCCCTCGTCTTCTGCCTGGGCTTCTTGTTTTCGATCCTCAACAGTTGCCAGTGGCTTGATTTTTCGAGCGCGAGCCTGAGCAATGTCAATCGCGTATACAAAGTCGGTTTCATTTTCCTCGGCAAGCAATGAGCGCGCATGATCACACGCTTGCAGAAAGGTCGGCGCATTGGAATTAGTGACCATCGTCGACTCGAAAAGGATTAGGTCCCGGGCGTCGACTCGCTTTCTCAACTCCATCGGATCGTCGTTTGTTAGCAAAGGAAACATGTTATCGATGAGCCAAACCCCGACGAATGCATGATCTTTAGTTAGCGCGATAACAGTATTGAGGCCCATTAGCTCCAAGCAACTTGCAAACAGTAGAGATAGGTCCAGACAGGCTCCCATCTTGCTGGTACTGATATCTGATGCTAGGCGAATGAGCTGGCCTTGATGAGCGAAGCTAGGCGGCGGAGACACATAGGCGATTTTCTGGTTGGCGACAACCGACCATAAAGCCGCAGCCATGAGGTATGGTTTCTCTCTAGAGTAAGATTGATATCCGTCCGCAATGCGTCCGTGGCCATTCTCTTCAAGTACCTCAGTGACTTGCTTAACAAGGGACTCCACATAAACCCCGTTAGGCTTGACAAAGGCAGCCAACAGCTCGGGTTGACGTGCTTCACCACCCCAGAAGTTGGCAGGAAGAACGTCCAGGGTTTCCGAATGAGTCAACAGCGGCACATCAGGATATTCGGACTCAACTACAGTAAAAGTGAACTTGAGCCGCGTCTCGTCGGAGAGACTGAATAGATAATCGTGCGAAAACTGAAGTGACCTATCTTGGAGACTGATGTACTCCCCTAAGCCAAGCTGAGCGATCTCCCACCTTTCAGTCAGCAGAACTCCACGTTCGCACTCCAGCTTTACAGTTAGTTTCCTGATAGTAGTATTTTGCTCACCCTCTGCAGCTTCCAGATAGCTGACTCGGACGTTTGCGAATAGGCGGTAAGAGTTTTGCTGGGCAGCCAGCGAGTAGACGGGTAACTCTTTATAGAAAATTCGAAAACTACCCATAGTCTATGTTCCTTTTGACGAGCCTAGTGATCTGTGGCAGTGGACCGACTGTAATGCAGTGTCTAGCAAACTCGGGAAGATTCAGCTTCCTGATCTGCTTCGATTAGCCTAAGTGGTATGCGCTTGATTGGTAAGTACACCCTCCGCCAATCTCATGACCAATCCCGCTATATTCTAGATTTGAATCATTTGGCATCACTTCCCAATTGCCCAGTTACCGATTCGTGCGGGAGCAGTGTAGCGCCAGCTCACCCAATCAGAGCCACTGTGCGTCCGTACACGGCGCCTTTTCACTCCGGTGTCATTCCCCCTGGAGGAACGATCGCCCTCCGTGTGCCATCCTGTCCGGACTTATTCGTTCCATTCATCCCAAATTAGTTATTATTTCAAGCTACCCAAAAATCTATTACCTAATTGCTTTGCAGAGAGATCGTTGGAATATTACTCCCTGACACCACGATCTTAAAGGCCAAAATATTCCCAGCACTGTTAAGCGTAATAGTTGTACTCCCAATACCACCAGTTCCGTCATTGATTTCTACTGACGTAATAAAATTGATATTTCCATTCCCGGCATCCTCAACTCTCCAGCTCGATTCAGATGAACTGTTATCAGAACACGTTTCTGTCGGCGCGAAACCAAAATCGCCAATTTTTACAACATCGGGTAGCTGGTATGGAAAAGCTGGCGTACAGATTGTGCCATCTTGTTCTCTGCGACCTAAAATGAAACCACTCATATCAATGTAGGATGCGCCTCCTGACGCCGCCGTATTGCCGTCAAAATTAAGGCTGATTATTGATTCTTGTGGCGTAACCAATACTCCATCGAGCATAACTTGTGCACGATTCGCTATCGATATTGACCCTGTCCATTGCCCACCTTCTGAATCAGTCCCAGTTAGCTGAGTCGAATAAACAGTCCCTGGAGCTGTAGATTTAATCGTGGATAGACTGAATTCTTGATCGGGATCTGTCGGTATTGGAGCGGACGCATCATTCCCACCGCCGCCACCTCCACAACCAGTGAAGGCTAATAATATACCAAGCACTAATAGGCCTTTTATCGTCAGACTTTTTTTCATGAGGATTCCTTCTCTCAAAGTTAACTCGATTAAGCGCGCAATAGACACGCCATCTTGGCAAACACAAACACACGCTATTCCATTAACTGCCAGTAAAGCTTTGGTGATATCGAATCTAATTATCTGGGGGTGAAGCACCCCCCGGCCTGGGGATTTGCCTACCTATGAACGGTAGAAAATGTCTTA
>JBDNIE010000357.1:0-2122 GCA_041688425.1 Halioglobus sp. | reverse complement strand
TCCTTACCATTTAGAGTATAGTCTGTCTGACAACACTCTATGGGACTAAAACGATGGACTCTGCCAATATCAATGATGAAGTGTTCGGCGAACTGACGAAAAACTGGGCTTGGATGTTGTCCCTGGGCATCTTTATGGTAATTCTTGGCGCCATTGGTCTGGGTATGACGGTCTTGTTTAATGAGATCGTCGTAATGTACTTTGGTTTTTTGTTGTTGTTTGGTAGTGGAGTGCAACTGATGCAGGCCTTTCGTGCCGAGGCGTGGAAAGGGCGCTTTTGGCATATATTGATTGCGTTGGTGTATCTTGTCGGTGGCATCATCGCGGTTACTGATCCGGTGATCGCAGGGTTGACCCTAGCCTTACTCATCGCGTGGACCCTTATTGTCATCGGCTTGCTGCGTCTGGTCATGGCATTCCAAATACGTGGCACTGATGGATGGTTCTGGATCTTGTTAGGTGGCGTCCTAAGTGTCGCGCTTGGTATTATGATCATGAACGAGTGGCCACAGTCTGGCTTGTGGGTGATAGGCTTGTTTGTCGCGATAGAAATGCTGTTTGCCGGTTGGTCGCAGATCATGATCGGTTTAGCCGCAAAAAATTATACCGTCAAAGGCGCCTCGACAGCGGCTTAAGCCGCACAGCGTGTACCCGCGCCATCTGGTGCTGATGTGATTTTGTTGGCGAGCTTTCGGTCAAAGGTGAACGCGCGGGTAAGAAGTATAAACCCCATAATCGATGGATTTCCAATCTATTGGGGTTGGCTTCAACGGGTCGTGAATCCCGGTGCGTGCAAATTTGACAGAAAGTTGGTGGTAGTAGCGCCCGGTTATGGGGTGATATTGGTCGTTACAGTCTGAATTTCAGTTGTTCCCCACAGACAGCCCAAACGGATCGCTGCCATCTCGAAAAATAGCATCTGCGCGGTAAATTCAGCGCCCTTAAATAGCATCGAAAAGATCAGAGATCGGCGGCACCCGCGGTTCAGGCAGTGGACCCGGTGCAGTAGCCTTGGTGTCCATCTGCAGATGGGTGAGTATCTTCTGAATCACGTCGTGATCTTCGATGCAGGCGATCACCGTCATGGCGGTATGGCGCTCTATGGACGTCCGATCTGCCGGGGAGTGGGATGTTTGGGTTTTTCATCCTTTACCCGGTTGGCCAGGGATGATCAGCGCCCGGGACTTACGGTTAGGGGCGAACACACCGTGAAATCGGGTCAGATTGCCCCGAGGCTTGGGTACCAATGCAGCGAGGCGAGCCATAAAGTCCAGTGGCGGAGGGCCGCCCCGCTCGAAAATGACGTGGATGGTCCCGTCGTTCCAGGGGGTCTTGAGCGAGTAGCGAACCTGGCCGTGTGCGGTGAGCGACAACCGTTTCTCCGACACGGCGGCCTGCTAATGTAGCGGCACAGGCGGTGCGCGATGGTGTGGGACAGTTGGCGCAGCTCGGCGCTGGAGGGTGCCTTGACCCAGCGAAATCGAGGACCTACAGGTCTATCGACCTAGAGCCCGTCTAACAGGAGCATACGAAAATGTACATTGAGGTTTAAAGTCTCGCCGAAGCGCTGAATCAAGGTAGCGGCACCAGTACCGAGATTTGCGTGGGTAAATCCGGCTGTGTGGAGCAGGTGCGTGGCCAGCACCCGGGAGACGATGCCCAGGACTTTGCCCATGATCTTGGGCCGGCTGGCGAACAGGAAGCGCAGGGGAAACGGAAAGCTTAGCACCCACTGCTTTATTGGTACCGCGGGCAAAACCTCGTCGACCAGCAGCGCAGCGCTCTCAGGCATACGCCTGGCGCCGCAACGAGGGCAAAAGCCTCTGCGCTTGCAACTGAACGCCACCAGACGCTCGAAGTGACACGTATCGCAACGCACGCGCAGGAACCCATGTTCAAGACGACCGCAATTGAGATGCGCTTCAAATTCCTGATGGACATGAGTCGGCAGACTTTTACCCTGGAATTCCAATTGCCCAACCCGGCCGGGGTAGCATTGCTTTACAAGCTGGTAGCACAGGGTTTGCTCTGGGCGGTGGCGTTCATCGGTGGAGTGACCAAGGGCATGCCCATGAATCGGGGCAGGCTCTCCTTGCCTGGTGCCAGCATGCTGCGTCGACTC
>JBDNIE010000071.1:0-12185 GCA_041688425.1 Halioglobus sp. | reverse complement strand
GGGGGGATTTGGGGTCAGAGTAAAAACCATCAGGCTTGCGAACCATGCTTGGGCCCGCGCTTTAATAGCTGTTTTCTTCTCCCGCCCAATTCTTCTATCTCTAACCGGAATCTCTCGGTGCCGAGCGCAAGCCCTTGGTTTATCGATTGACGAATGTGTGTTGTCAGATCACCTTCAATATGGCCATTAAACAAGCTGCGATATCGTGCCTGCCGAACACGCTCCGTTTCTCCCAATCCGAGATAAAGTGAATGAGGGCTCCACAGCTTGGTGCTGCTGCCAAAACAGTGGGACCGGTAACTGGACCAGGCATAATTTCCAGGATCTATAACCATCCGCGCCCTAACCGGGTTCAGCTCCATATAGCGCAGGCACGCGAAGAAGTAGCGATCTCTTTGAACAATGCAGGACTTAAACCGCCCCTCAAACAATGTACCTGTGCGCTGATAGGTTTGATTGAAGTAGCGCACATAGAAACGGCCTACATACTGCATAGACTGTGAGAGAGAGTTATCTTCCGATGGCGTCACCAAGAGGTGAACATGGTTGGTCATAAACACCCAACCGTGAACCGAAAGCCCAAACTTTAGCGCGGCCTTGCAAAGGTAGTGGGCGTAGACACCCATGTCCTCATCTGTTGCAAAGCAAACTGATCGATTATTTCCACGTTGAAGGACATGCTGAGGTATACCTGCGGGACAGTATCTTCGTAACCTGGCCATAATGCTCTTCCTTGAACATGTAACGGCTTGTGATTTACTCGGTCTGCAGGACCGGCAAGTTCTACTGTTACCGAACAAGCACGGGCGATCAAGGTATTGGCTGAATTTAGCGAAATTATTGCACTGATGCCGACATTAAGTTTTGCTACGATGACCGCGTATGTTCGAATCAGATTGGAGTTTTTACTCTGACCCCAATGATATAAAGACCACGACGTGTTGCAGGTTGAAGCGAACGGGCAGATTTTGGCCGGGGTTTATAGCCGCGTGGCTGGGCGTGAGGCAGGGCACTCTCTGACCATCTGGTAGCTCAAGCTCGTAGAGATAGTGGGCACCTCGAAAGGATTTGCTTACGACCGGAAGGCTCAACACGCTGCGCGCGTCGTACTCGATATCGTCCGGGCGTACCAGCAGGCGCAACGTGTCTCCGGCTTGCCACTGACGATCGCTCATATCCAGTTTGCCCAGGCCGTCATTGAGCTCCCCGGCCTCGTTCACAGACACGGTAATGATATTGCCACCGCCAATGAACTCCGCTACAAATTCGCTGCGGGGATTGTGGTACAGGTTATAGGGCGTATCGAGTTGCATCACCCGGCCCTGGCGCAACAGCGTGATCTGGTCGGCCATGGCAAACGCTTCGTGCTGGTCGTGGGTCACAAGAATGGCGGTGACGCCGTTGCGCTTGAGCAATTCGCGTACTTCCGACGCTAACTGCTCGCGCAGTTCGCTGTCCAGATTGGAAAAGGGCTCGTCCAGCAGTAGTATTTCCGGATTGGGTGCCAGTGCCCTGGCCAGTGCCACACGCTGTTGCTGGCCCCCGGACAGTTCGTGGGGATACGCGCTGGCGCAGGCCTGGAGCTCCACCAGAGCGAGCATTTCATGCACCCGCTGCGCCCGCGCCGTGCGATCCATCGCGTCGAGCCCAAAACCGATATTGCGCTGTACATTCAGGTGTGGAAACAGGGCGAAGTCCTGAAATACCATGCCGACCTTGCGCCGTTCCGGTGGCACCTGCGCACCGGCTCGACTGATGGTTTCGCCGCGCAGGATTATGCTTCCTGCCGATACCGGCTCAAAGCCTGCGATGGCTCGCAGCAGGGTGGTTTTTCCGCATCCGGAGGGGCCCAGCAAGCAGCCGATCTGCCCCTGTTCGAGGCTGAAAGAGACATCCACTGCGGCGAGAAAATCGCCGTAACTGACCGATACCTGTTGCAGCGCGAGCTGGCTACTCATGGCCGTCCTTCTTGGCTTTGTGTGCGTACAGATGAATAGGGGGTAGCTGCGCTGCTGATGCGGGTCATGAGAATAACAGGCAGCAAGCCAATCAGCACTATTGCCAGCGCCGGCAGTGCCGCGTCAGCCAGTCGTTCGTCTGAGGCGAGTTCATAGGTCCGCACTGCCAGCGTGTTGAAATTGAACGGGCGCAGGATCAAAGTGGTGGGCAGCTCTTTCAAAACGTCGACAAATACCAGCAGCAGCGCGGTGGCCAGGGAGCCGCGCAGCATCGGTAAGTGAATGCGATGCAACACCTGCAGAGGGCCCTTACCCAGAGAGCGGGCGGATTCGTCAATACTGGGGCGAATACGTGCCAGCCCGGATTCCACTGTCTGCAAAGACACCGCAAGAAAACGCACTACATAGGCAAATACCAGTGCTACCAGAGTCCCGCTGAGCAACAGGCCGGTTGAAATGTCAAAATGCTCGCGCATCAAGGCGTCTACACGATTGTCCATCCAGGCGAAGGGGATCAGGACACCCACGGCAATGACGGTTCCAGGTATCGCATAACCCATAGACGATACTCGCGCAGCCTGATGTTCCAGCTGCCCCGGATGCAGACGTTTACCGTAGCCTAGCAGTAGCGCAATCACCAAACAGCAGACAGAGGCAATGGCCGCCAGGGTAAAGCTACTGCCCACCAGGGTCAGGAATTCTGCAGTGTCGGTCTCGCCGACGCGACTACTGGCCCAGGTGGCCAGCTGCACTGCAGGCAACGCGAAGCCCGCCGTTACGATCACTAGCGGCAGGGCACAAGCACACCAGCCGCGCCATCCCTGCAATTCAATTCGGCTGGGCTTCTGCTGGGCGGAGTTGTGGTGAAAGCGCAGGCGACGGCGAGAGTATTGTTCCAGCGTGAACAGCACAAAAACGAACAGCAACAGAAAGGCTGCGAGCTGCGCTGCAGTTTGCAGTTCACCCAGTCCGTACCAGGTGCGAAATATGCCCGTGGTGAAGACACTGACGCCGAAGTAATCGACCGTGCCAAAATCTGCCAGCGTTTCCATCAGCGCCAGACTAATGCCGGCGACAATAGCCGGGCGAGCCATCGGCAGCCCTACCAGAAACAGGGTCTTCCAGGGGCCTTTTCCAAGGCTGCGGCTGGCCTCCAGTACCGCCGTTGACTGCTCGCTAAAGGCCACTCTTACCAGCAGGTAAACGTAGGGGTACAGCACCAGCGACAGCATGCAGATGGCGCCGCCGAGCGAGCGTATCTCGGGAAAATAATAATCGCCGTGGCCCCAGCCAAATTGCGCGCGCAAAGCGCTCTGCACCGGGCCGGAGAAATCGAGCATGCCGGTGTAGGTGTAGGCGATGATGTAGGCCGGCATTGCCATGGGTAGCAACAGCGCCCAGTTGAACAGCTTACGGCCAGGGAATTCGCACATGGCGGTGAGCCAGGCCGCACTGACGCCCAATACCAGCGTGCCAACACCGACTCCCAACATCAATAATAGTGAATTGACGACATAGTCCTGTAGCACCGTTTCCAGCAGGTGCTGCCAGACCGGGCTGAAGCCCTGGAACAGGCTGGCGACGATAACCAGTACCGGAACGGCAATAAGGCATGCCGTCAGTAACATGAGGGCGCGCCAGCCGAAGCTGCCGCGCCCGCGATGTAACGCTTGTGGTGAGTTTCTTGCTGAGCTTATTTCCAATTCGCCCGATCCATAGCCATGACTGCCTGCGCATTCAAGCGCCCGAGCTCCGTCACGTCAACTGAATCGGCTTTAAAGCTGCCCCAGGATTTGAGCAGCGCGCTGGGTTCAATACCTTTACTGGCCGGGTACTCATTGTTGGTTTCAGCATACCAGTTCTGGGCTTCGGGCCGGGCCAGAAACTCGATAAGTGCTGTGGCTTCAGCGACATTAGTAGCGGATGTGGTGACACCGGCACCACTCACATTGATGTGGGTGCCGCGGCCATCCTGATTGGGGAAGAACAAAGCCACTTCACCGGCGGCGGCCTTTTCGTCTGCATCGGCGCTCTGGAGCATGGCGCCATAGTAGTAGGTGTTGACGAGCGCCAGATCACACTGGCCGGTTGCGAGCGCCTTAATCTGGTCACGGTCACCGCCTTGGGGCGGGCGCGCAAAATTCGCTACCAGGCCCTTGATCCAATCTTCTGTGGCGGCCTCTCCCTGAGTAGAGAGCATGCCGGCAACCAGAGACTGATTATAAATATTACCAGAAGAGCGCACGCACAGACGGCCGCGCCATTTTTCATCGGTGAGTGCCTCATAGGTGCTCAATGTCTCGGGGTCGACCCGGTCGGTGGCATAGGCGATCACGCGCGCGCGTACCGACAGACCAAACCAGTAGCCTTCGCTGTTGCGCAGATGGGCAGGAATATGCTGTTCGAGGTATTCAGACCTGATGGGCTGCAGAAGGCCCGCTTCTTTAGCCCGGTAAAGGCGGCCCGCATCGACAGTCAGCAATACGTCGGCCGGGGAATTGCGGCCTTCGCTGCGCAGGCGCGTGAGCAGAGCATCATCATCGCCGGTGATGAGGTTGACCTCGATGCCAGTTTCTTCCGTGAATGTATCCAGAATGGGCTTGATCAGGGCTTCCTGTCGCGCGGAGTACACATTCACAGTTTTGGCGTAAGTGGCCGGCGCGCCTATCATTACGGCGGCAACGGTGACAAACAGGGCGGACGCAAAACGGCGCAGAGCCGGGCGAGAAAAACGCATGGATACCTCACGGGATTATTAACACGGACTATTAAGTGGATGGCATTTGCAAATGCAAACGATTCTCATCTAGTAAAACATAGATGGGCGTTGGGTGCTAGAGCTGCGCTGCTGTTCAGGGCAGGCCATCGATCTGCTCCAATAGGATGTCTTCCCTGGCAATTTCTCCTGCCTGCGCAAACACGCGAATGTTTTCCACGGATAATCCATTGCCGACAGCCACAAGCACTTGGCCGTTTTTACTTTCGACCGTTATGCTAATGGCGCTTTGCTTGTTCAAGTTAAAGACACCGGAAGCGCGTTTATCCTGATCAAGGAGAATAACCAACTCCACGGGCGTTTCATCTGTCAGTTCACTTGTGCTTTGCACCACTGGGCCAAATGGGATGACAGAGCCTCCCTTCAGCCAGATGGGGATTCGGTCTATTGGGCAGTCCTGAGTGGTCCATTGCCTTCCTTCTTTCGATTCTTTGCTGAAAAAGTCATACCAAACGCCTTCGGGTAGATAAACAGATCTATTACCGTCTTCTCGCATCACTGGTGCCACCAAGATGCTGCGACCACTCATAAACTGGTCATCAATTGCATGCGTTGTACGATCGTCCTGATAATCAATGACAAGTGGGCGCAGGACAGGTAGCCCTGACGCTGCGCTTTCAATCGATTCACTATAGAGGTACGGAATCAATTGGTAGCGATAATTCAGATACTCTCTCAAGATGTCTTGTGTGTCTTCAGCGTATTGCCACGGTTCCCTGAAAGGGTAACAACCGTGATAACGGATATGGGACTGAAAAATAGAGAGTTGAGTCCAGCGTATGGCTAGCTCATCTGTAGGTTCTCCCACAAAGCCGCCGGTATCCTGGCTCCAAAATGTAAATCCAGAAAGGCCGTAACTCAGCCCGCCGCGAAGAGACCCCTGCATGGAGCCGAAGGTGGCGGCATTGTCGCCGCTCCATTGCACGGGGTATCGCTGGGAGCCAGCATAAGCACTGCGGCCCCAAACCATGGCGTTATCCTCACCGTGCACTTCCTGAGTAATCTCATAAACCGCTTTGTTGTAGAGAAGCGGGTAAACATTATGCAGGGCATGGCCGTCACCTTCCGCAAACTGCATAGACGGCTGTATACCTTCACCGAAATCGGTTTTGATCACATCCACACCGGCTTCAAGCAGTGGTTTGATCAGCTGCGTCTTAAACCAGGAAACAGCCTCAGGGTTGGTAAAGTCGATGGGAGCTGCTTCAAACTGCCCGGTAAAAGAAAACGGCGCTTTGGTTTTAGCAATCAGTTTCCGCGCGGACGCTTCTTTCCACGGGGCGGTTCCTTTCAACACATAAGGCGCCTGCCATAACGAAAACCGAAAGCCATTGTCATGGAGTTCACGACACATCGTTTCGTGATCAGGAAAACGGGTCTCGTCGAACTGCCAGTCACACTTCCAGTCTGTCGTAAACCAGCTGACATCCATGTGAATCACATCCGCAGGAAACTTCTTTTCTCGCAACGTGTTTGCCACATCGATAATTTCTTGTTGCGAGAGATAAGACATTCTGGAAATCCAAGTGCCGAACGAAAATTTCGGTGGTACAGGGGATCGGCCCGTCAGGCTGGTGTAGCTATTGAGTACATCCTTAATACTTCCAGTAAAGAGATAGTAGTCCAGCTTTTTCTCTTCCACCGCCACCTGTACTTTAGATTTTTCTTTCGAGCCCACCCAGAATGTCATTGGGTGTATTTGATTGTAGAAGACGCCATAGCCGCGCGTACTGACGTAGAACGGCACGGTTTTGTAAACACGACCTGTAGAGTTCCCCACGCCTTCGCTAATCCACAGTCGAAGAGTGTCTCCCACTCTATTCATAGGTCCAAAGTGCTCTCCCAATCCGTAAATGGATTCATCGTGAGATAAATCAAACGAGTTCACTGCATACCAGTGCTTGTGGCGCTTATCGCGAATAAACCCCATGGGATAGGAGTCCATTGCGATACCAAAATGATTATCGGTTTTTCCACCAGTGGTGGTTATCTTGTTGCCACCCTTGTCATAGAGCTCTATGCGAAAATCACTTTTGTACACATGCAAACTCAACTGGCTTGTTGTTAGGCGATAGCAGTGTTCGTCCTCAATCAGTTCAACCTTGCATGTATCATCCTTAATGTCATTGGCGACCATAGGAGTGAAAGCCTCATCAAAGTCATTGTCTTGCTGTAACCTGACTCGACAGACATCCTCCCGAGGAATATCGATGCGCAAGTACAATAGGGCGCTGGGTGCTTTTCCGTTGATTGCATAGACATGTTTGTAAAAATGCTCGAGATTGATCAGGTTAAAAATATTGTAAGCTTTCGACCGAAATAGAAATTGATTATCCTGCTGACTGGCGAGCTCAACACTCAGTACCGATTCAGCGGATCTCAGCAGCATTGCCGGTAACGCGCTGAAAATGCCTTGCATTGGCCCTATATCATCCAGCGGATGATCCGTACGACCGAATGACACTTTATGTGCGTGATCGTCAAAATGATGTTCCAGATTGGAATGCTTGCTAAAGGTACGCAAGAAAAGAATGGGGTGCCGCAAAGCACTTTTTATTAGCACCCAACCGGATCGTTTTATATCCGGGCAGAACGCTTTTGCGTATTCCGCTTCTGTCATTTCGGTTCGCTGTGAAGTCACGGATCATCTAACCTGCTATTTATTTTGATGTGGGAATGTAGTGGTTAAGCTTATTTTCAGACCATTTCTGTTTGCCACCGATAGATTCTGATTCCGGGTTGTAGAAGCAGTATACTTAACTCCTTCCCGTGGTTCATAAATAAGTAAGCTGTCCTTGGCATTCAAGGCAGGCTATCCAGCTCGATTTGCGTCAACGGCCGGTATTGCTCCGCACCCAGTTCCGGGTCCAGTGACACGTTGCCAATAGCAATACGGTGCAGTGTGAGTACCTTGTTGTTGAAACGGCCAAACATGCGTTTTATCTGGTGATAGCGCCCTTCGGTAAGACGAACCTCTGCGCTGTGGTCCGAAAGTATCGTGAGGGTGACAGGGCGGGTGGTGATGTCTTCAAAGGGGAAGTACATGCCCCGGGCAAACGCCGCAACGTAGCGCTCTGTCAGCGCTTGTTCCAGGGTTACGCGGTACACTTTTCCTACCGGATTTTGCGCGCAGGCCAGTCGTCGTGACCAGTGCCCGTCATTGGTTAATAGCAACAACCCCGTGGAGTTGAAATCCAGCCGGCCGGCAATATGCAGGTCATTGTCCGTGTTGGCGTCGAGGAGGTCGATAACGGTGCGGTGTCGATCGTCTCTGGTAGCACTGACCACGCCACAAGGTTTATTCAGCATGAGATATATTGCCGAGTAGTTTTGCAGCACCTCGCCATCCAGCGTGATATGGCTGAACTGGTCGACTACCTGATTAATCTCACGCGCCGCCTGGCCATTCAGGCCAACGCGGCCACTGGCCAGCAAGGCTCGCACATCGCGGCGGTTCACACCGGTATGGTTGCTGATAAAGCGGTCTAGGCGGAAACGTTTGGGTTGGCCTGGTGCTTTCACTGAGGGTGCTCCGGTTGGTTCACAGGTTGATAGCTAGCGTATAAAAAAGAGGACCTGGAAAACGATAATGAGAGCTCTCCCGGTGCTATAAAAATTTGAGGCAGCGTAGACAGAAAAGATGCGCGACGTTTCCGCTGAAACGTGTCCTGAGTATAAGCAGGCTGCCCTAAGAACTTCCAAGTATATGCCCTATTTAGCCGACTGTCGGTGAGAGTGTATGCGGGTGTTGAACCCCCGATACGATGCGCACATACTATTCTCATCACGTATAAGCCTAAGCGGCGAGGCATGAATAGTATTGTCGACAAAAACGTACCCCAAAAAGCAACCAACCTAAGCATAGACCGTGACCTACTTGAAAAAGCCAAGAATAACAAAATTAATCTATCCGCCACTCTGTAACAAGCACAGACTATTGAATTGAAAACCAGAGCGCGGAGGCAGTGGCTAGAAGAAAATGAAGATGCCATTGAAGCTCTAAATAAGCATACGGAGAAATATGGGTTATTCTCGGATTATTTCAGGGAGCTTTGATATTTCAATTTACTGCCTATCAAAACGAAAATGAGTCTTCAAAGAAAGCGTTTCTATATTTTATCGACGTTCAGACGGATCTTGTAGCAACGCTGAACTCTTGAATTGTTACACCCGTGGCCCCAGAAAAAAATGTCAGTACAGATACAGTCAAAGGACTTTATCCAATTTTTTAGATTGAGCAGGACTCTTCTAACCTGATGACGCACCAGCTGACAAGCGCTCCTTTTTCAAATTTTAAATCCGAAGTCACTTCCTTGATAGATTTCAGAAATGAAATAGTTTTCGCTGTAGATCTCATGGTCACACGCATGTAATGCCTGCCATCACGGCTACGAATTCATCGGAGATAAGTATTCGGTCCACTCGTGAGATTTATGAATTAGTAAATAACCCCTATTCTTTTCTGCGGTGGTGATCTTGGACTGTACTGCAGAGCGTTCGACCATGCAGGAGTTCTACCTTATAAATCCTTCACGTAAAGAAGGTTTTGACGGTAAATGTACGTTAGCCGGATGACGGCACTTAGGGAGCCCCGGGCTGGCTGACTTTTTTTGGCTTTGCGGCTTAGTCACATAAGCTAATAGGATACTAACTTCCGATCGCTAGCAAATTGAATATTCAATGGAAAAGTGATTGATCCGGTGGCGACATAGATGAGTAATCCTGCCAAAAAAAACAGGCTGGCAAGATCAAAACGTGGCAACTAGCTGCATTGTGGCTGGTGGCAATCGTTACCAAGCCCATACTGATTGATTCGTGGCGCCATCGTGAAGCGCCTGAAACGGTGCCCCGGCAATTGTTACTAGATTTAAATGGCTCGGTCATCGATTTGTATCAGATGAGCTAGGCAGAACCGGTATTGCTGTACTTCTGGGCCAGTTGGTGCCCCGTGTGTAAACCCGTGTCGCCTGCGGTTGATGCACTGCGCGATGACTATCCTGTTGTTACTGTTGCTCTTTCGTCTGGCTCGCGGGCGCGGGTGCTGGCCTTTGCGCGTGAACGCGATCTTGGTTTTCGCATCGTCAATGATACGGATGGAGACATTGCCCGTGCGTGGAACGTTCGCGGCACGCCGACTATCGCAGTGCTCTATCAGGGGAGGGTGACTTCCATGACCAGCGGCATCACCACGCCGCCGGGTATTTCCCTGCGCCTGTGGCTGGCGGGCATGCTTGCAGAGACAATTGCTAAGCCAGGCATTCAGGCTTCGAGTAGCAGCTCCCCGGAAGGTGTGTTGAAAGTTCCTGGGTTTTTACCCTGACCCCAATTACCCCCAATTACCCGCCAATTACCCCCCCAATTACCCACCAATTACCCATCGTCGACCGCAGCAATGACGCCGAAGATCCGGGAAGGCGATCCCTCCCCGGGAAGCGTTTTGTGTCGATGCTAATCAGCATCCTGGTGGCAGGATGTCGGTAACAGAAACATTATCCACAGAGACCGAAGACAGACTATTGAGAATACCGATGTACCCTGTAGCGTGGTCGCTGTTGTTGATGCTGATAAGCAAGTCCCCATCAATGGAGACCTGAATAGAATCGCCCTGTACTTCCACCCTATACGTATGCCATGCAAAAGGGGAATAACCGGTAGCCACGGAGGTAATCACTGTGTTGACACCATTTACAGAGGAGCGCAATTTCAAAACACCGTTGCCTTGCAGCCTGATCCTGTACATATTCTGTGTATTTGACACCCTGAACGCCAGCTCATCAACCATCCAGCTTTGTGCGACATTGGCACTGGCGAGAGTAATCATATCCGCGGTAAAGGTATAAGTATCCCAAGCAGGGTTACCCGCATACGCTGCATTGTAAGTATTGATATCATCCAGATTATAGGTGCCCCCACTGATGTACCATGGACCACTTTGCGCCCAGGGGTAGGCAGTGTTTTCCCCGTCAAAGTTATCTACCATATTGGGGGGCTCTGCGCTCCCAACAAGGGTTGCGGCAAACTCCGGGAAATAATGCATGATGTCAGTGAGGTTCGCTGCCGTCATGCCGTCTGTTAGCGTAATATTGTCACCAAGGCCCAATGTGGCATACAGATCAACGACGGCATCTACATTGGTAGGATTGTGCATATTGGTAACGTCCTCCGGTAGCGGGCCGTAAGCAAGGTAAGTGGGCGGGCTGTCAATGCTCACATTCTCCAAAGGACTCCATAACTCGGGAGACAGCCAGAAGCCCTTGGGCAGTGCGTTATACATGTAGATACCCTTAATGGCAGCATGCCCACTGTGGGCCAATGGCCAGCTAGCCCCGGAGCCACGGGATCTTCCGCCAATCACAATATGATCCGGGTCCATGTTGTAAGCCGCTGCGTTAGCACGAACCCAGTCAAAGACAAGCTGAGCGTCCGACCAGGTAATCAACAGGTCTTCATGTGTTTGAATAGTGGGTATCGACTCCCAATTGACCGTGGTATAGCCTTCGCTGGCGATAGTATCCAACTCCACTTGCGGCATATTGTTCGCAGAGCCGCCGTTCCCATGGGCAAATAGATACACTGGGGTAGGTTCGGCTGAGTCTGCCAGATAAATATTGAGCCACTGGCGGTTGGGATCCTCTGTTCCATACTTTATGTCAGTATGATCCCAGATCGCATTTTGGGCCGATACATGCGCACTTGGCATCATTGAAAAAAGGGTGGCTATGAATACTGCTCCAAAATGGAGGAAGCGGTTCTGCTTTGACAATTTCTTCATCGCTTTGTCCGTATCTGTCTAATAAGCGGGATACTGACCCGGAGTTCGCACTCTCATCGACTGACTCTCTCACATAAAAACGGTGAGGACACTAATGACAGCGCCTATTAGCCATTAATATGTGAACCAGGCCCCAATTCCCTCCATGGCAGGCTACGGGAACTTGAGGTCGAAATACCGATAGTAGGGTTTGGGATTAAAGGGTGTCCCGATTGTAAGCGGAAGGTTTGGGCCTAGCGGGTAGGGGGGCGTTCCGGGCGGCCCTGCCTGTGTCAACGGTGTCAGGTTATATTCAAGTGTGAAATGTAAGGCCTGACCCCATAAGCCCCCATAAGCCCCCATAAGCCGGGAGGTCGGCCCCTGGAGATAGTGAGTCAGGCTGAGCAGAAGGGATGTCCGACGTTTCCGCGGAAACGTCTTCGGAGTATATGCAGACTGGGCTAAGAACTTCTCAGTATAGGCACCGAAATACTGCTGCATAACTTGATAACTCTGGGGTGTACACATGCACAGGTAAGTCCTTCGTCAAGCCGTTCAATGACGGGCTTTGATGCCCTCCAGAGAATTCGAACACTCATGGCTAATAGATAAGTAAACTGTCCCTGGATTTCCAGACTGAGTTGGGCGTCGAAGCACTATGAAGACTCTGTCGAATGTAAGGCCTGACCCCATCGATTCT
>JBDNIE010000070.1:0-27670 GCA_041688425.1 Halioglobus sp. | reverse complement strand
GCCATTGCCATTGCCATTGCCATTGCGCGACATTGGCGGCACGCTACTACAATGCAAGCACGAAAAGCTCCTGAAGTTTGGTAGGATGGAGCACGACCATTCATTCTCGCTTATCGGTAACGCCATGAATACGCCAAGCTCGCCATTTGACCCTGTCACCATCGGCCCACTCACGCTGCGCAATCGTTTTATCAAATCCGGCGCGAACGAGGCAATGTGCATGGATGGCTTTCCAACCAAGGCGCTGGTCCAGCACCACAGCGAACTCGCCCGCGGCGGTGTCGGCATGACCACCGTCGCCTATATGGCCGTGGCACCCGAAGCGCGCACACTACCCAACCAAATTTGGATGCGACCTGAAATTCTGCCCGACCTGCGCGTCTTGACCGATGCGGTGCATGCCGAAGGTGCAGCCATTTCTGCGCAAATTACCCATGGCGGTTCCTTTGTCACTGGAATGAAAGTGAGAGGTCGTACCATTAGCTCAAGCTCCGGCTTCAACCCGGCGGGCATGCTCAAAGGTAATTTCTTGCAACGCGCTATGAATGAGGCCGACATGGAGCGCGTCATCGGTGAATTTGTCGCCGCCGCTCGCCTTGCGCGTAATGCTGGATTTGACGCCGTGGAACTGCATATGGGCCATGGCTACTTACTGAACCAGTTTATCTCACCACTCAGTAACCGCCGCCAGGACCAATACGGCGGCAGCGCAGAAAACCGGGTGCGATTTCCCGCCCGTGTGCTGGCGGCGGTGAAACAGGCGGTGGGCGATACCACAGCAGTGCTAGCGAAGATCAACGTGGCGGACGGCACACGCCGCGGTGCAAAAGTGGAAGATGGCATCATCACGGCGCAAGCGTTGCAGGTGGCAGGCGCTCACATGCTGGTATTAAGCGGGGGACGTAATATTGAATCCACATGGTTTATGTTTGGCAGCAAAATGAACCGTGAGGAAATCATCAAGGTACTCAAGGAGCAAGGGGATTGGATAACCGCGCTGATGATGAAGGGCGCCGCCGCCAGCGAACCGGACGTCACGTTCAAGGAAATGTATTTCCTCGAATACTCACGCCAGATCCGCGCTGCGGTGCAGCTACCGCTGGCCTACCTCGGCGGCATCAAGTCACTGGCCAATGCTGAGCAGGCTGTGGCAGAGGGCTTTGAGTGTGTGGTGCTGGCGCGCGCCCTACTCCACGACCCAGCCCTCGTGAATAAATTTCGCAGCGGTGAACTGACGCAGTCTGGTTGCGATAATTGCAACGGCTGCGTGGCCTACATATACCACCCCGCGGGTACTCGATGTGTCTGGCATGCGCCCAATGAACTCGCGCTGAACAGGATTGCTGCATCTGCTGCGAATACTCTTGACCGGGGACGCACCGCCTGAGTATAGTCCCGCTGTTATCGGAGATCCTTGCAAGAAATGTCACTCACCAGACAACAGTCCCCAAGCGTCGCCGCCAAAATATTGGCCGTGCTTGCGTTGTTGTTTGTGCTCGGCACGCAGGCCCAAGAGCTTGCGCATTATCACTCCGTTGGCGAGCCAGTATCGTCCTCCTGTGCTCATTGTCATAGCAGCGCTGGGGCAGCGGTTACTGCGAGCATCCCCAACATACCGATTATCACAGCAATTATTATTTTGCTGTTTTTCCTCCGCTCACAAGCGAAAAGCACGTCCTTCCGAGAAGCGTTCCGCCCCCGAGGTCCACCCCGCAAGTCCTGATTCAAGACAAACACCGTCTTTTTAATATTCAGGAGTTGTACAATGAAGCGATATATTCCGCTCTCGCTGGCTGTGGCCGTTGCGAGCGCTGCGGCCGATAGGCTGCCCATGGAACACGTGCTGGTAACAGTACCCCTACACAAACAAGAAGCAGAAACCGCGCTGCCGGTGACCATCTTCTCAGGCGATGAACTGCGCAGAATAGCCTCTACCAGCATCGGCGATACCCTTAACGGCAGCCCGGGTCTAGCAAACGCGTCCTTCGGCCCCGGCGTCGGCAGACCCGTTATCCGCGGCCAACAGGGCGCTCGGGTAATGGTGTTGCAAAACAGCACACAAAGCGCCGACGTCTCCGGCCTGAGCGCCGATCACGCTGTATCAGTAGAGCCGATGCTGGCAGAGAGCATTGAAGTTTTGCGCGGGCCTTCGACCCTGCTGTATGGCGGCGGCGCTATCGGCGGCGTTATCAATGTGATCGATAACCGCATTCCACGATCGGTGCCCGAGGAGACCACGGGCGGCATAGAGTACCGGCATAACACTGCGTCAGATCTCAACAGTGGTGTGTTCAAACTCGATGGCGGCACTGGCAACTGGGCATATCATCTCGACGGCCTGTATCGCGACTTTGATAACCTGGACATTCCCGGTCGTGCGTTCAATGAACGCGACACAGACTCCAGTGATGGCGAGATCGAAAATACCGGGGGTCATACATCCAACCTGACCGGCGGCGGCAGTTATCACTTTGACTCCGGCTTTTTTGGCCTGGCTGTCAGTCGACTCGAGAACAAGTACGGCATTCCCCCCGGCTCACATGATGATGGCCACGATGACCATGGCGATGATCATGACGAGGATCATGACGAGGGTCGTGAAGACGATCATGGCCACGACATGGATTACGCCCAGGAGGAACATGACGGTGAACACGCAGACGGAGAGGACGAGGGAGAAGACGGGGGAGTAGAGCTCGACATCAAGCAGACCCGCTACGATGCCACGCTGCAACTTAATAATCCGATACCGTTGCTGGAGGCGGTGCGCAGTTACCTGACCTACACCGACTATGGCCATGAGGAAATCGAGCCAAGCGGCGAGATCGGCACACGTTTCGACAGAAATAGCTGGGATGCCAGAATCGAGGCCGTACACGCGCCCATAGCTGAGTTCCATGGCGTGTTTGGTTTGCAAGCCAGCAGTGGCGACTTCAGCGCCCTCGGCGAGGAGGCATTCATCCCGGAGACCGACAGCAATAGCGTCGGTGCGTTCATTGTCGAAGACCGTCATATCGGCGACTGGACTTTTGAAGGCGGGCTGCGCTATGACTGGACAGAGCGTGACCCGGATACCGCCGTAACCGGCAAACGCAACTTCGATGCATTCAGTGGCTCGCTTTCGGCGCTGTGGCAGTTGGCTCCCGAGTGGCAGGCAGGGCTGGCACTCTCGCGGTCCGAGCGCGCACCAACAGACGAGGAGCTGTACTCCAATATCGAGGCGACCAATCCTTCCGAGTGGGTCGTGCATGCCGCGGCCAACGCGATCGAGCTGGGCAATGACCAATTGGATACAGAAGTATCCAACAATGCAGACCTTTCATTACGCTGGTCGGCGAGCAGCAACTTCGTGAGACTCTCGGCCTTCTACAATGACTTCAGTGACTATATCAATCTGGTCAATACAGGACTTGAAGAAGACGAAGTCGAGGTGTTTGCCTACCTTCAGGATGACGCACGCTTCTACGGGCTAGAGGTGGATAGCGAATTCGCACTGACCTCGTTGGCAGGCGGAGACCTGCGTCTCGGCGTCTTCGGAGATGTTATCTACGGCGACGCCGACGAAGGCGGTGATATTCCGCGGCTGCCACCGGCCCGCATCGGCAGCCGGCTGGACTGGTCCACAGACCGGCTGGCATTATGGACGCGCGTCCTGCATGCCGGTGATCAGGATAATCCCGGCAATTTCGAGCGCTCCACGCAGAGCTATACTCGATGGGATATGGGCGGCGAGTATCGCATTCCGATGAACAGCAATGAGCTGATCGTATTTTTTGAAGTCGAGAATATCGGCAACGAACAGATTCGGCTCAGCACCTCTTTCCTGCGTGATATCGCGCCAGAATCAGGACTATCGCTGGAAGCAGGTGTGCGTTTCTTGTTCTGACGTTTATGAGCACCCTCTGATTCAGGGGGTGCTCACTTAACCTTCCATGTCGGCGATAACTTGAATGACATAGGGCTGAAACCCCCCGTGAGCGCATCTACGGGGGCTTCAACTCGGCGCACCCAAAGTCAGGGGCAGGCCCCTTTTGCCTCGCACAGTCCCAACCCTATGCCATTCAATTCATCGCCTAAGTGCCACGTTGAAACTTAAATCAATATCCTTCGCGTCTAATGCAAAAAGCAGTGAAATTATCAGAAAGGAAGCATGCAGGAGCCAAAGCGAGTAAAGACTGAAGGGGCCGTCTGAGTTCATGGAAGGAGAGGCGGCCATCTGCCGGGGCGACCATATAACTGCTCCTACAGACAGAATCTGACCTTGTTTATAGGTGGCTATTCACGACGTGCCCCGAAAAGCTCTACGTTGTTTGGCGCCGAAACTAGGGCTTAGTTGAGTGCCATTCCCATCACAGGCGTGTTTATCTAGCCCACTGGACCAAAAACGATGCTTATGCGGCCCACTGGGAATCTGTGAACGCCATAGTGCTTTCTTTGCCGCTGGTGATATCTTTCTCTAACCAAATAGTCTCTGGAAGCAACTTCTCAAAGTAGTACTGGGCAGAAATCACCTTGCTTTCGAGCAGGTCCTTGTTGCCGACTCCTTCGGCCAGCTGGCGTTGTGCCACCAGTGCCATTCTGGACCAAAGATAGGCTAGCACGGTCAGGGCCATGAGCCGCAAGTACGCAGTTGCTGCAGCGCCCGCTTGCTCGGGATCTTCCATCCCCTGCGACATTACCCAGCCGGTTGTATCGCGCAGCACACTGAAAGCCCCGGCCAGTTCTGCAGAGTATGGCGCTTCGGGATTCTGCAACAAATAGTCATCGAACACAGTAAACAAACCCGCTATCAGGCTCCCGCCGCGCAAACCCAGCTTACGGCCCACCAGATCCATTGCCTGAATACCGTTGGTACCTTCGTAGATTCTTGGAATGCGACCATCACGGACTAGCTGTTCCAGCGGCCAGTCGGTCGTGAACCCGGACCCTCCGAGTACCTGCAGGGCCACGTTGGCATTATTGAAGCCCTCATCCGTTAGAAACGCTTTCACTACGGGTGTCAGTAGCTGCACAAGATCATCTGCAGCTTGGCGGTCGCCGGCGTCCGGCAATGCAACGGATAAATCAAGCTGGTGTCCAGTAAATAGCGCCATTGCGCGCATACCTTCGTTAAGGACTTTTTGCCGCATCAACATACGCCGTACATCGGGATGGACTATGATCGGGTCGGCGGGGCCGTCCGGGTTTTTGGGGCCCGCAAGTGAGCGACCCTGTAGGCGCTCGCGTGCGAACGCCAGGCTCTCCTGGTAAGCCATTTCGGCCAATCCGAGACCCTGCATACCCACCATCAGGCGTGCTTCATTCATCATCGTAAACATGGCTCGCATGCCGTCATTGGGCTCGCCAACCAACCAGCCTTGAGCGCCTTCAAAATTCATCACACAGGTCGATGAACCCTTAATACCCATTTTATGCTCAAGCCCACCACAAAAAACCTGGTTGCGATCACCATTAGCAGGCAGCATTTTTGGCACAACAAACAGTGAAATACCTTTGGTGGAATCGGGCGCGCCCGGCAATTTCGCCAACACAAGATGCACAATATTCTCAGCAAGATCGTGCTCGCCACCAGTAATCCAGATCTTCGTGCCGGAAATGCTATAAGTATCGTCGCCGTTGGGAGTGGCACGGGTGCGGATCATTCCAAGATCGGTACCGCATTGCGGCTCTGTCAGACACATGGTGCCTGTCCACGCTCCACTGATCAGTTTGTGCAGGAAGGTCTGGCGCAACTCTTCACTGCCGTGAGCGTGCAATGCACTGATAGCACCATGACTCAACCCAGGATACATTCCCAAGGAAAGGTTGCTGGAACATACCATTTCATCGACAATAAATTTCAGCACATGCGGCAGGCCTTGGCCCCCAAACTCCACTGGCGCATCAACCGCAGTCCAGCCCGCTTCCGCGAACATTCTGTAAGCTTCTTTGAACCCGTCTGGAGTAGTAACGGCGTGAGTCTCAGGATCATAATGGCACCCTTGTTCATCACCAATTTTATTGGTGGGCTGTATGACCTCGGACGCAAACTTTCCCATACCATCAATGACGGCATCAAAGACGTCTGGGGTCGCCTCGACATACTTCTCCGTATGCTGGAGCTGTTCGACACCCAGCACATCAAATAAAAGAAAGCGTAAGTCATTACGTGGCGCTTGATACTGCATAACGTGTTCCCGTAGAGCCTTACAACAAATTAAGCGAGGCTCATGCCTCGCTGTCAAGTTTCCAGACGCATTTTGATGGCTGGCTACGATGTCCGTCAGGAACCGGCACCGCAATGCGCTGATTTTGCGCCTCTCGGAAGACTGCAACGGTCATAGCGATACCGCCAGCCACCAGTAACTGGCCCAACCAAATCAAACCAAAAGAAAAAATCGCTACAACAGCCAAGCTAACCACTATGCCCCACATCCACGCCAAGCCCTGCATAAAGCGGTGCTGTGAAGCCACATCAAGATGCCTCAGGGCATTGCGGCGATTATCGATCATCGCGATCCAACCACTCTCTATCTGCTTTTTCATAACTTTTCCTTTGAGTACATCTAAAACAACATACGACGATGCTGAGCATATAGATCAACATCAAGGTTGTTTAGTGCCGCTGGGCTTTGAATGGAACCTAGTTTTCTGGCGCTGAGGTGACGGCTCAACCGGCACTGCCCTGGCGATGGCCGCCGAGGCTTCTCCCCAGCCTTTGCAATGGGCCCACCCGTGCCGACCCCGCACTAGGTTCAGGATAGCCTTACAAAAGGCATAGGTATAAAAGAACCAGAGAATTCCACGCTTGGTTGAGTCATTCGGTGTGGCGGTGCCACAGATCAACTTATCGTCATGCATGAAGCGCTCTGACAAGCCCACGGCGCCATAGGCCTCGACCGTCACACGACTCCCTGCAGCCAGGCGAGGCCCCAACACTATTGCGTCCAGATAATCGCCATCCCCGCCAATGTACTGACATACAGACCCATAATTATAGGGGCACGGTAGTGGTGAGATGAAATCGATGGCACCGTTGCTGCCGCGTTTCAGGAAGCTGCCCCGCGAGATTTCGATAACGACCTCCACGCGGGGTGCAGGTGCCAATACATCACCATCAATCGTGTTCATGAACCTGACTCTAAGCTCGCTGTCCGCTGCTGGCAAGCAGGTTTCAATATGCTCCTTGTCTCATGTCTCATGTCTCATGTCTCATGTCTCATGTCCCTAACGATTGACCAACTTGGCTTCTACCACTAAATCAGGTGGCTAAAACGCGCAAACTGAAAACCTGATCTAACTTTCCCGGCAAGGCGTATTTAATTTGGAGCCGAATAATTCTGCTCGCGTCACTAACCTTATGAGGAAACAATCATGACTATTGTTGGAAAATTACTCGCTGTCGTTGCTTTGAGCGCAACATTCCTGGGCACTACCGCCGCGTATGCTGGCTCTTCTGCAGCCGCCGAAGCAAAGCCCAGCATTGTTGAAATCGCCGTTAGCAACCCCGATTTTTCTACGCTGGTAGCAGCGCTGACAGCCGCAGACCTGGTAGAGACGCTTTCTGGTGACGGCCCTTTCACTGTCTTTGCACCGACCAACGAAGCCTTCGCACAATTGCCCGATGGCACCGTAGAAATGTTGTTGCTACCTGAGAACAAAGACAAGCTTGTCGCAATATTGACCTACCATGTTGTGGCTGGCACTGTCATGGCTGCTGATGTGGTGACGTTAACCGAAGCGACCAGTCTTGAAGGCGACACCATCACTATCATGACAGCAGATGGTGCTGTAATGGTCGACGGCGCAAATGTGGTTGCAACTGATATCGAAGCATCGAACGGCGTAATTCACGTTATCGACGCTGTGATCATGCCCAACTCCTGATAGCTCTAATGCAGGTGGCGCTTGGAGTCAAATCGCCACCTGCCTGCCCCCCCTCCCCAATACGTAAATCCAATCCTCCACCGCTGTAAACTACACGGTATCCGCGCGTTGCAGTCTGCGCGGCACAGGTGGCACAGGTGGCACAGGTGGCACACAAAACTGATCTAAATATTTCCATGCAACCTCAAATTATCAGCTATGCAGAGAAATCCGGAGGTCGGATGAATTCTCTCCGTTGTCGCGTGCCCGACTACACTTCGTTGACCAACTTGGCACAGCAGAGTATTCACGTTAGGATCTTTTTGTCGTTCTTGCTTCGAAATTTCTGCTTATGCGTCTCGCAACACTGCTCTTATTGCCCATAATCAGCGCTGCCTGCAGCGATAACAATGATTCAACGCAAGCAGGAACGTCACTGCTACCTTTTCAGACCTACCATTATGTGCAAGAGCCGCGAGGCGGAGAATGCGACAATGCGGTTGATATCACAGCCCCGCTCATTGTCAGCGGTTTTGGTTTTGATCTCGAAAATACGCGCAATAGCGTATCGATTATCAACGCCGACAATATTGGTGACATGCAGCTCAGCTACACTATTGCCAATCACGGCGTAAGCGATATGCGCGGTGCAAGTGCGGCTACCGCACAAGCCCTGTTTTTTACTGCAGGCAATGCGCTGTCAGCGATCAATCGCTATAGCGGGTGCGCTTACTGGCGCTATACCAATCCAATAGACGCGACATTATTCCGCTCGGCCACTGTCCTGCTGGCCACAAGATCCGCCACTGATTCCACCGTCTATGTAGGGGACTCCAACGGTTATGTACACGCAGTCGATGCCGTCACAGGACAGCAACGCTGGCGGGTTTTTGCGGGCATCGATACCACCCTGCACTTTATTACCGGCGGCATGCAGATTCACGAGAACACGCTAATCGTTCCCATTTCCTCCAAGGAGGTTGTCCTTGGTGCTTTTCTTCCCGGAGGATGCTGCATATCCCATGGCATGATCGTCGCACTCAATGCCAGCACTGGCGAACGCCTGTGGGACTACCATACGACTGCCGAGGCCACACAGATTATTGAGCCCAACGCGCGCAAGGGCCCTAATGGCGCCCCGGTCTGGTCCACTCCCACTATTGATAAAACGCGGAACGCCGTTATTTTTGGCACCGGCCAGAACTACACAGAGCCCACCACCCTCACCTCTGACGCCATTATTTCTTTGGATCTTGCCGATGGTCAGGTGAACTGGATGTTTCAGGCCACCGCCGGGGACGCATGGAACTATGCCTGTGAGTTCGGCGTGGTAATGCGCTGCCCCAACCCCGAGGGTCATGACTTTGACTTTGGTGCGGCTCCGATGTTGCTAAACGACGGCAACACGTTGATCGCAGGGGACAAGGGCGGCATGGTCTATGCGCTAAATGCGGATAATGGTGCGTTGATCTGGGCACGCAAACTCAGCCTCGGTACCAAACTGGGTGGCATCCATTGGGGAATGGCCACTGATGGTGTGCGCATTTTTGCAGCGGCGACCGATTTCGAGATTGACCCGGCCAGTGGCAATCTGGAAGATCTGATTCCCGGCGCAAACCCCGGCATCTATGCGCTTGATCCCATCAGCGGCGAACTACTCTGGGAAGTCCAACCGACTCGTGAGTACGAAGGGCGTGAGACACCGTTGCTGTTCTCCGCGTCTCTGTCAGTCACAAATGATGTACTGCTTGCGGGCGCTCTTGATGGCACCCTAATGGCGTTTTCAGTCGCGGATGGCGCAGAGCTGTGGGAGTACACCGTCAATCAGAGTCTCACCGATATTAATGGCGTCGAAGGCGATGGCGGAACAATTGATGGTGCCGGCATCATTATTACCGGTGACGGGCTGGCAGTGAACTCTGGCTATACAGCCCTGTTTGGCGGCGTTGGGCGGTATCAGGCAGGTACTGGAAACACGCTGTTTGTCTTCACTTTACCGACGGAAACACCATCGGGTCAGTAGGGCTTATTTTTAACCGTGGCTAGTAAACCATAGTGTCAGGTGCAGCTCAGATGCAACGCAACAAGCGCCCGGACGAGCACTGCACGAGCGATAGAGCGGGTTTCAGGCGCTGGCAGCAGCCGTCTTTCTGGTGCCCAGCTCGTTGTCGATCATCAGCAAGCCATAGCCGTCATCTTTCACGAGCTTCAGCTTGGAAATAACGCCACCGAGAGTCGCCTCTTCCTCCACTTGTTCGTTCACAAACCACTGCAACAGGTTATAAGTAGCGTGGTCTTTCTCTTTCAGTGCCTGATCACTGAGATCGTTGAGCCTGGCAGTCATTGACTGCTCATGAGAAAGTGAGGTTTTGAATACGTCTAACAATTTGCCATATTCACTGGGCGGTTTCGACAACGCTCCCAACACAATCTGCACGCCCTGTTCGACAAGATAGTTATAGATTCTTGTGGCGTGAACGTGCTCCTCTTCGTACTGCAGCTTGAACCAACCGGCGGCGCCGTTAAATTCAAGATGACTGCAATAGGCCGACATGGCCAAGTAAAGATACGCGGAAGAAAATTCATCGTTCAGCTGGCTGAGAAGCGCTTTTTCCATTTCAGGAGAGATCATGACGGGGCCTGCGGTCGTTACGGACCCTCATTCTAAGGGTTTCGGTGACAATGTCATTCCTATTGGGAAATCATTCGCCAGCCCGGGTTGTTATCTGGCGTGAGAGCATCGCCCGCTTGACAACCTCGTCATCGAAAACAGTTGCCTATCAGAACTGCCTCATGGCGTCTTATCGTTGTCTGCGACCGAATTGGCGCTTCCTGATGGCGCATTAAGGTGCACCTTGGTGAAGTCTCCTGGCAAATTGGCAGAATCACAGTTCACTCTTCTGCAGCACATGGTCTGGCGCGCATGACCAGGCATCCTCGGCCACCACGCTGCAAGCGATCAGTCTATCCATACCCTGCTGGGCTATTCCCTGAGTGATCATGATTCGCCGACGCCGTTTCCAGGCCGAGATGTGCTGCTTGAGGGCGGACATCCGCGACATCGGCAAGCGCGAGGGGCCACCCTATGCCGAGCTGAAGGATAATGACGGGGACAGGCTGCTTGGTTCGCTCGCTCTACCAGAGTATGCAGGAGTGGCGGATCGCGCGCCAACGCCAGTGGCAATGCTCGCCTACAACCAAATGACCTTCTGCTTTGCGCCAACCCAGCGCTCGTAATCATCCTCGAACAATTCTTCGAGCTTGTTGCGCTTGATCTTCATCGTCGGCGTGAGGATGTCGTTATCTACCGTCCACGCCTCCGCGGCAATGACTACACAGTCCAACCGCTCATGGGGATCGAGTTGCGCGTTAACCGCTTGCAAGTGGGCCGCCAGTGTTTCTCCCAACGCGTTGCGCCCGGCTTCGCTCCCCGCGCTAGCCATGGCTTCAGGAGCCAGCATCAGCAGGCCCAACGGCTGACCAAGGTTGGCACCGGTAACGCAACACGCCTCAATAGCAGGGTGAGTACCCAGCTTGTTCTCAATCGGCCCGGGAGCGACATACTTGCCCTTGCCGGTCTTGAACAGATCCTTGACCCGGCCGATGATTCTAAGATTGTCCCGTTCATCGATGACGCCCTTGTCGCCCGTGCGCAGCCAACCGTCGTGGGTAAACGTGTCTGCAGTCTGCTCGGGTGCCTGGTAGTAGCCCAGCATGAGTCCCTCGCTCTTCATCTCGATTTCGCCGCTATCCGGTGCAATGCGATGCGCTACGCCCTCATACGGCGGGCCAACGGTGCCCGGGAACGGCTGACCTGGCAGTGTGGCATGAGAGACACCACAGTTCTCGCTCATGCCGTAAACCTCGATAATCTCCAAGCCGAGCGTGCCGTACCAGTCAAGCAGCGCAGTGGGCATGGGTGCGGCACCGCCGGCAGCGAAGGCACACTCATCCAGCCCCAGGCCCGCTAGCACCTTCTTGCGCACGATGCCGCGGACGATTGGAATTTTCAGCAAACGGTTCAGCTTCGCGGCCGGCATCTTGCTATGCACGCCTTGCTGGAACTTGACCCACAATCGCGGAACGGAAAAGAACACCGTTGGACGCGCCCGCTGCATATCGCTGGCGAAGGTATCGAGGCTCTCGGCGAAAAATACGTGCATGCCAGTTGCCAGTAGACCGTGCTCGACCAGTACGCGCTCAGCCACATGGGCCAGCGGCAGGTAACTTAACATCCGCCCCGAGGAATCAAGGTTGATGCGCTTGAGCCCGATGTTCACTGACCAAGCGAAATTTTCAAAGCTATGCATCACGCCCTTGGGCATACCCGTGGTACCTGAGGTGTAGATCAATGTGCACAGTTCAGCGCCGTCGCGCAGCGGGCTATCCTGCATTGCTTCGGTAGTGGCGATGATGCTGTCCCAGGCAGGGTAGTCAGTCGGCGGCGCCAGCGGGAGCGTGATACAGGGTAGCTCGGCCGGCACGCCTGCTTGCATTTCCTCCCACACATCGAGCTTGCCGATGAACAGCAACTCGGCGCCACTGTGCTCAAGGATCTGGCGCACCGTGTGCGCTGCCAACGTCGGATAAAGCGGCACCGATACATAACCCGCCATCCAGATCGCCCAGTCGGTCATTATCCAGTGCGCCGTGTTCTTGGCGAGAATGGCAATGCGTGACCCCGGCTCGAAGCCCAAACTCTTGAGATGTGCCGCCATGCGACGGGTTTGATCCAGCGCCTGCTCCCAAGTGAAATCCTGAACCACGCCACTCCCTATGGGCTGCGTGAATACCACACGCTGCGGCGTGCTGGATTCCCAATGATACAAGCGTTGCAACGCTAGCTTATCAGCGGATACGGTTACGGCCATGGGCGCTCTCCTGTCAATTCCTGAGGGAGTATAAATAAAATAGTGATTACTAGTAAGTAACTATCGATGTCTGAGAAGAATGGAACTTACTTAAGCGCAAAAGTGGCACTCAGGTAGTGACTTGAAGCCTATGTAAGTACTGCTCACATGTGAGAACACACTTATTGCTCGTCATTAAAGACTGTGCGTGGCGAGTACACTTTTACTGAATTGTTAGTTCGAGAAGACCATTTTCATCGACCAGATATATTCCAATATCATTCTGTCTGGACAATGCGCCAACGGGCAGCATGGCTATAAACGACTTGTTAATACCATTGAACGTAAGCATGGGCGACCCTGTTACAAAGTGCCCGTTGATTGCGACAAGCACTTTGTTCGCTTTTATTTTGGACTCGATTTTGCCGACGACCAAGCCCAATGGCGGAATCTCGGTGCGTGGGTTGCGTAGAGATTCCAACGGGCCAAAAAAGGCATGAGCCACGTTAATGTAATTCGGCGTGAGCGAAGAAAATAGCACGTTCTCATCCCCGCGGTCCGCAATGCATTTATGCACTGGCGGACATCCTCTTGTCTGCCACGGCCTTTTCATACCAAGGACGTCTGTAAGGGCTGGAACTAAGTCGTAGGCCATGTTTTTGCGACTGGAGAATGAAATCTTGTGGTCGGTACAAAAAAGTGTCTCCGGCTTAAGGTATCGCTAAGGCATATGTAGCAGCACGACATGGAGGACATAGAGTAGCGGTTTGGGAGAAGGTGCGGATGTTTTGACCAAATCCTCAAGCCGACGAGACTTTTTGCGGAGTATGTAGGGTCTAAAAAACGTTTCTGAAGAGTTGTTAAACGCGTTGCCGCTCTTGGGGCTCCAAACGACAAGTTCTTCTTGAGAATCGTCAAATTTCTGCGCAGAGGGTTTTCGTAATGCCACTCGCTTTGTCATCGTCCGGCAGGCTTTTTGATGCCTCTTTGCCGAAAAACGCGAGAACCCTCTACCCGTATTTTTTAGGGTGAATCCCGCCACCGCAACGGCGGCAATAGCTCTCTCAAGAATCATACTACCCGTACCTGGATCAAGATGGGCACCGGCTATCCTGCTCAAACACTGCAATCGCACCTGAATTGATATACGCTTCTCAGCGGCATGAGCTCGGAACACCCCGAGACAAACCAACACTGTGAGGTCTGGGTATGGCAGGACGTTTAAACGAAAAAGTTGCGCTGGTGACGGGCGGCGGCTCAGGCATTGGCAGAGCCTCAGCGCTGGCATATGCCAAAGAAGGTGCCAGAGTTGTTGTCGCGGATGTAAACGTCGAGCGGGGTCAAGACACCGTACGCGCTATTGAAAGTGCAGGGGGCCAAGCCCTGTTTGTCCGGGCAGATGTATCGAAACGGGCCGATGTCGAGGCCATGATCAACACAACAGTGGAATCCTATGGGCAACTGGATTGCGCGTTCAATAACGCCGGGATTGAAGGCGCTGTGGGCACCCCTATCGCCGATTACCCGGAGGACTCGTGGGATAAAGTGATGGACATCAATCTCAAAGGGGTCTGGCTGTGCATGAAGTACGAGCTTGCGCAGATGCTCAAACAAGGTAGCGGCACCATCGTCAATACAGCATCGGTTGCCGGCCTGGTCGGTGGGCCGTTCGGGTCTGCCTACTATGCAAGCAAGCATGGCGTTGTAGGATTGACCAAAGCGGGGGCCATCGAGTACGGAAAATCAGGCATCCGGGTCAACGCGGTCTGCCCCGGGGTTATTCGCACTGAAATGGCAGATCGACTGATTAATGATAATCAACAGATTGAGAGTGCAGTGACGTCACTTCATCCATTGGGACGACTGGGAACACCCGAAGAAGTGGCGCACATGGTTGTATGGTTGAGTTCAGATGATGCGTCGTTCGTTACCGGTCAGGCCATGGCAGTAGACGGCGGATTCGTTGCCCAGTAACTAGCGCCAGATCGGCCAGGAGATAGCAATGTACAACCCACCGCTGGTCGCCGATGACTTCTCCCTGCCACAGGTGCTGGAGACCGATCACATGCGTATTCGCCCATTGACTGCTGGCGATACGGTCAAGGATTTTGATGCGGTCACGTCGAGCAGCGAGCGCCTGCGCACCGTTTATGATCCGGGCGGCGAGTGGCCACTAGGATTGACGCTGGAACAAAATGCAATTGAACTGGGCTGGCACCAGGTCGAGTTCCAGCTGCGCACCTCATTTGCCTACACGGTCGTCAGCCTGGATGAAGCCGAGGTCATGGGATGTGTCTATATTTACCCGACGCGCAAGCCCGACTTCGACGCGCAGATCACCATGTGGGTGCGTCAATCGCGCGTTGCTGAGGGACTGGACGAGCACCTGTTTGCGACCGTGGAGGCCTGGATTCGTGATTGCTGGCCATTCGCAAATCCAGCATATCCGGGCAGGCAGATTTCCTTTGAGGAATGGCGGAATAACTCAAGCACTCCGCAGCAATAGCGACTCGACGGCCTTGAATATCGCCTTTGTTTCTTCCGAGAGGCGACCGGGTCCGCCCGCGACATGCCCATAGTCGGAATTCAGTAAAATTAATTGAGCACCTAGTCTTTCGGCATCCAGTGCTGCATCCGCCGCCGTGAAATACAGATCAGTTTTACCCGGCATGAGTATGGCAGGGCAGGAAAGTACCACAGATTCGGTGCTGGTCGCCGCGGCGTCTTGCAGGTAGGGCAGCACATCGGCGTCCTGCCAGGTCTGCAACTGAGCAAGTAAATCGTTGGCGTCCTGCTGCAGGTGATCCGCGATCCAATAATCAACCAGCGCATCAATCGATTCGAAGCCGAGATTCTCATACAATCCGTCGCGGAAGAACACCTGACTGTAAGCCCAGCTGACATAGGCTCTGGCAAACGCTGCCAGGCCACGAGCGGGTGGCGCTTTATAATTTCCATCGGCAAAGTCCTGGTCCGCCTTCAACGCACTGGCCACGCCGTCCAGGAAGAGACGATTATGCGGGTAACACCTGGCCGTGGCACACACTGCCAGAACGCTGCCCACCTCCTGCGGATAACTCGCCGCCCACTGCAAGGCCTGTATGCCGCCCATCGACCAGCCCATCACGAGTCGCGGTTTTATGCCAGGGAACCTCGCCTGCAACAGCACATGTTGGGCGCGAACATTGTCAAAAATTGTTACCCGGGGGAAGGCGGGGCCACGTTGCGAGACAGCTGCATTGCTCGGTGAGCTCGACTCCCCTGCACCGAACAGGCACGGAATAAGTACACAGTACTGTGAGGCGCTGATTGGACTATCGAGGGCATCAACCCAGGCGTGATTGCCGTCACCGCGCCCCCCGTAGTAGGTAGGCAAAATGACAAGGTTGTCTCCTGGTGCGTTGGGTGCACCACTTTGGTGGCACCGCAACTTCGCCTGCCGCAGAACCTTGCCACTTTGCAGTTGAAAATCACCCAGATCAAAATCGTATTCATGCCATTTTTTGTTGCAATTCATAGTGTTGCCCTACGTACGTGACTGATTAGCAGATAAACATGCACCTTGGCATGTTTCTTGATTGTAAAATAGGTAAGTAGAAAAGCGGACCTACAGGTCCCTAGACACTCAGGCATATATAGCAAGATTACTAGCAATATTTATTCCCTATTAAGGAGCACACATGGACATTGAAACAATCAAACAGGATTGCCTTGAGAAAGGCGTCAAATACGGTATCGCCAGCTACGTGGATATCCACGGGGCCAGCAAAGGTAAATTCGTGCCCGTTAATCACTTTAAGCAGATGTTCGCGGGTTCCGAGTTGTTTACGGGAGCCGCGCTAGACGGGGTTCCGCAGGATATTTCCGACAACGAAGTCGCCGCAATGCCCGATCCACAATCGATGCAGCAGTGCCAGTGGAATCCGGAGTTGGCATGGTTCGCCAGCGATCTATACCTTGACGGCAAACCTTTTGAGGCCTGTTCACGCAACATCCTCAAACGCCAGCTAGACCGTGCCGCAGCCATGGGTTTCACCTTCAATCTGGGGATAGAAACCGAGTTCTTTGTACTGCGCAAAACGGCGGACGGTGGCTTTGCTCCGGTGAGTGCCCGCGACGTCCAGGAAAAGCCCTGCTATGACATTCCCTCGATGATGGACAACATCGCAATTCTCGACGATCTTGTGCAGGCCATGGCGTCCATGGGCTGGGGCGTTTACTCGTTTGACCACGAAGATGCGAATGGCCAGTTTGAGATAGACTTCAATTTTAGTGACGCACTGACCATGTGCGATCGCATTATCTACTTCCGTTTGTTGGCAAATGAAATTGCGCGCAAACATGGTGCGTTTGCCAGCTTTATGCCAAAGCCATTCGCAAACCGCACCGGGAGCGGCGCACACTTCAATATGTCGCTGGCGGACATCAAGACCAAAGAGAATCTGTTCAGCCCGGCGTCGGGGAGAGACACTTATGACTGTGGAGTGTCGGCATTGGCCTACCAGTTTATCGGTGGCATTCTGCAACATGCCAGAGCCATCAGCGCGGTGGTAGCACCCACCGTCAACAGTTACAAACGCCTGGTGCGACAGGGCAGCATGTCGGGTTCCACATGGGCCCCCGTGTTCTGCTGCTACGGCAACAACAATCGCACCAACATGTTGCGCATCCCCAGTGCCGGCTCACGTGTTGAATGCCGTGCACCCGATATCGCCTGCAACCCCTACCTCGGCGCAGCATTAATGCTCGCGGCGGGGCTTGAAGGAATTGAGCAAGGGCTGGATCCCGGCAAACCACACCGCGAAAATATGTACAACTACAGCGATGCAGAGATTGTAGAGGCCGGCATTGAGTGTCTGCCGAAAACGCTAGCGGAAGCGACTGACGCTTTTGCCGAAGATCCACTCGCGCACGCAGTAATGGGTTCGGCCATGCACAAAGCGTTTGTTGAATTTAAACGCTCAGAATGGGAGAGTTACCACAACACGATTTCCGATTGGGAAATCAAACGCTACCTGCACCTGTTTGGATAACTATCAGGCCCATGGGTGCTGTTCGCCAACTCACGCTTGTGTGGTCGAAACCCGACACGGTGGCACTTACTCAAGCCCAAAAGCGCCACTTAAGTGGCGCAGCGAGTAGAGATTACAGGGACAGACTGAGGTTATGGCGCGTGGATGGCCATCCGCGGGGCGAGCCTATACGGAGAGCTTGCCCCGCACAGTCCCAACCCTTTAGCATTCAATTCACCACCTACGTGCCACTTTTCGGCTAAAATAAAAGCCATTCGGGCACGCCCCTTGTCACCTTAAAAACTATAAAGAGCCTATGCGAAGAACCAAAGAAGACGCCGCAAAAACCCGACAAAGCGTTCTTGATGCCGCACTGAAACTGTTTGGGCAGCGCGGCTACAGTGGCACAACGTTACGTCTGATCGCCGCTGAAGCGGGTTGCTCGCGCGGCCCTATTTACTGGCATTTCGCAAATAAGGAAGAGTTGTTTGAAGCGATACTGGCGTACTCTCAGGTGCCCCTTGAGCAACTGATTGATGAGTATGGAGATTCGCAAGTCCAGGAGGACCCTGAGGACGTGGCGGCCGATTTTGCCCGACGCTGGTTGCGCCTGTTGCTGGACGATGCCTATTTCCGTCAGTCTTTTGAAATCTTCCTGAACAAAACTGAGTTCACAGAGGAAGTATCGAAGACCTTGCAGCGCGAACGTGCGCTGACCTCATCTCTAATCCTGACCTTCACTGGTATGGTAGAGCGCTTCAGGCGATTGCGTGGTATCGAGTCAACGCGGCCTGCGGAGGCCGCGGCTTTTTCGATGTATGCTTACTTAATGGGCCTGACACAAAGCTGGCTTTTTTATCCGGAGCTTGCCGATCTTGAGAACAGTCTGGAAAACTTTGTGGCAGACTTTCTGCGACTATTACGCGCAAGCGAGTGACTGCGAGCGCATCATTTGACGAATCATTTTTTCCAGCAGACGGTACTCTTTTAGATCGAGCATCGCGTCTCGGTCTTCACTCTGCCTTTCAAAATTAGGGCGGATGACATCAAGAATCCTGCCGGGCCGGGTGCCCATAAAAAACACCACGTCGCCAAGATAAAGGGCTTCTTCAATATCGTGCGACACCATAAGGACCGTGGTGCGCTCCTTTTTTACGACTTCAAGCAACAGGCTTTGCATTTGCCAGCGTGTTTCAGGGTCTAGCGCGCCGAAGGGTTCATCCATAAGCAGCACGGCCGGATTGCTGGCCAGACTGCGCGCAATGGCCACGCGCTGCTGCATGCCCCCAGACAATTGATGGGGATACGCCTTTTCAAATCCGCCGAGCTTCACCGCTTGAATAAAATGATCAACCACGCCCTCGCGCAGTGACATCGCCTCACCACGATGCACAGGCCCAAACGCGACGTTTTCTTCCACGTTCAGCCAGGGAAACGAACTGTAATCCTGAAATACCATGCCGCGATCAAGACCCGGCCCGCTGATGGCTTTGCCCGCCACCTGAATCTCACCGGTCTGGTGAGATTCAAGTCCTGCAATCAATCGTAACAAAGTTGATTTTCCGCAACCTGATGGGCCGAGCAGAACACCTATCTGATTTTCTTGCAACTCAAAGCTAACATCGCTTAGGGCACGTAAATGCTGCCCAGATTGCAGCATAAACGTCTTATTAACGCCGCAGACCTTGAGCCCCGGAACAGCATGCTTCTGAAGCGGGCTCGTCATAATTTCAACGCCGCCTCCAATGGCGCGGTATCAACTCCTGACGACATCGGCATCGCCTTGTCGACAAATCCAAACTTCAGCCACCAGTCCGTGGTGATATCCCAGTGTGCTTTCATACCGTCTGCTGCGATATTCAGCGGCAGTGTGCCGGGTTTTAATCCCATAAAGATCGCTGCTTGGTCGATATCAAAAACAGCAATACCACCTTTCATGATTTCGCCGTTATTGCCCAATACCATTTCAACATCTGCCACTGAAAACTTCAGACCATCGGCGATGATCTGGTTGGCCTCGGCGGTATTGCTTTTCCAGAATTCAACGGCATTAAAGTACGCACGGATAAGCTTCGCGGCATCCTCTGGACGCTCCTCAAGAAACTTGGTGCTCATATACATGGCGTCGCCCAACAAAGCAGTGGTGATGTACTTCTCTTCGGTTGAGTCAGCCGCCACTGTCGCGCCAGGCATTGCTTCCAGCACTTGCGAGCCAAAGGGCTCCCAGAATTCAGCAGCTGCCGCTGTCCCACCCACCATGGCCGCTACGGCGTCGTCCATAATCAGATTGGTAAAGCTGACCTCTGTAATTTCCACGCCGTTGTCGGTGAGCCACTCAGCCATAAATATTTGTGTGAGACCGCCTTCAAGCACAGCAACTGTCTCCCCTTTCAGCTGCTCGGCACTGGTAATGCCCGGTGCCAGAATAATCTTGTCTGTGCCGTAGGACGGATTTGTGTAGGTTACGAGTTTGACCCCTACGTCCTTATCCGCCGCAATCGGACCATACTCGGCAGTGCTGGAGCTTGCATCCAGCTCACCTGCGCTCATTAAGGCGAAGCTCTGGTAAGGGTCTTCGATGATACTGATATCGAGCTCGAGACCTTCCGCTAAACCTTTTTCCTTGGCAATAAACCAAAACCCGTAGCCGGGCCAGGAAAAAAGTGCAAGTTTTACCGGCTCCGCGCTGTGTGCCGCGCTGCCGAGAATCAATGCAAAAACGGCGATGCTATAACGTATAAAACGCATACTATTTACTCCTCAGTGAAATGAATAATCCAGGTACTACGACCTTCCCAAATATTTAAATGAGCCTCGATGCAGCGCCTTGAAGAGCGCATCAAAAATCAAGCCAAGCATCCCTATCACGAATATTCCAGCCATGATTTCATCGACGTGGACGAAACGCTTGGCGCGCATCATCATCGCCCCGATGCCATCGGTAGCGGCGACAATCTCAGCGATCACCAGGTATGTCCAACTGACCGCAAGCATTTGCCGAAACACATCAACATAGGCCGGAAGGCTGAAACGAAAAATGACTGACCAAAGTATCTGCGCCGAGTTCAAGCCAAGCGTTTTGGCTGTCTCTGTATAGACTTTCGGGACCTGTCGGGTTGCGTCGGAAATCATGGTGATCAGAAAGAACAAGACGCCGATCACCAGCAATGCAATCTTCTGTTCTTCACCGGTACCCAACCACATCAACAGCAGCGGAATGAATGCCGGCGCAGGTAAATAGCGGAATGCTCCGGCCAGCGGCCCGAGCAGATGATCGACCCGGGGATACGAACCCATTAGCAATCCCAATGGTAATGCAATGACAATTGCGATGGAGAAACTCAACAGAATCCGCTTGATGCTAGCCCACACATCCGACGCAAAATTCTTTTCAGTAAACAATTCATACAGGCTGACAAAAACCTGATCGGGCCCGGGGAAAAGCCGCTGCGGCGCTAGATCGGCATTCGCCGCAAGCCACCAGCCACCAATAAATAGCACCCAGCCGAGAAGCCCTAACGCGGCACGCGAACCCGGCACTTGCTGCCAGTTCAGGGAGCGTCGCCGTGGTGCTATCTCGGCCATCTCCCCCATCTCTGCCACCTGCTCCACCTGCTCCACCTGCTCCACCTGCTCCACCTGCTCCACCTGCTCCACCTGCTCCACCTGCTCCACCTTCGTCATCGTCATCGTCGTCATCAGGATTCCCTAGAACGCCGTGAGAAAGCTGAGCGCATCAACGCCAACCGCTTTACCGGCCTGTACGGAACTACGCACTTCGTCTGCGCCGTAATCCTCGGCATGAATGCGAGCCACTCGATGCTTGTGAAACGATCGAACCTGATCCAGAAAGTAAAGCGATTGGGTCTCTTGACCGGCATACATAGTGGCGTGAAGCGCAGGCAGTCTGTACCAGCCTAGCGTGGGCTTTTTGTGATGCGCATTGTGATAGCAAAAGTTGAGCACCAAGAGATTGAGCACGGGGTAGCGATGCGACAGTAAATTGCTGTAGGTGTTACTTTGCTCAAACACTGCATCACCACGACGCGGGAATTGAGCGCTCTGCTCATCGAGCGTAAAGACCACCTCATAGTTGTGTTGGTAGCAATCCATAAAACGCAGCACAGTGAACAGCAGCAGCTGGCAGACCACATACAAGGCAAACGCCCGTGGATCTACGAGCAACACAGTTAGCAGCAGCAATCCGCGGACAACGGCAACTTTGAGTGTTCGAAAGCGCTGCTCCCGCTTCGATTGAAGCACCCACGGCGCGAGGACCAGCATCGTGTGCATGAGAATTTCTACCGCGGGGATGTATGCCCATTCAGCTACCTTGACCCCACGCTCCAACACAGGATGCCGTTTAAGAAAGCTGCGATAGTCCCATGACACAGGATCACAGTTATCGACATGGTGTCGCATGTGCTTTTGACGGATGTCTTCGTAGCGCCCATAGCAGCTGCCGGCAATCCAGTTCAGCACTTTACCCAGGCGAGCATTGTCGTTGGTCGATAAGAACACTGCATTATGACCACAGTCATGCAGTAAGTAGGCTGAGATAATCATGCCATGCGTACAAAGCAGTACACCCACCAGGTTGACCCCAATCAGCGGGCTAAAGAGCGCAATCCAACCGCCTACATAAGCGAACGTAATGTAAGTGAGTATTCCCGCAGTGTATTTGGTGCCCGCAGGGTCACGCAGCGCGAAATCTTTAAGCACCTTTTTTCTCCAAGCTGTCAGCGCGTGTGCGCCAGTCTTCAAAATGAACCTGTTCGGTCGTGGCCATCCATCGGTTAATTTCCCAAAGGTCAGCAACGGGCGCGTTGGTGAAAGGCAGGTGATGCAAGTAACCGTCGGGCCCAAACTCGGGTGTCATGGTAGTTTCGTGATACCCGCGAAGCATTTGATTTGACCAGATGGCTTCCCAGCACCGCTGGTGGCTAGCCAATGCCTCGGCGTATTCGGGAGCCGCCGGATGAGGCACCTGTGGGCCCTGATCGTAACCGACGCGACCGTGCACATGGTGGGCGTGCTGCGCCGCCAGCTCTATCGCATCCCATTCGCTGTCCATCAGCCGCTCACTGACCACCACCCAATGACTGAAGTCGCAGGTCAGCTTTATATCCGGCACCGCATGTAGAATCTCGGCGGTGTTCCACGGACAGTAGAAGCTGCGACCTCGATGTGTTTCAAAGGAACAGAGCACATCGTACTTGTCGGCGATATCCAATGCGGCCTTAAAGAATTCAATGCTGCGCGCAATGGGCCATGCATCACAGCCGCCCATCACGTTTACAAACCGCGGATTGAGCGCTTTGCCCAACGCTATCTGTGCCTCCAGATCCTCAAGGTGTTCTGCTGGCGTGGCCTGCCGTCTCGGCACGTAAGACCCAGCAGTACACACTTCCTGTATCCAGCCAAACCCGTTCTGATCGAGTGTTTGCGCAAGAGACGATAAGTAGTTGGCACTGCCATGTCTGGCGGGCGCTTCCAAGCCCGAGAACCCCGCTTCTTGAGCGAGTGCAGCCGCGTCGCCAAGACTCCCGCTGTGGCCCCATAAAGTTTTGAACGTCAGAAATTTCATGCAACTGCCCCGTAAACGCTATACCGCATCAAACGAAGCAATATCCATGCCACTATGCATGTATATTTTTATCATATTGATATGCTTCGATTTTCTGGCAAATACCGGGTTCTCACCCACTAACATCCGCGGCGCCGTGCACCCAGAAAATGACTGACAGCACCGCCGTGGTGCGTGGAGCTGCAATTTGCATCACGGGGCTGTTTGTTATCTTCCATCGCGCACTCGTCGCGCGTATGCTCACCGCGCCGGACAACACAGATCAACAAACCGACGCCCAGCTTCAGGCCAAATCATAACGTCACGTTCTAACAGGAATACCGACCTTCTCGCATGCACTATGAATAACGAATCAGCAGTAACATCTCGATTGGCAGTGCTAGTGCTATTTCTCGGCTCAACGGGCTGGGGTTTGACCTGGCTGCCAATAAAAGCGCTAAGCAACATGGGGCTGGATGGCATGCACCTGATATTCACCGCATTTTTTTCAGGTGCGCTGCTGTTATTGCCATGGCTCTACAAACAACGTAACCACTGGCGGCACAGCATTACTCTTATGCTAATGATCGCCCTCGCCGGCGGCTTTGCCAATGCCACTTTTCAGTCAGCGATCTATCACGGCGACGTGATCAGGGTAATGATCCTGTTTTACCTATTACCGGTATGGAGCGTGATCGGAGGTCGTCTATTCCTTGGTGAAAAAATTGATGCTATGCGTATGCTGGCGGTTGCACTGAGTTTATCCGGTGCTTTTGTCATCCTCGATATCGCGCACACCTCCTGGAAGGGAATTAGCTGGATTGACCTGCTCGCCGTCGGCTCGGGCATGGGACTTGCAGCCACTAATATCCTGTTCCGTTTTACTCAGGACATACCGGTATTGAGCAAAGTCTGCGCCATGTTTATCGGCTGTACGGCACTGATGGGGCTATCCCTCGGCATCTTTACAACAGCTGCCGGCTTACCGGATAACAATGCCGTATTGTGGGCAGTTGCCTACGGCGCCCTCTGGTTGACGCTTATCACCACCGCGACGCAGTGGGGAGTCACGCAGATGGATGCAGGCCGGTCTGCAATCATTATCGTCATGGAGCTGGTTGTCGCGGTGGTTTCAACCGCGTTGATAATGTCCGGAGAATTGAAAACGTTTGAAATAATCGGTGGCGTTATGGTGTTGAGCGCTGCCGTTCTGGAAGGTGCTAGACCCGGGCCTGGCGAAGTACACACACAGACCCTGAATGACAGCCGATAGTTTAGTCACGGCGACTACAGCACCCTCTGGCACTCTCGAGCGGTGAGCGGCCATTGCGGAGATTAATCGAGTATTGATTTCCTTCAGAAATCCGGCATAAGTGGTCAATCACCGGCACATGCCGACGACCTGCTTACCGTATTACTGGCCGCAGAACGAAGCACCTTCTATCCTGCCGGCTGAGCAAGGCACGGGGAAGCCGCCGGGTATCGTTGTGGCCTGCGATAAGCCTCGGCAAAAGGCACTTGGGCATCAGTATGCCATTGCCAACGCGTAGGGTGCTATTTGAGCGACACCGCCCTTTCGCGATCTTTTCAGATTCAGCGACTGAACACGATGAAATAACCTGATCTCGACATTCGCCTTTATTTTTCTTGTACTTCATCGGGTGGCTGTGTGCGCGGGTCCATTTCATACGCTGTGGGGGTAACCATGCCGTTGACCGCACGAAACGGCTCGCTGACATCAACCGGACTAAGCGCGTGAGTCCGCCTGCGAACGACAGTGGCAATCGCGAGCGCAAACAGACATATCGCGATAAAAATATCAAAGCCTTTGGGTCCGAAAGCGTTCATTGCCAGTGATGCCAAAGGAGCGCCGATAGCCGAGCAGAGCCCCAATATCAGTAACATGCCGCTGCCTATAGTGACGAAATCGTCGGGCGTAGCGCGATCATTGGCGTGCGCGACCAAAATGGCATAAAGCGTCATGACCGAACCGCCCCAGATGAACGCGAGAAAGATCAGGATCAATTTATTCAGCCCGGGAACGAGTACAGGCGTTAACGCGGCGGCAAGCGATGTTATCCCGCCAATGATTGTTAGAAAAAATACCACCATACGTCTATCGAAGTGGTCCGACAGACGGCCCACGGGTAGCTGAAAAACGGCGCCACCGAATACAGTCGCTGACATATACAATGCAAGTTCAAAATTATCGTAGCCGGCCGCTCTGCCGTACACGGGCCCCAGCGCCCAGAATGCGCCCGTCACCAACCCGAAAATCATGACGCCAACCACTGCGATTCGGGACTCCTGCCATAGTTTTGGCAAGTCTATCTTCACAGTTCGCAGTGGCGCAGGTGCAAGTGAGAGCGTTAACGAAACCGGCAAAATAGCGATTGAAACCAGAATGGCGGCAATAGCAAATAGCAAATTGCTATTACCCGAACCAAAAGTGAACAATTGCTGACCGACCATAATCATCAGCATGCTGAGTGTTGTGTAAATTGACAGCACCGTGCTGCGGTTTTCGTTAGAGGCACGCTCGTTGAGCCAGCTTTCAATAATCATGTACAGACCCGAGATCAGCACACCCAGCACAAACCTGAAAATTAACCACCACAGCAGTCCTGGGATGATCGGAAATAGCAGAACAACAGCGGAGTACGTTGTCGCCAGCACGGCAAAGCTTCGAATGTGGCCCACTCGGCGCACCACATAGGGGCCGGTGAAACACCCGAATACAAAGCCCAGAAAATAGGCTGACCCGGTGAACGCAATTTCAGAATCAGAAAACCCTGCGGCGATAGCGGCCACTGGAAGCATCGTTAGCAGCAGGCCATGCCCCACCAGCAGCAGTGCGTGAGATAACAATAGTGCCGCTATCGGAATCAGAATAGTTTTCATGGTGCGGGCTCAGTCTGGATATTGGGCATTAACGCGCTGAAAAGCACGTGGAGATACGGCCGCTGCCAGACGTCAGTTGACAGTGTAAAAATGGCTTAGCATGAGCGCCATTTGCTATATGGTAACACTGCTAATCACGGAATTTTATGCTACTTGGCTACCAAAATGGATTGGCATGGGCATCCGATCAATTTTGCAGAGTGTCTCCCGGACGATCCAGAGGACCGACTACCAGTATAGGGGATGCATCAAGGTGCTGCGCGCCCATCATGCAGGCAATTCTTTGCAAGGCAGAGACAATCATCGTCTGTTCCCACTCCTGCAGTTCAGCAAACTGTTGACTAAAATGCTCCTGCAATGGAACGGGCTTGCCTCTCAAAACTTCGACGCCAGTCAGGGTAAGGTGTGCATGCACTTTGCGCTTGTCCAGAGTCGAGCGCTCGCGGTAAATAAGCTCACGTTTCTCAAGTCGATCAAGAATTGTACTCACCGTCGCCTGGCTGAGACTGATTTGTGCGGCGAGTTCCCCGACGGTCGCCCCCGCCCGACTCTGTATTGCTTGTAACAAGAGAAGCTGCGGCGCGGTAACCCCTGCAGTCCTGGCTAGGTGGCTGGAATGCAGATCCGTTGCCCGGATCACTTGCCGTAAAGAGGTCAGTACTTGACTAATTCTGTCCATAGATTCTCCGCTCACCGTGCCGAAACTGTCGCCACCAGAAGTATACGCGCCGACCAAAAATCTCGCCGTGTCGATATGCATATTGTCAGCATAACCCGCTCTAGCAGACCGCACGCACAGACCAATGCGGGTAGCAATGGCAGCACTTTACATAGTGTAGTAAATATTTTTAATGCGCATTTCAGCGATTATAGCCCAATTTTTGCTATTTAGATCAATATCACTATAATAGAACTCGAATTATATATAGGGTACTAAATATTATTGTCAGGAATGTGAGATGCAAAGCGAGCTCGTAAAACTTCGTCGGCCAGTGGCCGAAGACGGAGCGGCCCTGCATTCGGTGATCGGCTCATGCCCTCCGCTGGACACTAACTCCCTATACTGCAACCTGCTGCAATGTACACATTTTGCCGCCACCTCCGTAGTCGCCGAAATAGACGGAGCGTTACTCGCTGCAGTGACCGGCTACCTCGTTCCCGGCAACGAAAACACACTGTTTATTTGGCAAGTAGCGGTCGCAGAGGCGGCTAGAGGGCGAGGCCTTGCACGCAAGATGCTGGGCGAGATTCTGGCTCGCCCCGAATGCAAAAACGTTACTTACATTGAAACCACGGTGACCGAATCGAACACTGCGTCATGGGCTTTGTTTGAAGGCTTTGCCCGTCGCGCAAATGTCCCGCTGTGCCGATCTGAAAAGTTTGAGAAGTCTATACATCTCAATGATCAGCACCCGTCAGAAATTCTGGCACGTATTGGGCCGCTGGCAGCGAGTAACGGGATTTCGCAGGCCACGCCCCATCTGGATCAATCTAAT